>SLQW01000068.1 GCA_007131295.1 Pseudomonadales bacterium | reverse complement strand
CGGCTGCAGGCAAAGACATGAGCGGCCGGCGACGGCTGCAGTGGCGGTACGTGCCATGGCTTGGGTGAGTGCACGCCTCGAGGTACCCGGTTCGGGCGTTCCAGCGGTCGAGGCGCTGATGGAAACGCTCGGTGCGGTGGCGGTGAGCCTGGAAGATGCCCACGATCAGCCGCTTCTCGAGCCTGATCCCGGGGCACTGCCGCTGTGGTCGCACGTCGTGGTCAGCGCGCTGTTTCCCGCCGACCCCGGGCTGCATGAACGACTCGAGCGTGCCCGTTCCGCCTGGTGTAAAGAGGCGGGTTTCGCACTCCCGGAGCTGTTGCTCGTCCCGATTCAGGATGCAGACTGGAAGGACGCCTGGCGCCAGCATGCGCAGTGTCTCTCCTTTGGTGAGCGGCTGCGGATCGTGCCAAGCGACGACGACAGGGATGCAAGCGATGGGTTTTCGGGCGTCAGCGTGCAGTTGGCCCCCGGCCTGGCGTTCGGCACCGGCAGTCACGCCACGACCCGGAGCTGTCTCGCACGCCTTGCCGACGAACCGCCCGTAGCGGCCGAGGTGATCGATTTCGGATGCGGTTCCGGCATCCTCGCCCTTGCGGCGCTCGCTTTGGGAGCCAAGCGTGTGCTCGGAGTCGATCACGATCCCCAGGCACTGGCGGCGAGCAGGGAGAACGCACGCCGCAATGGGCGGAACGGAGACCTGGAGCTGCTTCCGGAACTGCCTCCCGCGGCCCGCTGCGACCTGCTGCTGGCGAACGTCCTCGCTGGCCCGCTGATCGAACTCGCCGCACCCCTGCTGCGCTCCGTACGTCCGAACGGGCGCGTGATCCTGTCGGGCATCCTGCGCGAGCAGGAGGCCGGTGTCCGCGCGGCGTGGCCGGATGTGACATTCGAGACCGTGGTCGACGAAGGCTGGGTGTGTCTCGACGGCAGGCGTCGCGCATGAGCGATTGGCTCGCAGCCTGCCCCGAGTGCGGTACTCACTTCCGCGTCCAGGAGGGTCAGCTCGTCGTTGCGGACGGGCTGGTGCGCTGCGGGGCCTGTCTGGCCGTTTTCCAGGCCTATGACCACTTGGAGCTCGTGGATGGTGACGCTGAGGTCATTGCCCTGGCGCCACCGCCACCTGAGCAGCCTGAGCGCCACCAGCCGGTGCTCGAGCGCGACGAGGAACCGGTGGAGGCGTCAAGCGCATGGTTCGAGCAAGCGCCTGACGAACTGACGCCGGAATCCGTACCCGAGCCGCCGGCGGAGGCGCTGGCGCCGACGCCACCGGTGCTGCCTGCGCCGCGACCGCGCGTACGCAATCGGCTGCTCTGGTCGGGCGTGCTTGCCTTCGGGGTCCTGCTCGCTCTCGGCCAGCTGGCCTACTGGACCTTCCCGGATGCGGCCATGGACCCGCGTCTGCGCGCCACTTATGCGCGCATCTGCGATGTTTTGGGTTGCGCTCTGCCCCAGCACCGCGACCTGTCCGCAATCCGCAGCCGGCGCCTGCTCGTGCGTCCGCACCCGGCTTACGCGAATGCGCTGCTGTTCGAGGCGACTATCGAAAACGTCGCGCCCTTTGCGCAGCCGTTTCCCATCATTGAATTGCAGTTCGCCGACATTCGCGGTGAACCGGTGGCCGCGCGTCGTGTGCCGCCGGAGCGCTACCTCGCTGGTGAGGTGCGCCCCGAGGCGGCGATGCCGCCGAACCGGGAAGTGCTCGTCGCCATGGAGATCGAAAGTCCCGGCGAGCACGCCGTCAACTATCAGATCCGCTTCTGGTGATACGACCTGGAGTCAAGAGCATGACAGAGCAGGATTCGCGCACCGCTGCGCCGCCCGGGACGGTTCACTGTTTCGCCTGCAGTGAGGTCAACCCGGTCAGCCTCGGCATGCATCTTTGGATGGACGGAGAAGTCTGCCGCGGGACCTTCACGCCGCGCGCCGAGCACTGTGGCTGGACCGGTGTGACTCATGGTGGCCTGTTGTTCACGGCGCTGGACGAAGTCATGGCGAACTGGCTGTGGCTGCAGCAGCTGCGGGGCTTCACCGCACGTGCGGAGGTGCGCTATCGGGAACAGGTGGCGACCGGAACGCCCCTCTTGCTCGAGGCCTGGCAGTTGGATCGGCGGCGCAAGCTGATCACCCTGTCGGCCTGCGCACGCCGCGAAGCCGACGCGGTCGTTGTCGCCGAGGGCGAAGCGAAGTTCATGATCACCTGACCGGGTCCCGCTGCGCCGCGCAGTAAGCAGCACCGCGCTCTGATCGTGTGGTCAGGCGAGCCGCACCACGTTGCTGTCATCCACATCCAGCGACGCGGGAGCCGCCAGCGTGAGCACGCGGGCACGCGGCAGCGAGTTGAACGTGGTGGCGGTGGCCGCAGTGTAGGCGCCCATCATCGGTGCCACGATCAGATCGCCGATCTGCATCTCGCCGATGAGGATGTCTTCCGCGATCACGTCGATGCTGTCGCAGGTGGGTCCGGCGAGGACGCTCGGGCGCGATTCACCCTGCGCGTCGAGTGCGATAAGGGGGTAGCGGGTGTGATCGTAGATCTGCCCCGAGAAGGAGTTGTAGACGCCATCGTCGAGGTAGTACCACATCCGCTCGCCGCGCCGGGCGCGGCCGACGACGGAGGTGACGCAGGTCATGGCTGGTGCGGCGATGTAGCGACCGGGCTCTGCCAGGACCCGAACGTTCGACGGTAGCTCCGCCAGCGCCGTGCGGATCGGTGCACAGAAAGCATCGATGTCCTCGATGCTGCCGTCGTAGTTCACAGGGAATCCGCCACCGATGTCGATGACCGACATAGGGGCCACGGCATCAGGCCGCGGCAGACGCAGGAGTTCGGTACAGCGGCGGATCGCGTACACGTGCATGCCCGCATCGGCGACCTGGGAGCCGACGTGGAAAGACAGCCCCTTGACGTGAATTCCGAGTGCGTCCGCTTCTTTGAGCAGAGCGGGCACGTCATCAGCGGCGCAACCGAACTTGCGCGACAGGTCGACCCGCGCCGACGGGTTCGGGAAACTCACCCGGACCAGCAAGGCGACGCGGTGCCGATACGGTATGAACTTCTCCAGCTCGTCGACGTTGTCGACCACGAACGTCGTGCAGCCGTAACGCAGCGCGGTACGGATGTCGAGATCGCGCTTGATCGGATGCGTGTGGATAGTGCGCCGTGGTTCGATGAAGAGCTGCTCCAGCATGGCGACCTCGCCGTTGGTGGCGATGTCGAAGCCGCATCCCTCTTCCGCGAGGGTGGCGATCACGGCCCGATTCGGCAGCGCCTTGATGGCGTAGTAGAGGCTGACGTCGGGCAGGGCCTGAGCCAGTTTGCGGTACTGGCGGCGAATGATGTCGCAGTCGAGAACGAGAAGCGGTGAGCCGTGCGTGCGCACGAGTGCATGCCAGTCGGTCTCGCGACCGCCCAGCGCCGGGTGTACGGCCAGCGTGCTGTCGGCTGGCAGGCTACCTCCACCCCGAAGGTCAGTCATTTGCCGATCGCCTCCTCGACGAACCGTGGTAGCGCGAAAGCGCCGCGATGGATCGCCGGCGTGTAGTAGCGGGTATCGATCTCCGCGCTCGCAAACCGCTCCTCGAGCACCTCGAGCGGCAGCTGTCGCAGGCCCGCGTCCTCCGTCGCCCAGCCCAGGGTCATCATGCCTCCGATGTACGTCGGAACCGCGACGCCGTAGAAATGCCAATCCGCGAACAAATCGCGGAACGCGCGCGCCGATTTCCTGACCTCGTCGAGCTGCATGAACGGCACGCCGTTCTGGGTCACCATGATGCCGCCCGGCGCCAGAATCCGCTGGCACTGGCGGTAGAAGTCGTTGCTGAAGAGGACTTCGCCGGGTCCGATCGGGTCCGTCGAGTCGATCATGATCACGTCCCAGGGATCCTCAGTGGTACGGACGAACTCGGCGCCGTCGGCAATCACCAGATGAAAGCGCGGATCATCGAAGGCACCGCGGGAGTGGTCGGGAAACCAGGTCTTGGCCATCTCCACGACCGCCGCGTCGATTTCCACCTTTGTCACGTGTTCCACGCTGCGATGCTTGACCACCTCCCGCAGCAGACCGCCGTCTCCACCGCCGATGATGAGTACGCGCCGCGGCTGCCCATGGGCGAACAGCGGCACGTGGGCCAGCATCTCGTGGTAGTAGAATTCGTCCCGCTGGGTCGTCTGCACGACGCCGTCGAGAGCCATCACCCTGCCGAACTTCGCATTGTGGAAGATCAGCAGGTGCTGGACCTCGGTACGACTCTCGAAGCAGACCTCGTCGATGGCGAAACGTTGTCCGTAGGAGTCGTAGAGGGTCTCTGCGAACTCGTTACGCGCCATCGATCACGCCGCGCTTCTGATCCAGGAGTTCCATCCTGGAGGGCAGGAATTTCTCGCGCAGCACCTCTGCACCGAGTTCGGGTCGAGCATCGCCGCACATGAAGATGTCGAACGCCGCGTAGTCCCGCTCCGGCCAGGTGTGCACAGAAATGTGAGATTCGGCCAGCACCGCCACGCCGGAGATCCCGCCGTTGGGCGTGAAGTGGTGCAGGTGGATGTGGAGCAGGGTTGCGCCGGCCGCATCCACGGCGCCACGCAGAGCTTCTTCCATGAGCTCGATATCGTCGAGCCGGCTCGCGCCGAAGAAGTCCAGCAGCAGGTGGGTACCGGCAAACCGCACGCCGTCACGCTCGATGAAATGGTCGAGACGATCGTCGTCGCTGTGGTGGACAGGATGGCTGGGCTGCGTTCCCGGGTCGTAGGGAGCAGCAGAGGGCTGCTCGGCAATGACGTATGCGTTTGCGCGCATTCGCTCACTCTCCTCTTCGTAACGGCTATGCATGCTGCTTAGCGGCGTCACGAAGCGCGCCGCATCGTCAGGGGAACATAAAGCCTCGGCTGGGTAGTTGAAGTGCCGGCGATTGTACGCATTCTGACCCCTGCTGCAAGATGCCCCCGGGACGATTTCAGTGGTCCCACGACCACCGTTCGTCGCCCGGCGGCCGGCGAAACCTTTCGGTTACGTTGCTTCGATTGAACTCCCTGGCTGCGAGGCTAAGATAGGTCCCCTCTTGCCAGGCGCGGGGTGATCGGTTCGGGACCGATCAGGACTCTCCACGCAGCCTTCGGCAAGGCTTATTCCAGACACATGTTGCCCGCCCCGCCGGTTTGATTCGGAAAGCGCTCATTTGCTGTTCCGTACCGGAAAGTCGGCGCCGATCGAAGGGAGTCTCTGTTGTCCAGCACGGGTGAGCAGGTTCCGCCACCGCTTGGTGCCGTTACGATCGGCAGTCATCGCTTGCGCAATCGTGTGGTCCTGGCGCCCATGGCCGGCGTCACCGATTTGCCCTTTCGCTCGCTGTGCTGGCGCCTCGGGGCCGGGATGGTGGTCGCCGAAATGGTTTCGGCTGACCCGACATTGCGGCATACGCGCAAGTCGCAGCTACGTCGCGAGCATGCGGCTGAATCAGGTCCCAGAAGCGTTCAGATTGCCGGCGCCGAGCCGCAAATGCTCGCCGATGCGGCACGCTACAACCGGGATCATGGCGCCGAAATCATCGACATCAACATGGGCTGTCCGGCCAAGAAGGTCTGCAAACGTGCCGCCGGCTCCGCGTTGCTCAGGGACGAGGCGCTGGTCGCCGACATCCTGCGTAGCGTGGTTGCGTCCGTGGAGCTGCCGGTGACGCTGAAGATCCGTACCGGATGGTCGCCGGAATGGCGCAATGGCGTGCGCATTGCCCGCATCGCCGAGGATGCGGGTGTCGCCGCTCTGGCGGTCCATGGCCGTACGCGGGCCGACCGCTTCGATGGCCGCGCCGAGTTCGACACCATCGCCGCCATCGTCGACGCCGTAGAGATTCCGGTATTCGCCAACGGTGACATCGATTCCCCTGAACGCGCAGCGGCCGTCCTGGCATATACGGGCGCGGCTGGTGTCATGATCGGACGCGCGGCTCAGGGCCGGCCCTGGCTTTGCGGGCAGATCGCGGCGTGGATCGACCGTGGCGAGCGGCTGCCAGAGCCGGACATGGCTACCCGCGGTCAGATTCTGTTGGGGCATGTGCAGGCGCTTCACGACTTCCATGGCGTCGAGCGGGGGCTGCGCATCGCGCGCAAACACGTGGCCTGGTACCTACAGGCTTTAGAAGAAAAAAAGGGGGAAGAAGCTCGAGCGTTCCTTTCCAGGTTCAATCGGATCGAGGATGGTTCGGAACAGCTCGCCAGCCTGGTCGCATGGCATGAGAGTCGTGGGCAGGGCTTTTCGGGGGGAGGGTTCGATGAGCGAACCTCTAAGCAAGTAGCTGCAACGCCGCATTACGCGGCTCAGGCAGCCTGAAGGGCAGGAATGCACGTGAACGACAGCCGTCGCAATTTCCATTCCGGGCGCGCCGTGAGTGCCAAGGTCACGCCGCTGGTGCAGGTGCCGGAGACGACGCCAGAACCGCTGCGCGTCTGCGTCGAACGGGCGCTCGAAGCCTACTTCGACCGACTCGATGGTGAGCAGCCCAAGGACCTGTACGCCATGGTGCTCGCGGAAGTGGAGGCGCCGCTGCTCGAGTTCGTTCTGCGGCATGCCCATGGCAATCAGTCCCATGCTGCGGCGATGCTCGGCATCAATCGCGGCACCCTGCGCAAGAAGCTGAAACAATACGATCTTCTGGGCTGAAGCCGCGCGGACTGCTGCGCTCATCGCCCTGCCATCAGACATGGACTCGGCCGATCGATGACTGACGCACACATCCGGGTGCGGCGCGCCCTGCTTTCCGTTAGCGATAAACGCGGCCTCGAGGCCTTCGCGCGCGGTCTCGCCGCGGCAGGCGTGGAACTGCTCTCCACCGGCGGTACCTGCGCGCGATTGCGGGAGGCTGGACTCGAGGTGACCGAGGTCTCGGAGCACACGGGTTTTCCCGAGATGATGGACGGGCGCGTGAAAACGCTGCATCCGAAGATCCACGGTGGTTTGCTCGGTAGGGAGGATGGCTCTGGCGGTGGTGCGGATGCCGAGGTCATGGCTGAGCACGGTATCGCGCCAATCGATCTGCTTGCGGTGAACCTCTACCCGTTCGAGGCGACCGTGGCAGACCCCGACTGCACCCTCGAACAGGCGATCGAGAACATCGATATTGGCGGCCCGGCCATGATCCGGTCGGCGGCGAAGAACCATGCCCGGGTCCTGGTCGTGACGGATCCGGAAGACTATGCGCGCGTCCTGGAGGAGCTCGCGGCTCACGAGAGCTGCAGTTCCCGGGAGCTGCGCGCCGAGCTGGCGCTGCGGGCTTTTTCCCACACGGCTGCCTACGACGGTGCCATCGCCAACTGGCTCGGCAGTCGCTTCGCCACCCCCGAGCAAGCCACTGGCGAAGAAGTGCCGGCGTTTCCGCCGCGCCTGCACCTCGGATGGGAGGACGGCCAGGTGCTGCGCTACGGTGAGAATCCGCATCAACGCGCCACCTTCTACCGTGACCCGGGAGTCAGCGAGGGCGACGGAACGCTCGGCGGCGCCCGCCAGCTTCATGGCAAGGCGCTGTCCTACAACAATATTGCCGACACTGACGCGGCGCTGGCCTGCGTGCGGGCGTTCGACGCTCCGGCCTGCGTCATCGTCAAGCACGCCAATCCCTGTGGCGTGGCGGTGGCCGAGGACATCGGCGCCGCCTACGAAGCGGCGTTCGCTACGGATCCGACCTCTGCTTTCGGCGGCATCATCGCCTTCAATCGGGAGCTCGACGAGCGCACGGCGGCGCGGATCGTCGAACGTCAGTTCGTCGAGGTCATCATTGCCCCCGTGGTCTCGCCGGCTGCGCGCGATGCGGCGGCGGCGAAGAAGAACGTCCGCCTGCTTGAGTGCGGTCCGCTCGCGGAAGCGTCCGCACGTTTCGCCCTGCACCAGGTCAGCGGTGGCCTGCTCGTCCAGGATCCGGACCTGGGCGACATGGCAGCGGATGCACCGCGTGTGGTCACGCGGCGTGCCCCTGATGCGCGTGAGGAGTCCGACCTGCGCTTCGCCTGGAAGGTGGCGAAGTTCGTCAAGTCCAATGCCATCGTCTACGCCCGCGACGGTCACACCATCGGCGTCGGTGCCGGACAGATGAGCCGCGTCTACAGCGCTCGCATCGCCGGCATCAAGGCCGCTGACGAAGGTCTCGAGGTGCGCGGCGCAGTCATGGCCTCCGATGCCTTCTTCCCGTTTCGGGACGGCATCGATGCCGCTGCAGAGGCAGGCATTACGGCCGTGATCCAGCCCGGCGGGTCCATCCGCGACCAGGAGGTGATTGCCGCGGCGGACGCGGCGGGCATGGCCATGCTGTTCACCGGCATGCGCCACTTCAGGCATTGACGGCGACGGAGAGGAGCCTCGGATGAAGATCCTGGTGGTCGGCGGCGGCGGGCGGGAGCATGCCCTGGCCTGGAAACTCCGTTCGGGTACCGGCGTGGAACGGGTGTATGTGGCACCGGGCAACGCCGGAACCGCATGTGAGGAGGGCGTGGAGAACGTCGCCATCGACGTCGACGCTATCGACGCGCTAGCCGACTTTGTCGAACGTACCGGCGTCGATCTCACCGTGGTGGGTCCGGAAGCACCTCTGGTGGCGGGGATCGTCGATACCTTCACGGAGCGCGGCCTGCTCTGCTTCGGTCCCAGCGCGGCGGCGGCGCAGCTCGAAGGCTCCAAGGCCTTCAGCAAGGACTTCCTGGTTCGGCACGGCATTCCCACCGCCCGCCATGCGACGTTCGAGGAGCTCGCGGCGGCAGAGGCCTACGTCCGAGAGCAGGGCGCGCCCATCGTCATCAAGGCAGATGGTCTGGCCGCGGGCAAGGGCGTGGTGGTCGCGGAATCCGAGGCTGAGGCACTGGCCGCCGTGCGCGACATGCTCGCCGGCGACGCGT
>SLQW01000222.1 GCA_007131295.1 Pseudomonadales bacterium | reverse complement strand
GCATGGCGACCGGGAGTCAGCACAGCCGCAAACGGGGCGTACGCGCTTCGCGGCCTCGTCTTTACCACGCCCTGACCGAAGCGGGTTTTCGCAGTCAGGCAGCGCTGGCGGAACGCATCGCGGATCTCGAGGGGCTGGAACAGGCACCCAAGGATCTGGTGAGCCGCGTGTTCCGCGAAAAGCCCGTCGAGCTGCAGACCTTGGAACGGGTCGCGCGAGCACTGGATACCGAGGCCTGGACCCTCTACAAGACCTCCGACGAGCCGGAACCCGAGCCAGCCGGCGACGCGCCGACAGGGCCGGACCGAGTCGCGTCGACGCCAGCGATCGCCCTCGCATCCCTGCTCCTGCTCGCCGTACTTGGCGGCGGTGCGTGGTGGTTCACGGCAGGTGGGGTCGACCGCGCGTTTCCAGAGCTGGGATCCACATCGGAACTGCCCGTCCTGGGCCTGCTGCGCGCTTCGCCGACCCTGCTCCTGCAGCCGCTCGTCGGCGACGACGGGGAACGGCTCACGGATGCGCTGCGCGCTGAACTCGATGCGGGCTTTCGTCTCGCCTCACCCACCGCCTCCATACTCGTCGACGGCCTCGAGCTGGAGCACGCGGCGCAAAGACTGCGATCGCAGGCCATCGTCGATGGTGAGGTCCATCAACTGGCGCGGTTCGTCGGCGTACGCGTCTATCTCTACAGTGGCGGCCTGCGCCAGCAGGTGTGGGCGGAGACGATTCCCGGCACCGAGGTCGAACGCCACCGCGAGGCGATTGCCGCACGCGCCGCGCGCGCCATTGCCCATGGGCTCGGCATGCCGACCGGTGCTGAGGACTGGCCGCGTCATTACCCGCTGGCGCCGGTGCAGGATTATTACCTGGAAGGCCGCGTCCACCTCGACGGTCCGGCGAGCGAGCTCAACATTCGTCGGGCTCAGAGCCGTTTCCACGCGGCGCTGCGTCAGGACGCCAACTATGCGGATGCCCATGCCGGCCTCTGCGAAGCGCTGCTCGAGGAATACTGGATGGAGGACGCCCAGCGCGCCCTGACGGACGCCGCCCTGGCCTGTGGACGCGCCCTCCAGCTCGCACCCTACGCGCCGGCCACCCGGATCGCGCAGGCCCACTTCCTGCGCGTCACCGGCCGCCTCGACGAGTCGCTGGAGGTGCTCGAAGCGCTCCTCGACGATTACCCGGACCACAGCGCCGCGCTCGTTGGCGTCGCTGCCACCCGCCTGCAGCGCTTCCGCAGTGTCCGCGAACCGGAAGAGCTCGAGCTCGCGAAGGCTGCGGCGGCGCACGCGACCACAGCCGACCCGGGCTTCTGGAAACCACCGTTCTGGCTCGCGATCCTCGAGTACTTCTCCGGCGACATCGACGCCGCGATCGCCGCCGCCAGGACCGCTCTCGAACGCGACGAGAACGAGTTCGTGCTCGCAAATCTGGGCACCTTCCACTTCTGCGCCGACCAGCTCACCGACGCGCGTTGGGCCTACGAGCGGGCACGCGACGTGGCCCCCCATTCCTACGTCGGCGACGAATTCCTCGGCATGCTGCTTTACCTGCTCGGTGACTATGAGCAGTCCGCGGCCCTGCGGCAGCGAGCGATCGACCGTCTCACCGCCGTCGGTGAGCCCGAGATCCATGAGATGTGGGGCAATCTGGCGGACGCCTACCTGCTGAGCGGGGATGAGCGAAGAGCCGTCACCGCTTTCGTCAAGGCCGCGGAGATCGCGGAGCGGGACGTGCTGCAGGGCATCGAAACGGACGCCGATCGAGCCTCCCGCGCCTACTACTACACCATGCTGATGCGACTCGCGCCGGAGTCGGTCCCCGGTACCGCCGCGGCGCACATCCTCAATGATCTCCGCGACGTTCACGACAGCGCCCTGGAACCGGGACCGAGTATCCGTCTGGCGAAGGCCTGGCTGCAGCACGACCGCCCAGAGCGTGCCCTGGCCGCATTCGAACGCGCCGTCGCCCACTGCGCTGGTTACGCCAGCACTCCAGAACTCGCTTCACTGCGAACCATGCTGGCGACGGAGTGACCCCGCCGCGCTGCTCCGCCGGGCCGCTGCCTGCCCAGTCTCGCGCTATCTGCCGCTAACGCGCACAAACCCACGATGCGCCAGACCCGGTGG
Source organism: Pseudomonadales bacterium (assembly GCA_007131295.1). Classification (GTDB taxonomy): domain Bacteria; phylum Pseudomonadota; class Gammaproteobacteria; order Pseudomonadales; family Azotimanducaceae; genus SLTB01. Next base: position 6,772 of record SLQW01000222.1, on the reverse strand, counting down.
CCTCGCCATGCTTGCCTCGACGCCTGCCAAGCAACGAGGAGCATGAGCCATGGTCACCCGCCTGATCGCCACCGCACTGCTCGCCGCCTTCCTGCTATCGCCGCAGATCGTTCAGGGCGACGGCAGCAGGCACCTGCTCGTCCCTCCGGGCCCGGAGGCCGATCTCCTTATGGAGACGGTCGAACACGCCGTCTGGGCCGCGGACGGAGAGGGCGCCGACCGCTCCATCTACGTGGTTTACAGCACCGACTGCGTCTGGAGCCAGCGCCTGCATGAGGCGAGCCGGGCGCTCACCGAATCCTTCCAGCTGCGCTGGATTCCGGCTCGCGGCCCCCATGCCGAGCACGTTGTCTCGGAGCGCAACGGCACGGCCGTCACGAATGCGTTTGCCGGACGCAGCGGTGCCGTGGACGGAGCCGTCGGCCGGGCAGCCGTCCATTACAACTATCGCGTGGTGATGAGTCTGCTGCAGCAGCTCTCGGAGCAGCAGCCTGGCTACCGCGTCTCCTACCCAACGGTGATCTATCGCACCGATGCGGGCGTGCAGGTCATCGACGGCTTTCCCTCCAACATCGAAGAGCTCGCCCGGCGCGTGGCGCGCCAACCGGAGCAGGCCGACCTCGAACCTGCCGGACTGCGGATCGTCGGGACACGCTATCAGCGGCTGCGCTCCCTGCACCTAGACCACTACCCGAACGAGACCAGCGAACCGCGCCTGCTCCGCGCCTTTCCCGACCATCAAGCGCCCTGGGTCATGAGCCTCGATCCGGAGTACAGCGTGCGGGTATCCGCCGTGATCGACGGCGGTGAGTGGCTGGAACTGACGCCGTTCGGGCCGAACGATCCGCCGGCCTTCGTGCACGACCCATTCTACGCCCGCCTGGCGACGCTGCAGTACCAGGTACGGCCGGCGCGGGGCACCTACAACGCAGGGCGCGAGCCGGAGCAGGCCCTCAGGCTGCCGGTGCTGGGTGCTCCGGTGATCGCCGACGTACCCGCCGGCTTTCGAATACCGAAGACCGGCGAGGTCCACATCGACGGGCAGGTCTGGGATCAGGTCCAGGTGTTCGCGGACGGGACCCGAGGCTACATTCCCCGCTGATTGTGCCGCGCTCAGCGCGGATCGATGGGACAGACCGGCGGCATGGCGGCCTCGACGATCTCGGCGGCCGCCAGCGCCACGTCCTCGCGCCAGCGGTCCGCATAGATCTGCACGCCGCGCGGTAGCCCGCCTTCCACCCCGCAAGGGACGCACACGGCGGGAATGCCCAGCAGGTTGCCCGGCGTGATGAAGCGCAGCGTATCGGTGATCAGCGCCATGCCCGTGTCCGGGTCGAGGTCCGCATCGTGAACGAATGGCAATCTCGTCCAAGTCGGGCCGATCACTACCGGATGTTCCACGAAGTACCCGGACCACAGCCGCGCCAGCCGCGAGCGCTCCGCGTCCACTTCGGCGGAACGCATCGTATCCGGATCGAAGTGCTCGAAAAGCTGCTTCAAGCCCACGGCGAGCGCCTCCGAGATCACCAGCTCCATCAGCGGCATGTTGACGATCAGATCATGGGCCATCGTGCGGCCCCAGATCTCCTGAATGCGCTCGAGTTCGGGCGGCGTGCTCTCGATAACATCCCAGCCTGCCGCAGCAAGCGCGGCGCCGGCCTCACGCACCGCTGCGACGGTGGCCGGTTCAATTGCGCCGCCCGGAATTTCGGTGACCATGACTGCCCGCTTCGGCACCGCGGCCCCACTGAGCGGTGCATCGACGGAAACAGGGTCCCGAATGTCGCGCCCGGCCAGAATCGTCAGGGCCAGACGGAGATCTGCTACCGAGCGAGCCATCGGCCCCTCTACCAGCATCGCCTGAATCGCCATACCACCGTCCTGGGGCGGCATCGACATGTAGTGGGGAACGCGCCCGGTACTCGGCTTCAAGGACGTGATGCCGTTGCAGTAGGCGGGATTGCGCAACGAGCCACCGATATCGTTGCCGAGCCCGATGGGTGTCATCCCCGTGGCCAGCGCAGCGCCCTCACCGCCGCTGGAGCCCCCGGCGACCAGGTCGCGATTCCAGGGGTTGCGCGTACGGCCATGGAGCGGATTGTCGGTGCTGATGCGGAAGCCGAACTCGGGCAGGTTCGTGCGCCCGATCGGAATGGCGCCCGCCCGCAGCATGCGCTCAACCACAGGGGCATCCACCGTGGCGACGGCGTCGGCCAGCGCCGGTACGCCCTGGGTCGTGGGCGTACCGGCGAGATCGATGTTCTCCTTGATGGTGAAAGGAACCCCGTGCAGCGGACCGGAGGGATCAGAACGATCAGCCGCATCGGCCGCGTCCAGGGCGTGCTCCGCAAGCACCCGGGTGACCGCATTCACCTCCGGATTCACAGCCTCGATCCGCGCCAGGTGTGCCTCGACGACCTCCCGGCTGCTGACGTCCCGATTGCGGATCAGGTCCGCGAGTTCCATCGCGCTAAGCTGCCAAAGTTGTCGGTCCGCTTCGCTCATGGCTTCCCCTCCTATTCAGCCAGTTGCCGTCACAGCGCCTCAGCCCGCACAGCCAACGGCGTGCTGCCGGTCGCAATCCTTTGCTCGAGGATGGTCGCCAACGGCAGCAGCCGGGCGTGAAAATATTCACCGGCAGCGATCTTGCCGTCGAGAAAGTCCACATCGCTGCCTTCCTGATCGCGCAGCGCTTCCGCAGTGCCAACCATCAAGGCCCAGAGCCAGGCATAGGAAACGAGACCCGTCAGCTCCAGATAGTCCACCGCCACACTGCCGGGCAGCGCGGGATCCGCCTTGCTGTTTTCGGCGAGCTCGCGCGTAGCGCGCCGGAAACTCTCGAGCGCGTTCTCGAGCCCCGGCCGCAGCCGCTCGGGACAACGCGGATCGGCGATGCAGCCGGCGATGTGATCGGCATAGACACCCGCCATCCTGCCGCCATCGCGAGCCGTCTTGCGGTCCGCCAGATCCATGGCCTGAATGCCGTTGGTGCCTTCGTAGACCTGGGCGATGCGCACGTCGCGCACATACTGCTCGAGCCCCCACTCCACCACGTAGCCGTGACCACCGAGCACCTGCTGCGCAAGCACGCAGCCATCGAAGCCGCGATCGGTGAAGTAGGTTTTCGCCACCGGAGTGAGGAAGGCTACGAGGTTGGCCGCCTTACGCGCCTCTTCGTCATCGTTAGAATGCTTCGACAGATCAAGCTGCAGTCCAACGAAGGCGGCAAACGCGCGACCTCCCTCATTGTAGGCCTTCTGGGTAAGGAGCATGCGCCGAACGTCGGGATGCACCAGCAGCGGATCTGCGGCATCGCCGCTGCGTTCATCGGCGACCGGGGCGCGCCCCTGAAGCCTTTCGCGCGCGTAGGCCAAGGCGTTCTGATAGGCGATCTCGCCCGCACCGAGGCCCTGCATGCCTATGGAGAGCCGCTCGTAGTTCATCATGGTGAACATGCACGCAAGCCCACGATTCGGCTCCCCGATCATGAAACCGCGCGCGCCGTCGAAATTAAGCACGCAGGTTGCGCTGCCGCGGATGCCCATCTTGTGCTCGATGGCGCCCGCCGCAACTGCATTGCGCTCGCCGTCATCGAGGATTTTCGGCACCAGGAACAGCGAGATGCCCGCTGATCCCTGCGGCGCGTCGGGCAGCCGTGCAAGCACCAGATGCACGATGTTCTCGGCGAGGTCGTGCTCACCGCCGGTAATGAAGATCTTGGTTCCCGTAAGCGCATGGCTGCCGTCTTTCAGCGGCTCAGCCCGGGTGCGCAAGAGGCCGAGGTCGGAGCCTGCATGTGCTTCCGTCAGGCACATGGTTCCCGATGTGGTGCCCGCGTACATCTCAGGCAACCAGCGCTGCTTCATGGCTTCCGAACCGTGGCTGGCGATGAGCAAAGCTGCCCCGGCAGACAGCACCGGATACAGATACAGCGACGGATTGGCGGCGAAAAACATTTCCTCCACCGCCACCGTCAGCATTTTCGGCATGCCCTGGCCACCGTACTCCGGCTCCCCGCCGAGTCCGACCCAGCCCCCCTCGGCATAAGCCGCATAAGCATCACGAAATCCGGCCGGGGTGGTTACCGAGCCATCCTCGAAAGTGCACCCCTCGGCATCGCCGGACGCGTTCAGCGGCAGGAAAGCGGACTCCGCCAGCTTACCGCCGGCGTCGATGACGGCTTCGGCCAGGTCGCGGTCGACCTCGGCGGTGGCTTCCATCGCGCGCCAGAGTCGATCGGCCTCGAACAGTTCGAAAAGCACGAAAGCCAGGTCGCGGCGCGGTGCAGTGTAGACGGGCATAGCTTCTCCTTAACGACGCGGCGGCGGCGCAGCGCTACGCACACCTGTCAGCGGCTGAAACTCGCCGCCGGCAGGTCGAGCAGCGCATCGGCGCGGTCGCGGATCGTCGCCGCCAGTGCCCGAGTGCGCGGCAGCAGACGACGGAAGTAGAACTGGCCCGTGTGTTGTTTCCCCGTGAGGAACGCTTCCTCGCCCGTCGCGGTGCCTGCCACCTGCATCATGCGCAGCCAGCACCAGCCAACGAGGACGTACCCGGAATACATGAGGAAGTCGACGGCACCTGCACCCACTTCGTTCGGGTTCTCCATGCCGCGCGCTCCCAGGTCCGTGGCCAGCTCGCCCCACTCCTTTGCCAGCTCTGCGAGTACGCGTGCATGCTCACCGAGATCGGGATCGTCCGCCAGCGCATTGCAGGTCGCCGTGACCTCATCGATCAATGCCATGAGCGCCTGGCCACCATCGAACAGCACCTTGCGGCCGATGAGGTCGAGCGCCTGAATCTGGGTGGTCCCTTCATAGATCAGCGTGATGCGGGTGTCGCGCACGTACTGCTCGATGCCGTGCTCGCGAATGAAACCATGGCCACCGAAGATCTGCAGTGCGTGATTCGTGCATTCCAGGGCAGCCTCGGTGAGAAAGCCCTTGACGATCGGCGTCAGCAGATCGATCCGCTTCTGCGCCTGAGCGCGCAGCTCGGCGTCGTCTGCATTGCGCGCGAGATCCTGCTGCAGTCCCGCGTAGTAGCCGAGCGCACGCCCGCCCTCGGCCAGCGCCTTTTGGGTGAGGAGCATACGCCGCACGTCGGGATGGACGATGATCGGGTCGGCCGGACGCTCGGGAGCCACCGGCCCGGTCAGCGCCCGCATCTGCTCCCGCTCCAGTGCGTAGGCCGCGCTGCCCTGATAGGCCGCCTCGATCTGACCCAGGCCCTGCAGCCCGACCACAAGCCGCGCTGCGTTCATCATGGTGAACATGCAGCGCATGCCGCCGTTCTCGGGACCGACCAGCCATCCCTTCGCGTCATCGAAATTCAACACGCAGGTGGCATTGCCGTGAATGCCCATCTTCTCCTCGATCCCGGCGCAGTTGACGCCGTTGCGGGTACCGACGCCATCGCCTTCGGGCAGAAACTTGGGCACGACGAACATGGAAATGCCCTTGGTTCCGACCGGTGCTCCCGGCAGGCGGGCCAGTACGAGGTGCACGATGTTCTCGGCGAGGTCGTGTTCCCCTGCAGAGATGAAGATCTTCGTACCATTGATCCGGTAGCTACCGTCCGCTTCGGGCTCGGCCCGGGTACGCACGAGACCCACGTCGGACCCGCAATGCGGCTCGGTGAGGCACATGGTCCCGGTCCAGACGCCGGCATGCAGCTTGCGGAGGTAGAGATCCTTCTGCTCGTCAGTGCCGTGCGCCTCCAGGGCGTTCATGGCGCCATGGGAAAGCGCCGGATACATGCCCCAGGCCAGATTCGTGGTCATGGTCAGTTCTTCGACGAGCATGCCGATGGTCGCAGGCAGACCCTGACCACCCCACTCAGGAGCACCGGTCACTGCCGTCCACCCGCCGGCGACGAAACCGTCGTAGGCCTCGCGGAAACCCTCGGGCGCGCGCACGACTCCGTTCTCGAAACGGCAGCCTGCCCGGTCACCGGATGCGTTGAGTGGAAACAGCTCCTGCTCCGTGAAGCGGGCGATCTCCTCGAGAATGCCGTCGAGCAGCGCCGCGTCCACCGGCTCGACGCCGGCGAGGCGCTGATAGTGGGTCGGGAAGTCGAAGACCTCGTGCAATAGGAAACGCATGTCGGAGAGCGGCGTGCGGTAGGCTGGCATGACGACCTCGATGTGACCCCTGAATCCCTATGACGCCCGGACAGCGCGTCGGGCGCGCATCATATCATCGGCAATCTCGCACGCGTTCCGGCGGCGATCTCCGCTTCTCTTCTCTGTTAGATGCGGCGATGGTCGGAACATGACTGCATGGCTCGACCATCTGCGCGAGAACCTGCCCTGGCTGCTGGCGCCCGGCTGCTGCGTGCTCTGCGGTTTCGCCAGTCACAGCAGGCAGGACCTGTGCTCCGTGTGCCGGGATGACCTGCGAGCCATGCCTGATCCATGTCTTCGCTGCGGCTTGCCCATGCCTGCAGGCAGCGCCGGCGCACAAGCCTGTGGCACGTGCCGGCTGCGACCACCACGCCATGAACGGCTGGTGGCGGCGTGCAGCTACAGCGATCCTGCCGATCTGCTCGTGCAAGCCCTGAAATACCGCAAACTGCTTCCTGCGGCGCGGGTAATGGCAGAAATCATGTTCGAACGCTGTCCCCGGGATGCCTTCTCTGCAGATGCGGCGCTCCTGCCTGTACCGCTACACCGCTGGCGGGAATGGCGCCGTGGATTCAACCAGAGCACCCTCATCGCCACCCGGCTCGCCCGCCTGGGGCCCTGGCGGCTGTTGCGCAATGCCGTCTGCAG
>SLQW01000220.1 GCA_007131295.1 Pseudomonadales bacterium | reverse complement strand
GCAGCCGCGGGCGCAGCCTCGAAATCAGCATCGGAAGACATCGAAGCGCCCTCCGCCGGGATCGGAGCGGTCGATGCGAGCGCGGCGACCACATCATCGGCTGCGACCACCTCGACGCCAGCGGCAAGCGCATCGAGCTGATTCATGAGCGCTTCCTGCGCCAACCGCAGGCGGGCCACCACATCACCGTCCGGTTGCGCACCCGCTTCAGTCAAAGCGTCGGCATAAGCCTTGGCAAGCTGCGCAATGGCCGTCTGCCGGGCAAGCCCGGCACGTTCGGCCAACGCTGTCAGCTCTGCAATCAGTTCGGCGCTGGCATCGGCCGAAGCCTGCCCCGATGCCAGTGCATCAAGGACGCGGCCACCTTCCACCACCACATCCACGCCGTCGGCGTGAAAGATTTCTGTCAGCGTACCGCCGTGGCGTTCGCGCGCCGCCTGCTCTTCCTCGAGTTCCTGACTCAGTGCTTCCGCCGACGCGACGAAGGCCGTATCCGCATCTTCGAACACAGGTTCGCTGCCGAGCTGCAGCAGCTGCTCGCGAATCGCCTCGATCCGCTCTATGCCACGCTCGAGCAGGCTCAGCAGCGCACCGTCGGCCGAGCGTTGAATCTCAAGGTAACCCCGTACGACGGCCTCGAGACGTTCGGCAAGATCGGCAAGGCCCGGGAGCTCGGCCATGGCCGCACTCCCTTTCAAGGTATGAAGCGCGCGGCGAATGCCTTCGGTAAGCGGCGGTGCGTGCCCATCGCGCGCACCTTGGGCGAGATAAGCGCGCAACGTACCGAGGTGCTCGCTCGCTTCCTGATCGAACACCTCGACAAGCTCTGGCTCCAACGCTTCCGAGGCACCCGAATCGAGCGGTGCAGGAGCGCCCGATTCGAGGCTACCAGAGGTCGATGTCTCCGGGTCCAGAGCGTCATCGAGCAGAAAGTCGTCATCCGCCGTGATCGGCGCTTCCTCGTCGTTCCAGTCCTCCTCGATGCTGCCGCCTTCCTGCTGCAGGTCCTCCTCGGTTCCGCCGGAGGCGAGAATGTCGGCATCCTCCATCAGCCGCTGCACGTCCACGTCAGGCTCCCGACGTTCGGCAAACGCCAGGCGCAGCGGCGGGATGACCGCACGCGCACGCTCGAGCAACTCGAGGATCACCGGACGCGCGAAGATCGTGCCGTCGATCACCCGATTGAGCATGTTCTCCACGGACCAGGCCAGCTCGCCGATAAGCGCGGCACCGACCATGCGGCCACTGCCCTTGAGGGTGTGAAAAGCGCGCCGGACTTCTGCGAGGGATTCTTTATTCGACGGGTCAGCCAAAAGTGCCGGTAGATGCCCGTCGAGCTGCTCGAGGACTTCGTGCACTTCATCGAGAAACACCTCGATGATCTCGTCGTCCACCATGGGCGCGTCGTCGGCGCCGGACACTGCTGGCGAAGATGAACGGTCGGCAGCATCGCCAGAGTGGGCAGAAGCGACTGGAGCCTCAGGAACCGGCTCGGTCGTCAGAGGCTCGGCATCAAAGTCCGCGCTGAGATCGAAAGCCGGTTCGGCGGGCGCGGCCAACGGCGATGGTGCGTCCCAGTCGACGCTGGCCGCATCGGCATCGCGCGGCACTTCAGCCATCGCGCTCGCGGGATCGAAGGTTGCTTCTGGCAGGTCGCCCGACGGCTCCGGAGTCTGCTGCTCCAATGACGGACTCAGCGTTGCATCGGGTGCAAGCTCCGGCCCGGAAGTAGATTGCACCGCGGCGTCATCATCTTCGACGAGCTCGAATGTGTGCGAAGGGCGATGATCCTCGGAGGCAAAATCGCTCTCGACTGCAGCCGACCAGGGCGAGCGGGTGTCTGCAGGAGGCGCGTCCTCGGATTCGTCGGCCGCGATGTCGAATCCCAGGCTGTCCGGTGTCCAGCCATCGTCCTCGCCGGCGACGCTGGCAGGGCTGACCGTTGCGACCGGTCCGGCGGTGGCCGAAGTCTCGTCGCGGCGTTCGGTCTCGCCAGGTGCATCTGCCACCGTAGCGCTCGCGGGGGCCGCATCCACGACTTCGCGTAAAGCGGCGGGCGACGGTCCCGATCCGGGTCCACCACCGCTGCCGCCGTCACCGCCATCGTCGTCATCCGGCGGTTCGCTTCCGTCGGTATCATCGCCCGCCCCTGGCGCCTGCGACGAAGCCGTCTGGCTTACGCTCGCCAGCGAATAGCCGAGTTCATGCACGCTTTCCTCGGCGATGTCGAGCAGACGCGGATCGGGCACCGAACGATCGTCGAGCATGCGCTCGAGGTAGTAATCGATACTGGTGATGGCATCGGCCAAAGTATCAAGGCGCTGCCACTCGGGTACCCGCTGTCCAGCGAGAATCTCATCCTGCAGGTAGCGCCGGCAGCACTCCACGAGATCGCTGGCGCGCTCCAACGGAATCATGGCCAGCACGCTGCGCACCGCCGCCAGGGTGCCGGCGATGGGACTCAAGTGGGCGTGCTCCCACTCCGAGCTGATGAAGTCGACGATGGACTGCTTGACCCCGTCGAGAGAATTGCGGACCTCGCGCAGCACGGCTGCATGAGCATCGCTCAGCGAGCCGGGAATGTGCTCGCCTTCTTCACTGTCGATGCCGGCGAGCGCCATCAGACGACCGTCGACCTCGAGGACCGCGCTGGCCACTTCCATGACCGTGTCGTCGCTCATCGGCTCGCCGCGCGCGAGCGCCTCGATGCCCTCGATCTGGGTGCCGATCCGACGCTTCAAATCATCGAGACCTACCACCGACAGCGTGCCGGCGACCCGCTGCAGCACGTCGGCGAGTTCGTGCAGGGCGGTGCTGTCGCGAACGCTGCCGCGGGCGAAAAGGTCCAGCTGATCGCGGATGCCAGCGAGTTCTTCGTGCAGCGCGCCAGCCACTGTGGCAAGCGTGGCGTCGTCGGCGCCGCTGGCGAAATCGTCCTCGCTGTTCACCGAAGCCCATTGGCGCCGCAGGGCAATGATGCGTGCCGTGTCCGACTCCCAAGGCGGATCGAACAGCGCACCGAGCCCACGCGTCAGCGCGTCCGGTGGCGGCTGGGTCAGACTCGACTCGGCGTCTTCGCCCAGCCGCCTCAGCGCTCCGTCGAGGCCCCGCAATATCGGCAGCATGGGCGCGGCATCCACCGTACCCGCCGCCCGCTGCCGTTCCATGGCGCCGGCAGCTAGACCCCACAGTCGGGAGAGATGAGAGGGCGGTGTGATCGACTCGAGCCTAGTGAACAGACGATCGAAGTACGGCCAGAGACGATCCGGCGGCTGCGTTCTCCGCAACAGGGCCAGCATGGCGCGCTGAAACTTCAGGCGCAGCGCACGGACGTGCTTGGCACCCTCCGCCTCTCGGAAGGCGCTGACGGCGCGCTCATCGGCAGCAGCATCGCTGGAAACCTCTTCCGGCGGCGCACCCCGCACTGCGCGCATGCGGTTCAGCAAAGAACGGTAGGCGCCCAGCTCGTCAGCAGCACCGCGCTGCACCCGGTCGAGATGCGCGGCGATCTGCAGCATGCCCTCCATGAGGGCTTCCTGGGCGCTCTCGACATCCTCGGGCGTACCGTCCATGAGCGCCTGGGCGAGCGCTTCGAGTTCGGCGGCGAAGCGTGCACCTCCCGCCAGCTCGACCATCTGCAGCGTGCCGTGAACCTGGTGCAGCCGCGTCAGACACTCCCGAATATGAGTCGGATCGCTACCCGACTCATAGGCTTCGAGCGCCTCCTGCGCCTGATTCAGGGTGCTGTCGAGCTCCCCCCGGACCCAATCCAGGGCCACGAAGCCGCGCGTATCACTCATGGCTCATGCCAGCCCTGGTTCATGGAATCTCATGCCTCATTCAAGCGCCGGAAGCTGCATTGGCCAGACGAGGCTCGGCCTTGACGCCACCGCCCTGAGTTTCATCGGCCTGGCGCGGCGTGATCGGCAACTCGACGCCCAGATTCGGCTGACGTTCCGGCAGCTTGAAGCCTTCGACCGACCGGCGCATCTGCGACGCCATGGTTGCCAGCTCGCCAATGGATGCGGCGGTCGCTTCCGAACTCTTCGATGTATTGGATGTGATTGCCTGGATGACCATCATGGTGTTGGAGATCTGGCCCGCCGTCGCTGCCTGCTGTCGGGCCGTGTCGGAAATGTTCTGAATCAGTTCTGCGAGACTCTGGGAGACGCCCTCGATTTCTTCAAGAGCGACGCCGGCATCCTGAGCCAGGCGCGCGCCCTCGACCACTTCGGCGGTGGTCTGCTCCATGGAAATAACCGCCTCGTTGGTATCGGTTTGAATCGCCTTCACCAAGGCACCAATCTGCTTGGTTGCCGCCGATGCCCGCTCAGCGAGACGCTGCACTTCGTCCGCAACCACTGCGAAGCCGCGGCCGGCATCGCCCGCCATGGACGCCTGAATGGCGGCGTTCAGCGAGAGGATGTTGGTCTGATCTGCGATATCGTTGATCAGCGAGACGATGTCGCCGATCTCCTGGGAGCTCTCGCCGAGACGCTTGATCCGCTTCGAGGTTTCCTGAATCTGCCCGCGTATGCGATCCATGCCGCCGATGGTGTTGCGCACCACGACGCCGCCCTTGCCGGCAATCTCCACAGCCCGCTCTGCCACCGAGGCCGATTCTGCAGCGTTGGTGGAAACCTCGTCGATGGAAGTGGCCATCTGGTTGACCGCGTCGGTGGCGGCATTGATCTCCTGGGCTTGATTGTCCGCCGCCTCGGCGAGGCCCTTCGCGGTCGACTGCGTCTCGTTGGCCGCAGCCGCCACCTGTACCGAAAGGCGGTTGATGTTCGCCACCAGACCGCGCATCTGGTCGATGGCGAAGTTGATGGAGTCGGCGATGGCACCGGTGAAGTTCTCGGTAACCGATGCGTGGACTCGGAGGTCGCCGTCGGCCAGATCCGCGAGTTCATCGAGCAGTTGCAGGATCGCCTCCTGATTCTGGGCGTTCTGCCGCGCCTGGACGCTGAGCCGTCGTTGAGCGTCGCGAATGATCATCCAGGCCACGAGCACCACCAGAACCATACCAATCATGGCGATGAGCAGCCCGGGGTTGGTCAGCAGTGAGCCCTGGACGTAGAACGCCCATCCCAGCGCCGCTGCCGTGGCGGTGATGAACACCACCAGCAAGGTCGGCAACACCACGTTGCCCCCCTGCAGCCTGTGGCTTTTCGGTGCAATCATGTTCTGCCGCTCCATACCTAACGGCCGCGCCTTCAAATCGCGGCCACGTCGAAGAAGGCCCGCTCACGCACGAGCGCCCTCACGTCCATCACCCGCCAGAGCCGCGCGCTCTGACGGAAGCCCCCGCGCACGAAGCGCGCGATCGCCGGGTCCAGAGACATCTCTTCCGGCTCCTCGGCTTCCTGCGGTTCGAACTGCATCATGCCGAAGGACTGCTCGACCAGCAGCCCGCAGTAGAGATCACCATCCTCCACCACCAGAATCCGCCATTGCGACTTCGGGGCGCTGGATTCGACGCCGAGATAGCCGCAGAGATCGACCACCGACAGGAGCCGCCCCCGCACATTGGCCACGCCGAGAATCCAGGGACGCACGCCCGGGATCGGCGTCAGCCGCGGCGGCGCGAGCACCTCGAGCACTTGGCCGAGCTCCGCCACCAGGCGGTCGCCGCCTACGCTGAAGCCGAGGCCACGCCAGGGCTCCACCGGCTCCTGCCGAGCCGGCAGGGGCAAGGCGAAGGCAGCAGCGCCACGAGCGACGTTGCGCAACAGACTCATCGCCTCACTTGCGGCGTCTCTGCTGGCGGACCGGGCGTCCACGGAACGCACCTGATCAGCCGCCCAGAACCTGATTCACGGCGGCCATGAGCTCTCCTTCCTTGACCGGCTTGGTGAGGTAACCCCTCGCACCCTGGCGCTCACCCCAGACCCGGTCGGCAGCCTGATCCTTGGCGCTGACGATGATCACCGGGATGTGGGAGGTCTTGCGCTCGCGGGCAATCTGCCGCGTCGCCTGAAAACCGTTGACCTCGGGCATGACAACATCCATGAGCACCAGGTCCGGCTGCTCGGTATTGGCCAGCGACACACCTTCCCGGCCAGTGCCTGCCGCGAGCACCTGGTGACCGTGGCGCTCCAGCATCTGGGCGAGCTGCCTCAGTTCCGTGGCGGAGTCATCGACGATCAGAATTCTGGCCATCTGCGTGGGGGCTCCCATTCGTTACACGACCGGACCCGGGTCAGCCGGCTGCCCACCAGCGACCGACCCCGGCCGCCGGATACTTCAAGAACCCGCCGCTTCAGGAACGAACTGGCGGATCGCGCCCAGCAGCTCGTCGCGGCTGAACGGCTTGGTGAGATACTGGTCGGAGCCGACGATGCGGCCTTTGGCCTTGTCGAACAAGCCGTCCTTGGACGACAGCATGATCACTGGCGTCGACTTGAAAGCCTTGTTGTTCTTGATCAGTGCACAGGTCTGATAGCCGTCGAGACGCGGCATCATGATGTCTACGAAAATGATCGAGGGTCTGGTGTCGGCGATCTTCGAAAGGGCGTCAAAGCCGTCCGTCGCCGTAATGACCTCGAAACCTTCCTTCTGCAGCAGCGTTTCCGCCGTACGCCGGATGGTCTTCGAATCGTCGATCACCATGACCTTCACGCTGCGCGCCTCTTCAGCCATCCCGCTCCCATCCTGGTTCCCGCCCGGCGGCTATTCGCCGCGAAGAGTCGAATTGATGCCGGCGGCTCACGTCGAGGAGTCGAGGCGTTCGCAACCGCACGGTTTTTTGTAGCACAGCGTTGAAAGTCGTGCCATAAGTAAGCGTCAGCTTTGAATTTTCGCTCGACTTTTCCGGGCCTTGAGGAGGCACCTTGCCGGCATTACAGACGCGGTTTAACCTGCCACAGCAACCAGCACACTGGATGGCGACATGATCGATCTCGGGATCGTGATGGATCCCGTCACGACGCTGCACCGAAAGAAGGACTCCACCCTCGCCATGATCGTCGCCGCCGAGCGGCGAGGATGGCGCGTGCGCTGTATCCTTCAGGGAGACATGCATCTCGCGGGCAACCGGGTGATGGCGTTCATGCACGATATCAGTATCGATCTCGAGGCCGAACCGTTCTGGACCCTTGGGGAGACCCAGCTGGAGCCGATGACGGACCTGGACCTGGTGCTCATGCGCAAGGATCCGCCATTCGACCTGGAATACGTGTACACCACCTACCTGCTCGAGCAGGTTGAAGCCGAGGGTACACCGGTCGTGAACCGTCCGCGCAGTTTGCGCGACTGCAACGAGAAACTGTTCGCGACTCGCTTCCCGGAATGTGGTCCACCACTCGTGGTCACCCGGCGCGCGGACGTACTGCGCAGCTTTCTCGCAGAGCAGGGCGACGTGGTGATGAAGCCGCTCGACGGCATGGGCGGCGCCTCCATCTTTCATGTCCGGCCCGGCGACACCAATTTCTCAGTGATCATCGAAACGCTCACCGAGCATGGCGAGCGCCTGATCATGGCCCAGCGCTACATTCCGGAAATCGAAGCTGGCGACAAGCGGATCCTGGTCATCGACGGCGAACCGGTGCCGTTCGCGCTTGCCCGCATTCCAGCCAGCGGCGAGACCCGCGGCAATCTGGCCGCCGGCGGCCGTGGCGAGGCGCGCCCGCTGACGGAGCGCGATCGCTGGATCTGCGAGCAGGTGGCACCGTCCCTGCGGGCTCGCGGATTGCGTTTCGTCGGCCTGGACGTGATCGGGGATTACCTCACGGAGATCAACGTCACCTGCCCCACATGCATCCGCGAGCTGGATTCCCAGTGCGACCTCGATATCGCTGGCGACCTGCTCGACCAGCTGGCACGCGACCTGCCCCGGCAGGCCGCGCAAAGCGCATGACTCCTGCGATCGGCCTGTCCGCTGCGGACTTTGCTCTGGAACGCCCGGAACCGGAAGTGAGCGCCGGCGACCGGATCTCCTTTTCCCTGTTTCTGGTCGCAGCGCTGCACGTGGCCGTGATCCTGGGTATCGGCTTCGCCATGCCTGAACCGCGCGAACCTACGCGCAGCATCGAGGTTACGCTGGCCCAGTTCCAGAGCAGAGAAGTCCCGGAAGTTGCGGACTTCCTCGCCCAGGCTGACCAGGAAGGAAGCGGTAGCCTCGACGAGGTCCGCGAAATGACCACCGACGCACCGAGCAGGGATGACCACACCCTGCTTGCTGATGCGCTGGAGAACGTCGAGCCGTCCGCTCCGGCAGAACAGACTCAGGAGATCCTGACGAGCCGCGACAGCACGCAGCCACTGCCGCACACGGAGACCAGCGAAGCGGAACCGGATAGCACTTCGGAGCTGCGCGACGTCATGCTGCAGCGCGCCCAGGCGCTGGCGAGCATCGATGCCCGCATGAGCTCGGAAATGCAGCTCGACGCACGCGGGCCGCGAGTACGGCGCATCACCAGCGCGAGCACGCGCACCGCCGTGGAGGCGGCCTACGTCAACGCCTGGCGCAACAAGATCGAGATGATCGGCAACCTGAACTATCCCGCCGAGGCCCGGCGCCGGAGCCTCGAGGGCGACCTGCGCGTGCTCGTTGAAATCGATGCCAGTGGCGCCTTGAGGGATGTGCGGATTCTCGACTCCAGCGGCTCCTCCGTTCTCGACGAGGCCGCGCTGCGCATCGTCCGTCTCGGAGCGCCCTATCTGCCGTTTCCCGAGGAGATGCGTCGGGAGACGGACGTTCTGCAGATCGTCCGCACCTGGCAGTTCCGCCGCGGCGTCGTGGGCAGCAGCGGATGAGCAGCTTTCTCAAACACCAGTTCCTGCTCGCTATGCCCGGCCTGACCGGCAGCTACTTCGGCGCCACCATAACTTACCTCTGCGAGCACAACGAAGATGGGGCCCTCGGTCTGATGATCAACCGTCCGCTGGCCAACGTTCCCCTAGGGGAGCTCTTCGACCAGCTCGATATCGAGGGTAACCACCATCGCGAAGCCCCGGTGCTCGAGGGCGGCCCGGTTCAACGGGATCGCGGCTTCGTGCTCCACAGCGACGACGTCGTGCTCGAAAGCACGCTCACTCTCAATGACGGCATGGCACTGACCACGGCCCGGGAAATTCTCGCGGCGATTGCTGCCGGCGAAGGCCCGGAGCGCTTCCTGGTCTGCGTCGGCTACGCCGGCTGGGGTGCCGGCCAGCTCGAAACCGAACTTGCGGACAATGCCTGGCTCACCTGCGCCGCCGACCCCGAGATCATCTTTGCGGTCCCGTTCGAGGAGCGGATCGACCGGGCCGCTGCCACACTGGGCATCGACTTCCGCCTCATCAGCGGCGAAGCCGGCCACGCCTGATGGCTCAATCGCGTCGCGCAAGGCGAACCCGCAGCGTGCTCGGGTTCGATTACGGTCTACGCTGGATCGGCGTCGCTACGGGTCAGACCGCCACCGGAACCGCGACACCTTTGACGCGCATTGGCGCGCGAGACGGTGTGCCGGACTGGGATGCGGTGGGGCGGCTCATCGAAGAGTGGCAGCCAGATGTAGTCGTGGTCGGCCTGCCGTTGAACATGGACGGCAGCGAAAGTGAGCTGTGCGCGCGGGCTCGTCGCTTCGGGCGTCGGCTCGCCGGCCGTTTTGCACAGATCGTCGAGTTCCAGGATGAGCGCCTGAGTACCCGTGAGGCCTATGCGCGCATGCATCGGCGACCGTCCGCAGAGGCGGATCATGCGCTTGCGGCTCAGGTGATTCTCGAGGACTGGCTCAACGCCCAAAACTGAGGGCCGGCGCGGTCCCGGAAGTGTGCGAAGCCTGCGATCCGATCAACGGAAGGCGTTACTGTCCTCGGTCTCTTCGAGCGACAGCCTGCTCGCTGCCGCCTCGAGCCGGGCATTGTCCGCATCCACGCCCATCTTGATCATCAACCGCAGGTCATTCGGCGAATCGGCATGAGCGATCGCCACCTCGTAGTCGATCTCGCCGGCGGCATAGAGTCCGTAGAGGGACTGGTCGAAGGTCATCATGCCCGTCTCTGCGCTCTTGGTCATGATGTCCTTGAGCAAGTGCACGTCACCCTTACGGATCGTGTCCGCAACCAAAGGCGTGTTGATCAGCACTTCGATCGCCGCACGGCGCGCGGTGCCGTCGCGGTTGGGGACCAGCTGCTGCGCGACGATGGCACGGAGGTTCAGCGAGAGGTCCATCCATACCTGCTCATGTCGATCCGCCGGAAAGAAGTGAATGATCCGGTCCATTGCCTGGTTCGCATTGTTCGCGTGCAGGGTGCAAAGAGCGAGATGGCCAGTCTCGGCGAATGCCAGAGCGTAATCCATGGTTTCTCGAGAACGCACCTCGCCCAGCATGATCACGTCGGGTGCCTGCCGGAGTGTATTCTTCAGCGCCACTTCGAAGGACTCCGTGTCCACCCCCACCTCGCGCTGGGTGATGATGCAGCCGGCGTGTTGATGAATGAATTCGATCGGGTCCTCGATGGTGATGATGTGGCCTTTCGAATTGCGGTTGCGGTGGCCGATCATCGCCGCAAGCGATGTGGACTTACCGGTACCGGTCGCGCCGACGAAAATGATCAGGCCGCGCTTGGTCATGGCCAGGTTCTTGAGGATCTTCGGCAGATTAAGGTCTTCCAAGGTCGGAATCTTGGTCTCGATGCGGCGCGCGACCATCCCGATCATATTGCGTTGCTGGAAGGCACTGACCCGGAAGCGGCCCTGGCCACGCGTCGATATGGCGAAGTTGCATTCCCGCTTGCGCTTGAACTCGCTCTTCTGTTCTTCGTTCATGACGCCAACGACCAGGTCGCGGGCCTGCTCCGGGGAGATGGGGCTGCGGGTCACCGGGGTCAGACGACCGTTCAGCTTCACCGAGGGTGGCACGCCTGCGGTGATGAAGAGGTCGGAAGCTCCCTTTTCGACCATGTACTCGAGCAGTTTCTCGACGTCCATCAGACTCCCTGAAGGCGGTGGTCACCGCCTGCTTCGCTGTCGGGATCAGAAGTGATCCGGTTGCTTCGCCTTCTCACGGGCCTGATCACGCGTAATCAGGCGCTTCTCTACCAGGTGCTTCAGGCATTGATCGAGCGTCTGCGAACCATGCTGACCGCCGGACTGGATGGCGGAGTACATCTGCGCCACCTTGTCTTCCCGGATCAGGTTACGGATGGCCGGCGTGCAGACCATGATCTCGTGGGCCGCAATCCGGCCGCCGCCCTGCTTCTTCAGCAGCGTCTGCGAAATCACCGCCTGCAGGGATTCCGAGAGCATGGACCGCACCATGGATTTTTCCTGGGCGGGAAACACGTCGATGATGCGATCGATGGTCTTGGCGGCGGACTGAGTGTGCAGGGTCCCGAACACCATGTGTCCCGTCTCGGCTGCTTCGAGGGCGAGACGGATGGTCTCGAGGTCGCGCATCTCACCGACGAGGATGATATCCGGATCCTCGCGCAGCGCCGAGCGCAGCGCTTCGTTGAAGCCGTGGGTGTCACGATGCACCTCGCGCTGGTTGACGAGGCACTTCTTCGATTCGTGAACGAACTCGATGGGATCTTCGATGGTGAGGATGTGCTCGTACTTGAGGTTGTTGATGAAGTCGATCATCGCCGCGAGCGTGGTCGATTTACCGGAACCCGTCGGTCCAGTGACCAGACAGAGGCCGCGTGCCGTGCTCGCGATTCTCTTGAAGACTTCCCCCATGCCGAGGTCGTCCATGGTCAGCACCTTCGAAGGAATGGTCCGGAACACGGCACCGGCGCCGCGGTTCTGGTTGAAGGCATTGACCCGGAAGCGGGCCACGCCCGGTACCTCGAAGGAAAAATCGGTCTCGAGGAATTCCTCGTAGTCCTTGCGCTGCTTGTCGTTCATGATCTCATAGATGAGACCGTGAACCTCGCGATGCTCCATGGGCGGCAGATTGATGCGCCTCACGTCGCCGTCCACACGGATCATCGGCGGCAGTCCGGCCGATAGATGAAGGTCGGATGCACCCTGTTTGGCACTGAATGCGAGCAGTTCGGTAATGTCCATGCGAGGATCCCAAAGTCCTGCGGACACCATCCCGCCGCGTCCGCCTGCCCTTGATCATAGAACCGGCCCCGGCGATGCACCACACCCCGGCAAATCGCTACACTCACCGGCCTTGCACGGCCACGACCCTGCCCTTCACCATGGATGAAGCACTGCGACAGCGCCTCGCGCGTGTCAAAGCACGAATCAGCGCCGCCGCCAGATCTGCGGGGCGCGATCCCGCGCAGATCCAGCTGATCGCTGTGGCGAAAACGCGCAGCGCGGATGAAGTCCGGGCGCTCGCCGCAGCCGGTGTCGGCGACTTCGGCGAGAACTATCTGCAGGAGGCGCTACCGAAGCAGGATGCGCTGACCGACCTGCCGCTCTGCTGGCACTTCATCGGTGCGCTGCAGAGCAACAAGACCCGCCAGGTGGCGGAACGTTTCGACTGGGTACACTCGGTTGATAGGGTGCGCACCCTGGAGCGCCTGTCGAGACAGCGACCGGAGAACGCAGCGCCACTCAACGTCTGTCTGCAGGTGAATCTGGATGACGAAGCCGGCAAGGCCGGGCTGCCGCCGGCAGAGGTGATGGCAGCGGCAAAAGCAGCATTGGCCCTGTCAGGCATCCGGCTGCGCGGCCTCATGGCCCTGCCCGCGCCACGCGCAGATCACGAGGCGCAGCGCGAGCCGTTCCGACGCCTGGCCGAGCTCCTCGCTGAGCTCGCTGCCATGCTGCCCGCGGCCAATCTGGATGTACTGTCCATGGGCATGAGTGACGATCTCGAAGCCGCCGTAGCGGAAGGCGCGACTCACCTGCGCATCGGCTCGGCGCTGTTCGGCCCACGTCCGAAGGCGGGGAGGTGAAGCATGACGACCAGCAAGGAAACCCGTATCGGATTCATCGGCGGCGGCAACATGGCGCGCTCCCTGGTGGGCGGCCTGCTGCAGTCCGGCCATACAGCCGCGGCCATCCGGATCAGCGATCCAAGCCCCGAGGCCCTAGCGCGCCTTAGCGAACTCGGTGACGTCGAGGTCGGTGACGACAACGGGCAGGTCGTAGCCACTTCTGACCTGCTGGTGCTGGCCGTGAAGCCGCAGGCGATGCGCGCGGTGCTCGAGCCGCTGGCGCCTAGTCTGGCGCAACACCGGCCTCTGCTGGTATCGATCGCAGCGGGCCTGACGACGACAGCGCTGCGGCACTGGGCCGGCGCGCTGCCGCTCGTCCGCTGCATGCCGAATACGCCAGCCCTGGTCGGTGCCGGCATGTCGGTGCTCTACGCCACTGCGGACGTCGATGAGCTGGGGCGCGAACGTGCGGAAACCGTCCTGAACACGGCAGGAGCGGTGCGCTGGGTGGAGGATGAAGACCTGCTCGATGCCGTCACGGCAGTATCCGGAAGTGGACCGGCCTACTTCTTCCATCTCATGGAGGCCATGATCGCTGCTGGTGTAGGGCAGGGCCTGGATTCGACGACCAGTCGCGAGCTTGTGCTGCAGACTGCCCTTGGGGCGGCGCGGATGGCGCTGGACAGCGGCGTCGATCCAGGCAAGCTGCGCGAGCAGGTCACTTCTCCGGGCGGCACCACCGCGGCAGCGCTTGCGGTCTTCACTGAAGGTGACCTGCTCGGCCTGACCGACCGCGCGGTGGCGGCGGCTGCCGCCCGCTCGGTGGCCCTGGCGCGAGAACTCGAGCAGAACGATGACTGACCCCGGAGTGCCTTCCGGGAACCTTATGCGCCAGAGCGGCAAGCGTCCTCCGGCGTCCACCTTCGAAAGCATCCAGGAGTCGGAATGAATCAGGCGATCGGTGGAGCGGGCTATTTCCTCATTCAGGCGGTCCTGACCCTGTTCTGCCTGGCGGCCCTGCTGCGCTTCATCATTCAGGCAGTGCAGGCGGACTTCTACAACCCGATCTGTCAGGCCATCGTCAAGATCACCGACCCGGTGCTCAAGCCCATCCGCATGGCGCTGCCGACCATGGGCGGGATGGACCTGGCGGCGCTACTCGTCGCGCTGGCCGTACAGGTAGCGCTCCTGATGGTCCTCTTCAGCGGCATTGCACCCCTGACCGCGGTGGTCGTCGCGCCCTTCCGGCTTCTGGTGCTGGTATTCGACATCTACTTCTGGGCGCTCTTGATCGTGGTGATCATCAGCTGGGTAGCGCCGGGCAACCGGCATCCCGGCGCCATGCTGCTCTACCAGGTGACGGAGCCGCTGTTGAGGCCCTTCCGCCGTATTATTCCGCCGGTGGGTGGGCTCGACTTCTCGATTCTGGCGGTATTCCTGCTGCTCTACGTGGTGCGCGACTTCCTGCTGCCTGGCCTTGCCGCGGAATTCGGCATCCCGCGCCAGCTGCTGCGCTGAGTCACGGCTCTGGCGACGAAAACGCCTGCAGCGACACCGTGTTGCACCCTTCAGGAGCACGCCTATAGACTCCGCGCTCCTGAATCGAGCGGGCCTCAGCCATGACCGCTTTGCCGTCAGATTCGGTCGGCATCGTCGTACCGCAGCACGTCACCTTCGACACGCCACTGCCGCTGACCTGCGGAACCGTCCTGGCAAGCCATGAACTGGTTTACGAAACCTACGGCGAGCTCGACGCCCGCGGCAGCAATGCCGTGCTGGTGTGCCATGCGCTGTCCGGCCACCATCACGCCGCTGGCTATCACAGCGCCGACGATCGCAAGCCAGGCTGGTGGGAGACTTGCATCGGTCCAGGCAAGCCTCTGGATACCAACCGGTTTTTCGTCGTTTCGCTCAACAATATCGGAGGCTGTCACGGCAGCACTGGTCCAGGATCGCCACATCCTGCTACCGGGCAGCCCTGGGGCCCGGACTTCCCCGCCATCACGGTGCGGGACTGGGTCCGCAGCCAGGCCATGCTCGCCGACCACCTGGGCATCGACACCTGGGCCGCAGTCGTAGGCGGCAGCCTCGGCGGCATGCAGGCGCTGCAGTGGTCCATCGACTTTCCGGAGCGGGTGCGCCACGTGGTGGCAATCGCCTGCGCACCGCGCCTCTCGGCGCAGAACATTGCGTTCAACGAGATCGCCCGCCAGGCCATCTACTCCGATCCGAATTTTCACGGCGGCCGCTATGCGGAGCACGGCGTCGCGCCCACTCAGGGATTGATGCTGGCGCGCATGGTCGGCCACGTGACCTATCAGTCCGATGACGGTCTCAGGGAGAAGTTCGGGCGCGAAGTGGCCTCTGGCGACCTCGAGCTCGCGCGCGACGTTCAGTTCCAGGTGGAGAGCTATCTGCACTACCAGGGCCGGTCCTTCTCACAGCGCTTCGACGCCAATACCTATCTGCTGATGACCCGCGCGCTCGACTATTTCGATCCGGCACGAGAATTCGGGGACGACCTGGTCGCCGCCTTGCGTCGCGCCCGGGCGAGCTATCTGCTGGTGTCTTTCAGCACCGACTGGCGCTTCTCCTCGGAGCGTTCCCGGGAACTGGTCGACGCCCTGATCCGCGCTCGCCGTAACGTCTCTCACGCGGATATCGATGCGCCCTACGGGCACGATGCCTTCCTGCTGCCCATCCCCCGCTACCTTGATGTTTTCGGGGCCTACATGGACCGCGTCGCGAACGAGACAGCGGAGGCGGCATGAGCGACGACGGCCTCGGTGCGCTCCGCGAAGACTTGAAGCTGATTGCCGAGCTGGTGCCCAAGGGCGCGCGGGTGCTCGACCTCGGCTGCGGCAACGGTGACCTGCTTGCGTGGCTGCAGGCCCACCGCGGGGTCAACGGCTACGGTCTGGAGATCGATCACGACCAGATCACTGCCTGCATCGCCCGGGGCGTGAACGTGATCGAGCGCAACATCGATGAGGATCTCTCCGACTACGAGTCCGACAGCTTCGACCTGGTGGTCATGACCGAGACCCTGCAGGCCGTCAGGCACCCGGCCAACGTACTCGATGAGATGCTCCGGATCGCGCCCGAAGGAATCGTCACGTTTCCGAACTTCGGCCACTGGCGCTGCCGGCTGCACCTCGCGAGCCGCGGTCGCATGCCGGTGGCCAAACACCTGCCCCACGCATGGTACGACACGCCGAACATCCATCTCTGCACCTTTGCTGACTTCGAGGACCTCTGTGCCGAACGCGGACTGCGCATCACCCGCCGGCTGGTAGTGAACGGCCGCTACCGACCGAACGGGCTGATCAAAAGATGGTCGAACCTGTTCGGAAGCATCGCCATCTACGGGCTGACACGCGGACGATGAGCAACGCCTGCGACCACAGCGGATATCCAGTCATGACCACCAGCAACACAACAGCTGCGCAGAGGCCACGGCTCAGGTCGTGGATGCTCATCGGGCTAAGCTTGCTCGCCGGCCTGGCGCTGCAAGGAGTCCATGCCAGTCAGTACGAACGCTTCGATGATCTAGACGTGCACTACGTCGTCTTCAATACCACCGATATTTCGCCGGAAATGGCAGACCGCTACGACCTGACCCGGGCTCCGGATCGCGGTCTGATCAACATCGCCGGACGCCGCCGGGCGGAGGACGGCAACAGCACGCCAGTACGCCTCGAACTCGACGGTACGGTGACGAACCTGCTCGGTCAGTCGCAGCCGCTTGCTTTTCGCGAAGTGGAGGATCCGCAGGCCATCTACTATCTGGAGACCATCCGCTTCAGCGACCGTGAGACACTGCGTTTTCATATCGGCGTTACCGATACCGAAACGGGGAAACGCCACGAACTGCGTTTCCAGAAGGCCCTGTGGCGCCAGTGATCGCCCGCGAGATCGTGCTCGCCTCCGGCAACCGGGGCAAACAGGCCGAGCTCGCGCCGCTGTTTGCCGCCCACGGCATCGCTCTGCTGAACCAGGGGGAGCTCGGCATCGCGCCCGCACCCGAAGAAGGTCTCACCTTCGTCGAAAATGCGCTCGCCAAGGCCCGCCACGTGACCGCCATCGCCGATCGACCGGCGCTGGCCGACGACTCCGGACTTATCGTGGATGCGCTGCACGGAGCGCCAGGCGTCCGCTCCGCTCGTTTCGCCGGAGCGGACGCGGACGATGCTGCCAACAATCGCCGCCTGCTGGCGGAACTCGGCAGACGCCGCAGCCGCCGGGCACGCTTTCACTGTGTCCTGGTTTTGTTGCGGCATGCGGCCGACCCGGCGCCGCTGATCGCCACCGGGACCTGGGAAGGCGAAATCCTGGATGAGCCCCGCGGCAGCGGAGGATTCGGGTATGACCCGCTGTTCCTGGACCCCGACCTCGGGCGCAGCGCCGCGGAACTGACGCGGGAGGAAAAGGCCGCGGTGTCGCACCGAGGTCGTGCGGTACAGGTTCTGCTCGACGGGCTCAAAAGCTGGCTGCAGGGATGACAGTTCTGCCCCCGCTGGCGGTATACGTGCACGTTCCATGGTGCGTGCGCAAATGCCCCTACTGCGACTTCAACTCTCACGCTTACAGCGGCGAGCTGCCCGAGGCCCAGTGGCTCGAGCGGATCAAGGACGATCTCCTCGAGGCGCTCGCTGGCAGCAGTGGTCGACCGATTGTCAGCGTCTTCTTCGGCGGCGGCACCCCTAGCCTGCTGTCCCCGGCGACAGTAGTGGCCACCCTGGAACTGCTGGCGAACCACCTGAAGCTGGCCAACGATGTGGAGATCACCCTGGAAGCCAATCCCGGGACGGTGGATGCCGCACGTTTTCGCGGCTTTCGCGCCGCCGGCGTCAATCGCCTGAGCCTGGGTGTCCAGAGTTTTTCCGATCGGGCTCTTGCAGCACTCGGGCGGATCCACGGTGGCGACGAGGCACGCACAGCGGTCGCAGCCGCGCGCAGTGCCGGCTTCGAGCGGATCAACCTGGACCTGATGCACGGACTCCCGGGCCAGACGTCGGCGGAGGCGCTTGCTGACCTTGCGCAAGCCATCGCTCTCGGCGTCGATCACCTGTCCTGGTATCAGCTCACCATAGAAGCGAACACAGAGTTCCATGCACGGCCGCCGCGACTTCCGGAGGAGGCGGTGCTGGCCGAGATCGAAAACCGAGGCAGCGAGCAGCTCGCCGCGGCCGGCTTCGAGCGCTACGAGGTATCGGCCTGGGCAAAGCCAGATCAGAGCTGCAGGCACAACCTCAACTATTGGACCTTTGGCGACTACCTCGGCCTGGGTCCAGGCGCGCACGGCAAGTGCTCTCGCCGGACGGCGGACGGCGGCCTCGAAGTGGTTCGCACCCGCCATACCCGCAGCCCTCGGGACTGGCTGCGGTCGCGGCCGGGGGCACGGGCCAGGCGGGAGCCAGTCGCACCAGCAATGCTTCCAGAAGAATTCATGCTCAATGCGCTGCGGTTGATCGACGGCGTCGAGGCGTCGCTGTTCGAGGCCCGTACCGGGCTGCCGCTTGCGGCCATCGAGGCCGAGCTCGCCGCACTCCGGGAGGAGGGTCTGCTGCAACCAGACCGGCTGGCCACGACGGATCTTGGCCTGCGCTTTCTCGATCGTGTGGTCAGCCGCTTCCTGGACCCCGCAGAGCAGCCCGATTCGCGGATGATTCAGACTCGTCGATAGTGCAGGTCGCTGACGACGTGCCCCCGGCGCAGGCCGCGGGCCTCGAACCGGGTCTGGGGTCGCAGCGCCGGACGCGGCACGACCTGCCCGGCGCCGGCAACATTGACCCAGTCCGGAGCCGCATCCAGGACTTCGAGCATATGTTCCGCGTAGGGCGTCCAGTCCGTGGCCAAAAACAGATCGCCGCCGCTGCGCACCCGCTCCCCAAGCGCTGCAACGAACGCCGGTTGAACCAGGCGCCGCTTGTGGTGCCGCTTCTTCGGCCACGGATCGGGAAAGAAGATCTGCACGCGATCGAGTTCTGCCGGCGCGAAGACCCGCGGTAGCACTTCGGTAACGTCGGCACTAAGAATGCGGATATTGCCTACCCCCAGGGCCTCCATACCGGCGAGCAGCGCGCCAATGCCGGGCTCATGCACTTCCACCCCGACGAAGCGGCGCTCGGGATCGGCAGCCGCCATGGCGAGCAGCGAGTGGCCCATGCCGAAGCCGATCTCCAGCGTCAGCGGCCCAGACTCGAGGAACGTCCGCGACCAGAATCCTGGCTCGGACGCCGCATCGGCGCTCACGCCGTAGCGCGGCCAGAGTTCTTCCAGGGCGCGCTCCTGCGCCGTCGTGAGGCGGCCGCGGCGGCGCACGAAACTGCGGATGCGACGCGTCCGGTCCGGTTCCATCGCGAGCCCGGTCAGGAACCGGCGCCGCCGCGCAGGGCGATCACGGCGAGCCATGCCCAGGCGGCGATGAAGGCGACGCCTCCGAGCGGGGTGACCGGACCGAGCAACCGCGGGCCACCTAGGGCGAGCAGATAGAGGCTGCCGGAGAACAGAACGATACCGGCGCAGAACAGCCAGCCCACGCCCCGCAGTCCGACCAGTTCCGCATCCGCGCGGGCGAGCGCGGCGACCACCACAATGGCAAGGGCATGAATCAGGTGGTAGAAGACTGCCGTTTCCCAGGTGGCGATAGCATCGCCGAGCCGGGGTCGCAGGCCGTGGGCGCCGAACGCCCCGAGGGCCACGCCCAGCGCCGCCAGCGCGGCGCCGGTGAACAGCAGCGGATCGCGCACGGCTTCAGGCCGCCATGGCGGCCTTGAGCTTCTTCAGGGCATTCGCTTCGATCTGGCGGATACGTTCTGCCGAAACCGAGTAGCGGTTGGCCAGATCGTGCAAGGTGAGCTTGTCGTCAGTGAGCCAGCGGCTCGCGATGACGTCCCGACTGCGCTCGTCGAGCTGCTGCAGGGAGCGCTGCAGCGCGACGGCGGAGCTCTCGCTCCAGTCCTCCTCGGCCACCAGTTCCGCGGGGTCCGATTGGTCGTCATAGAGGAACTGAGCCGGGGCGTGGCTGGCGTCCTCGTCGTCGCTGGGATCGCCGTCGAACGACGCATCGAAGGAGGCCAAGCGACCCTCCATCCGGGTCACCTCCTCTGGCTCCACACCAAGGTCGGCGGCGATGGCCCGAGCCTCGTCGCCGGAGAGCCAGCCGAGACGTTTCTTGGCGCCACGCAGGTTGAAGAACAGCTTACGCTGCGCCTTGGTGGTCGCGACCTTGACGATGCGCCAGTTGCGGAGGATGAACTCGTGGATTTCGGCCTTGATCCAGTGCACCGCGAAGGACACGAGGCGCACGCCGTACTCGGGGTCGAAACGCTTCACTGCTTTCATCAGGCCGACGTTGCCTTCCTGAATCAGATCGGCCTGCGGCAGCCCGTAACCAGAGTAGGATCGGGCGACGTGCACCACGAAGCGCAGGTGTGAAAGCACCAGCTGGCGAGCCGCCTCCAGATCCCCATCGTCACGGAACCTGCGCGCGAACGCGACCTCCGCTTCGGGCGAAAGGACCTCGAAGCTGTTCACCGTGTGGATATAGTGATCCAGGTCCCGTCCGGGGGACAGGGCGCCCGGCGCCATGATCGCCGTGGACATCGACACTCCTCCTGACAGCCCGTGAACTGTGGGCTCAGATGATATTAGCACTCAGAAGCTAAGACTGCTAACGAGCGGTTGAGTTCCGCCCAGGAGGCTCTACGGTTCGATTCTGCGCAGCTGCCTGCGTGCCGTAAACAGCGCGCCGGCCCAGCCGAAGAGGGCTCCGCTGGCGACCAGAAAGACGCCGACGGCTGGTGGCAAACCATCGAGTCGGAAGTCGGACCCGTAGCTGCGCGCCAGTTCAGCCACCGGAACCCCGAAAAAGCTCAGAGCCAGCACCAGCAGTAGCAGTGACGCGACGCCGCCGGCCAACCCAAGCAGCAGACCGAGGTAGAGGAACGGACGCAGAACGAAAGCATCGCTACCGCCAACCAGCTTGAGAACCCTGATTTCGTCATGGCGCTGAGCTACCGCCATGCGCGTGAGGCTGCCAACGACCAGGACCACGGCCAGCGCCAGCAGACTGCCAAGCCCCCAGGTCAGCCGCTCCAGGAGTGCCAGCGTAGCCTGCAGGCGCTGCAGCCATTCCATATCGACCTGCACCCCGTCGACGCCGGGCCGCTGCTCCAGATCCGCTGCCAGCGCCCGCACCCGGGCGGGTGAAGCCGCCTCGGGCTGCGGCGTGACGATGGCCACCGCGGGCAGCGGATTGCCGTCGAAGCCGGCGATGACGTCTCCCATAGCCGTACCGAGACCCGTGGCGGCCAACAGCTCTTCGAGGGATGCCTCCGGCGACTGGTAGACCACACTGGCCACGTCCGGCAGTGCCTCCCACTCCCGAACGTCGGCTTCCGCATCCGCACCGAGGAGAAAGACGTTGATTCGCGGCGTTCCGTCCCAGCGATCAGTCAGCGACGCCAGCCGCTCGACGCCCACGTAGAGCAGTCCCGGCAGCGCCAACGCGACGCCGATGGTCAGCACAACGAGGAGCGTGTTGAAGCGCTCTGCGATGAGTCGGACACAGGTATCTCGCAGCGCCAGGCGGTGGTGAAGCATCCACGCTGCCGGTCGGGAAAGGCGCAGTCGGGCATCCGCCGCGGCATCCGATTTACGCGCCATCGGTTTCCGCCTCCAGACTGTCCGCCACCACGCGGCCGTCCGCGAGTTCGACGACGCGATCGCCGAAGCTCTCCAAGAGCTCGTGATCGTGGGTGGCAATCAGCACGGTCACTCCGACCTGCTGAAAGAGATGAAACAGCCCCATGATCTCCCGCGACAGGTCCGGGTCGAGATTGCCCGTGGGCTCGTCTGCAAGCAGCACCGCGGGGCGATTGACCACCGCCCGCGCGATCCCCACGCGCTGCTGCTCGCCGGCGGAGAGCTGGGTCGGGAACTGACCTTCCTTCTCGAGCAGACCCACCCGGCTGAGCGCGGCCCGGACACGGCGGGCTCGGTCCTCGGCCCGATAGCCAGCGATCACCAACGGCATGCCAACGTTGTCGAACACGCTGCGATCGGGCAGCAGCAGATGGTCCTGGAAAACGACGCCGATGCGCTGGCGGTAGCGAGCGACCGCACGCCGAGGCATGCGCGCCAGGTTGACGCCGCCGACGCTGACGGTCCCGCGAGTGGCCAGCTCCATCCGTAAGAGCAGCTTGAGGAGCGTGCTCTTGCCAGCACCAGAGTGACCTGTAAGAAAGGTCAAGGTGCCACGAGCGAGGGTCAGATTCAGGTTATGGAGCGCTTCTTTGCCGCTCGGAAAGCGTTTGCTGACGCCGCGGATTTCGATCATGGGTCCGTGCGGATGCCCTCCTGATCGAGCAGTGCGTCGACGAAGGCACCAGGCTCGAAGGGCCGCAGGTCCTCGACCCCCTCACCGACGCCGATGAACTGGATCGGCAGGCCACTCTGACGGGCGATCGCAAATACGATCCCACCCTTGGCGGTGCCATCCAGCTTGGTCAGCACCACCCCCGTGAGATTCACGGCCTGGGCGAACTCCCGCGCCTGGGCGAGTGCGTTCTGACCCGTACCCGCATCGAGCACCAGCAGCACGGCGTGCGGCGCTTCAGGGTCGAAGCGCTTCATGACCCGCCCGACCTTGGCGAGCTCGTCCATCAGGTGCTGCTTGTTGTGCAGCCGTCCGGCGGTATCGGCGAGCACCACGTCGGCGCCGCGGCTCTTGGCCGCCGAAAGCGCATCGAAGATCACCGAGGCACTATCCGCGCCTTCGCCCTGGGCGATGACCGGTACGTCGTTGCGTTCCCCCCAGACCTTGAGCTGGTCGACGGCCGCGGCGCGGAACGTATCGCCTGCGGCGAGCATGGGGGCGTGCCCCTCGGCCTTGAAGCGACGCGCGAGCTTGCCGATTGTGGTGGTCTTGCCCACACCGTTGACGCCCACCACCAGGATCACGAATGGGCGCGGCGTGGCAGGAATCTGGAACGGCAGCGCGTGCTGCTCGAGAAGTGCCTGCAGCTCCTCGCGCAGCGCACCGAGCAAGGCCTGCGGATCATTGAGCTGGCGGCGGGCCACCCGAGCCGACAGTGCAGAGACGATGTCGCGGGTGGCCTCGACGCCGACGTCGGCCAGAAGCAGCTGGGTTTCGAGGTCCTCGAGCAGCGTGTCATCCACGACCTTCTGGCCGAGGATGAGATTGCCGATGCCGGTGGCGAGGTTGCTGCGCGTGCGCGCAAGCCCTGCCTTCAGGCGGCCGAAGAGTCCGCCACGGGACTCGGTGGACGCGCTCTCTTCATCTGCCGCGTTCGTCGCGACGGCCTCGTCCCGCGACGCCTGGGCAGACGCCTCCGCCTCCGGGGCCTGTTCCCCGCCCTTCTTCCGACGAAACTTGAACATGGGATACTCCAGCGCTGAATCCGGCAAGCGGGCCGGCTGACCGGGGGCGTCGATGCGGCGCACAGGATACCAGCGCGGAGACAGTCGAGGCAGCGGCGGGCGCGCGTCACCGCGCGGCCGCGGCGGTCAAGTGCGGCTGATTGCAGGGCGCTTTCGCAACCGCCGTCTTATGGTCGCCCCTGTCCCGGGCCTGCGTCCGACTCCCGAGCGCACCCGTGAAACGCTCTTCAACTGGCTCCAGGGACGCATGGCCGGCGCCCGCGTGCTCGACCTTTTCGCCGGCTCCGGCGCGCTCGCCTTCGAGGCCCTGTCGCGCGGAGCCGAGCACGTCGTACTGATCGAGCAGGATCGTCGAGCTCACCAGGCATTACGCGAAGCAGCTTCCATTCTGGATCCGGAGCGCTGCGAGGTGGTGCGTGCCGATGCGTTACGCTGGCCACGCGAGAGGGTGCTGCCCTTCGATCTCATCCTGATCGACCCTCCATACGCTGCGGGCCTGGCGGCCGCTGCCCTGGCCCACATTCTCCTGAAGGGTCTGCTTGCCCCCGACGGGCGGGTGTACTGCGAGTATCGTGCTACCGATCCTGCGCCCTGGTCGGCTCCGGAGGCCGGTAACTGGGCGCTGCTGCGCGAAACCCGCTCCGGAGACAGCCGGGGTGCGCTGCTCGCAGCAGCTGAGCATCACACCTGCGCCGTTTGAGGGGTCCCTGCCTTTCCGCTAGTATCCGCCGGCAGTCGTCTCGGGGGGGATTCCATGCGCTCGGTCGTCTATCCAGGCACCTTCAATCCCATCACTATCGGACACACCGACCTGGTCAAGCGGGCCTCGAAACTGTTCGATCGCGTCATCGTCGCCATCGGCACCAGCCCGCAGAAGAACCCGGCCATCGAACTCGCCGAACGCATCGAATTGTGTCGGGAGGTCTTGAAAGATCTGCCGAACGTCGAGGTGGACGGCTTCAACGAGCTGCTCATCCACTACGTACGACGCAAGAAGGCCAGCTTCATCCTGCGCGGCCTGCGCACGGTCGCAGATTTCGAGTACGAATTTCAGATGGTAGACATGAACCGGCGCCTGGCCCCGGAGATCGAATACGTCTTTCTGGCACCGTCGGAGAACTGTTCGTTCATCTCCTCCACGCTGGTGCGGGAAATCGCCATCTATGGCGGTGACGTCTCCAAGTTCGTCCACCCGGTGGTGGCCGAGGCGCTTCGGCGTCAGTACGGCAAGCCAACCCAGGAGACCGGTTGAGCTTGTCCTGAGAGCGGACAGCGCGCCCCGATCACTCCGGGTAATCGCCCCGCCAGCCGGCGTTCCGACACCCCAGACAGCGATTGAACGTTTCCCGGGCCGGCTTGACCACAAGCTTCTCGCCGGACTCTGCGACATTGCCGCCGAGCAGCGTGAACGGCAGGCCGACGATGAACGTGGCTGTCCCGAGCACGGTGATGGCCGCACCAACGGGCCGCGCCACCACCAGATCTGCCATCATGGCCCCCGTGCTGGGTTCCTCAACAGGACCCGTACTGCGACTGGCATCAGCGGGCATGCTGGCCAGTGCCAGCGTGGCGACGAGAGCGAACAGTGCCGCTTTGCGCAAGCAAAACATGGCGATTTCCCCTGCGAGAAGTCTTCCAGACGACTATAGCACCTTCTCCAAGGCATGCCGCCAGAGCCATGCAGGCTACGATTCAGCGCTGGCAGTGGGGGCAGAAGACGGTGGCGCGTTGGCCGATGCGCGCTGAGCTCAGGACGCCACCACAACGGCGACAAGGCTCGCCGCCCCGGCCATAGACCGCCAGCGACTGGCGGAAGTAGCCCGGCCGGCCATCGCTGGCGACGAAGTCTCGAAGCGTGGTTCCGCCCATGGTCAACGCCTCTTCGAGCACTTCGCGGATAGCGCTCGCAAGGCTTTCATAGCGCCCTGCCGCGATCCGGCCCGCGGGCCGAGAGGGCCGGATGCCCGCCCGGAACAGGGCCTCGGTGGCGTAAATGTTGCCGACACCGACTACGACGCGCGCATCCATGATGAATGCCTTCACGGGCGCCCTGCGGCCGCGCGACATCCGATACAGGTAACCCCCGTCGAAGCCGTCGGCGAGCGGCTCGGGCCCGAGATGATCGAGTAGAAAATGAGCCTCGGATGTACCGTCCGCCCGGTCTTGCTGAGAAGCCGGAATGACATGCAGCGAACCGAACCGGCGCGGATCGTTGAGCCGCAGCTCCAGCGGTCCGGCAAAGCAGAAACAGACATGATCGTGCGTAAGGAGCGGCGTATCCGGATTCACCAGGCGCATGCTGCCAGACATGCCGAGATGCGCGATGAGCGTAATCGCGCCACCTGGCTGCGCGAAGTCGAACAGCAGGTACTTCGCGCGCCGCCGCAGGTCCGTCAACGTGGCGCCGGTGAGCGCCTGCGAGAGATCCGCCGCCACGGGCCAACGCAGGCGCGGCTCTCGCACCTGAACCGCCTCCAACCGCCGCCCGACCAGATGGGGCGCGAGACCGCGGCGGGTCGTTTCGACTTCGGGAAGCTCCGGCATCGATGGCAGTCACGATTGGCGGGATTGCTACACTGTCGGCCCCTGCGCAGGAGCGACCCATGCTGTTAGGCGTCGACACCGGCGGCACGTTCACGGACTTCGTGCTGCTGACCGAATCCGGCGTGCGTCTGCACAAGACGCTGTCGACACCGGATGCACCGGAACGGGCCATTCTCGAAGGGATCCGGGAACTGGGCCTCGAGGCAGATGTGGCCGCCGGGCGGCTGCGGATTGTACACGGCAGCACTATCGCCACCAATGCAGCACTCGAGCGCAAGGGCGTGCGTACGGCTTACGTTGCCAACGAGGGCCTCGGAGACGTCCTCACTCTGGGCCGCCAGAACCGCGGCGACCTTTACGACCTCACGCCCACGTCCGAAGCGCCTCCGGTGCCACCCGAGCTCTGCGTGGAAGTACCGGCACGCCTCGCTGCGGATGGCCGCGAGCTGACTTCGATCGACGACGAGGCAATCGCGACTCTGCTTGCGGAGATCGAGCGCCTCGATCCCAAAGCAGTCGCGATCAACCTGCTCTATGCCTGGATCGATCCCGCTCATGAGATCGCGCTCGAGCGGGCACTTGTGGAGGCATCGGACGGGCAGCGCTTCGTCTGCCGCTCGTCCTTCGTGCTGCCGCAGTACCGCGAGTACGAGCGCGGCATCGCGACCTGGCTCAATGCCTGGCTCGGCCCCAGAGTGGAGGGTTATCTGCAGCGCCTGCATGCCGGGCTCGATCCCTGCCGGCTCGCCATCATGCAGTCCTCCGGCGGCACCATGGAGGCACAGGTGGCCAGCCGGCGAGCGGTCAACCTGCTGATCTCCGGCCCTGCAGGCGGTATCGCAGGTGCCGCCGAGGTGGCTCGAGCAAGCGGCATCGATCGCCTCCTGACCTTCGACATGGGCGGCACGTCCACCGACGTGGCAGTCATCGACGGCGAGTTCGAACTCACCACCGAGGGGCGTCTGGGAGCCTGGCCGGTGGCCGTACCCATGCTGGACATCCACACCATCGGTGCCGGCGGCGGCTCCATTGCCTATATCGATGCGGGCGGCGCGCTCCGGGTCGGCCCCGAGTCGGCGGGCGCCGATCCCGGGCCTGCCTGCTACGGACGCGGCGGCGAGGCCGCCACCGTCACCGACGCCCATGTCGTCCTCGGCCAACTACCCGCCGAAGCCGCGCTCGGCGGTACGCTGACCCTGGATGTCGCCGCTGCGGAGCGCGCCGTGGCCGCGGTAGCAGAACGGCTCGGCGTCGATACCGAAACCGCGGCGCGGGGGATTCTGCAGGTCGCCAATGAGCACATGGCCCAGGCGCTGCGGGTCATGTCCATCGAGCGCGGTCGCGACCCGCGCGACCTGGTCCTTTGCTGCTTCGGCGGCGCCGGCGGGCTGCACCTGTGCGACCTGGCGACGACTCTGGGTACGGATCGGGCACTCATTCCGAGTTTCGCGGGCGTGCTCTCGGCTCTCGGCATGCTGGTCGCGCGCCCGGAGCGACAGCTCGTTCGCACGCTGAGGGAAGATCTGGCAGAGCTCGATCGCCAGAACCTGGTTGCGGCGCGCGAGCAGCTCCTGGACGAAGG
>SLQW01000221.1 GCA_007131295.1 Pseudomonadales bacterium | reverse complement strand
CCCTACCGGATCGCCGAGTTCGATGTCGGCCGCAAGATCGTCTACGAGCGGGTGCCGGACTACTGGGGCGCCGAAGTCCCGGTCATGGTGGGGCGCTTCAATTTCGATCGCATCGAGTACCACTACTACCGTGACGAGCAGGTCATGCTGGAGGCGCAACGAGGCCATCTCATCGATGTCCGCGAGGAGACGATGGCCAAGAACTGGGCCACCCAGTATGACTTCCCGGCTGCTCGTGCGGGGCTTGTGCGCAAGGAGCGGTTCGCTCTGGATCGGCCTACGGGCCTGCATTGGCCTGTGTTCTGGAACATGCGGCGGGAGCGCTTCCAAGACCGCCGCGTGCGCGAGGCGCTCGGCCTGCTCTATGACTGGCATTGGATCAATGGGGTCCTCAACTTCGACTTCTTCGAGCGCGGCAGCAGCCTGTTTCACGGCTCTGACCTCGCCCATCGCGGCAGCCCCGAGGGGCGGGAGCTCGAGCTCCTGGAACCATGGCGTGATCGCCTGCCCGAGGCGTTGTTCGAGCACGCTTTCGAACCGACGAGGCATAACGGTCCCGGTATCGATCGCAACCACCTCGTGCAGGCGTTAGAGCTGTTCGAAGAGGCCGGCTGGGTCGTCGACAACGGGCGCCTGGTGCAGCAGGACACGGGTGAACGGTTCCGGATTCAGTTCGTGCTGATCTCGAACATTCAGGCGCGCAACATCATGCCGTACATCGCGGCGCTGGAAAGGGTGGGGATCGATGCCAGCGTCCGTGTTCCGGAAACTTCGAACTGGCTCTACCGGCTCCAGTCCAGCCGCTTCGACGCGAGCCAGATGCTGTTCTATCCGTACTGGCTACCCGGTCTGGCGCTGCGCAACCACTTCGGCAGCGCGGCCGCCGAGCAGCGCTACGGCGTGAACTGGGGCTACGTCCGCAATCCGGTGATCGACGCGCTCACCGAGGAAGTCATCGCCGCGGATGCCTTGCCGGAATTTCTCGCTGCCGTGCGCGCCGTCGATCGCGTACTCATGTGGGAGCATTACCTCCTCCCCGGGCCCTCCCAGACCCACACCTCCGTGGTTTGGTGGGACAAGTTCGGGCTCCCGGACGGCTACCCCATCGAGAGGGTGGGCTGGCAAGACCTGTGGTGGTGGGACGAGGAGCGCGCCGCGCGGGTCGAACGTGGCTTGCAGCGCCTCGGCGACTCGGGATCACCCTGAGATTATGGGTACCTATCTCCTCAAGCGCCTGCTGCTGATCATCCCGACCCTGTTCGGGATCATGGTCATCAACTTCGTTATCGTGCAGTTTGCCCCCGGCGGCCCGGTAGAGCAGGTGCTGGCAGAGCTCACTGCGCCCGGCATGACTACGACTGGTCCTGTAGGCGGCGCAGATGTCGCCGCGGACGATACCGGACTGGCATCAGCGGGGCTCGATCCTGCGCTCATCGCTGATCTCGAACGGCGCTTCGGTTTCGACAGGCCCATGCACGAACGTTTCGTGATGATGATGTGGAACTATGTGCGCCTGGATTTCGGTGACAGCTACTTCCAGGACCGGCCCGTTACCGAGCTCGTGATCGAGCGCCTGCCGGTTTCCATATCGCTGGGACTGTGGTCGCTGCTGCTGATCTACCTGATCTCGATTCCCCTGGGCGTGGCCAAGGCGGTGCGTGACGGCAGCCGCTTCGATATCTGGACCAGCGTGCTGATCTTCGTTGGCTACGCGATCCCAGGCTTTCTCTTTGCCATCGTGCTCGTGGTGCTGTTCGCAGGCGGAACCTACTGGGAGATCTTCCCGCTGCAGGGCCTGACCTCACCGAACTTTCATGAGATGAGTTTCCCCGAGCAGGTCAGGGATTATTTCTGGCATCTCGCGCTGCCGGTCACCGCCATCACCATCGGCGGCTTCGCAACCCTTACGATGCTCACCAAGAATTCGTTTATCGAGGAACTCGGCAAGCAGTTCGTGCTCACTGCTCGGTCCAAGGGCATCAACGAGCGCCGTGTGCTCTACGGCCATGTCTTCCGCAACGCAATGCTCATCGTGATCGCCGGATTCCCGGCGGCTTTCGTCGGCATCCTGTTCACCGGAGCTTTGCTGATCGAGGTGATCTTCTCACTCGACGGACTCGGCCTGCTTGGTTACGAAGCGGTGCTCAAGCGCGATTTTCCGATCCTTTTCGGCACGCTGTTCGTGTTCACGCTGCTCGGCCTCTTGTTGAACGTCATCGGTGATCTCACCTACGTGCTGGTGGACCCCAGGATCGATTTCGAGTCGAGGCAGATGTGACCACTGCGACCGCGCCTCTGCCGCCGCTACGGCGGCGCCGTTTCGAACTCGGTCCGCTCGGGCGTCGGCGCTGGCAGGTCTTCCGCGCCCATCGCCGCGGCTTCGTTTCGCTTTGGATCTTCCTCGCGCTTTACGCCGTCAGCCTCGGTGCGGAGTTCGTCGCGAACGACCGCCCGATCCTGCTCGCGCATCAGGGCAGCCTCTACGTGCCTGTGCTGTTCGACTACTCCGAGCAGGGTCTTGGAGGCGCCCTGCCCATCAGCGTGGACTTCCATGATCCCTACATCAGTGCCTGGCTGGAGCAGGAGGGTGCATGGATGCTCTGGCCACCGATCCGCTTCAGCTACCGGACCATCGACTTCGACATCGATCGTCCCGTGCCGGCGCCTCCCTCTGCACGCCACTGGCTCGGTACCGACGATGCCGCGCGGGATGTGCTGGCGCGCCTGATCTACGGCTTCCGGCTTTCGGTGAGCTTCGGTCTCGCGCTGACCGTGCTCGCCTCTGCGATAGGGATCTTCATCGGGGCGCTGCAGGGCTACTTCGGGGGTCTGACCGATCTGCTAGGGCAGCGCCTGGTGGAAATCTGGGCCGGGCTGCCCATTCTGTTCGTGCTGATCATCCTCGGCACTCTGGTGGAACCGAACTTCACCTGGCTGCTGGCGACGCTGGTGCTGTTCTCCTGGATGACACTTGTGGGCGTGGTGCGAGCGGAGTTCCTGCGCGCGCGCAACCTGGACTTCGTGCGTGCGGCGCGTGCCCTCGGCGTTTCTGACTTCACCATCATGCGCAGGCACGTGCTGCCCAATGCCATGGTGGCTGCCCTTACTTTTCTTCCCTTCATTCTTAACGGCGCCATCACCACGCTCACGGCGCTGGACTTTCTCGGCTTCGGTTTGCCGCCGGGTTCGCCCTCCCTCGGCGAGATGCTGGCCCAGGCCAAGGCGAACCTGCACGCGCCCTGGATCGGACTGTCTGCGTTCGCGACCCTGGCGCTGATGTTGATTCTGCTCATCTTCATAGGCGAGGCGGTGCGCGATGCGCTCGATCCGCGCCGGACCGTGGTGGGTGCTCGTGGCTGAGCGCGTGCTTACGATCGAGGATCTGCACGTGCATTTCGGCGACGCCGATGTGGTCCGTGGTGTGTCGTTGCACGTCGACCGGGGCGAGACCCTTGCCCTCGTTGGCGAGTCCGGCTCCGGCAAGTCGGTCACGGCACTGTCGGTGCTGCAGCTGCTGCCGCCACCGCCGATTACTGCCACGCGCGGGTCGATCCGCGTCGGCAGCACGGAGATGGTCGGGGCCGCGCCGGCCGAGATGCTCAGTGTGCGCGGAGCTCGCGTCGGCATGATCTTTCAGGAGCCCATGACCTCACTGAATCCCCTGCACACGATTCGCAAGCAGATAGGCGAGACGCTCATCGTCCATCGTTCACTAGGCAAGGCCGAGGCCCGCGCCCGAACCCTGGATCTGCTCCATCGGGTCGGGCTGCCGGAGCCCGAGCGGCGCCTCGACGCATGGCCGCACGAGCTCTCGGGCGGTCAGCGCCAGCGGGTGATGATCGCCATGGCGCTGGCAAACGAACCCGAACTGCTGATCGCGGATGAACCCACGACCGCGCTGGATGTCACCATCCAGGCGCAGATCCTGGCGCTGCTGAAGGACCTGCAGCAGGATCTCGGCATGGCCATGCTGTTCATCACGCACGACCTCAATGTGGTGCGCGCCGTTGCCGATCGGGTCTGCGTGATGAAGGACGGCGTGCTGGTGGAGGAGGGACCGGCAGCGCGCGTCTTCAGCTGTCCGCAGGAGGCCTACACCCGCCATCTGCTGGCGACCGAGCCGCGCGTACAGCCCCGCAAGGTGGCGGCCGACGCTCCGGTGGTGGCAGCTGTGCGCGATCTCGATGTGCGCTATCCGCTCGGCAAGGGCTGGTTCGGTCGCCGCCGTCACTTCCATGCGGTGAAGGGTGTGAACCTGGAAATCCGTGCCGGCGAGACAGTGGGCGTCGTCGGCGAATCAGGATCTGGAAAGACGACCCTCGGACTCGCGCTGTTGCGCCTGATCCGCGCCGAGGGCGAGATCCGTATCCTCGACCGCTCCATCGCCAACGAGAAACCGAAGGCGCTGAAAGCGCTGCGACGGGACATGCAGATCGTTTTCCAGGACCCTTACGGCAGCCTGTCACCGCGCCTGCCGGTGAACGAGATCGTCGCCGAGGGCCTCGGCGTGCATGAGCCGGACGTCAGTGCGGAGGAGCGGAGCCGGCGCGTTGCGGAGGTGCTGGCCGAAGTGGGCCTCGATCCTGCCGTGGCGGACCGCTATCCCCACGAGTTCTCCGGTGGCCAGCGCCAGCGTATCGCCATTGCCCGTGCCATGATCCTACGCCCGAAGCTGGTGGTGCTCGACGAACCCACCTCGGCTCTCGATGCTTCCGTGCAGGCGCAGATCGTCGAGCTGCTGCTCGACCT
The DNA here is from genome assembly GCA_007131295.1 of Pseudomonadales bacterium. Taxonomy (GTDB): domain Bacteria; phylum Pseudomonadota; class Gammaproteobacteria; order Pseudomonadales; family Azotimanducaceae; genus SLTB01. Next base: position 4,287 of record SLQW01000221.1, on the reverse strand, counting down.
GCAGCGCCGCCATCAGCTCGCCTACCTGTTCGTCAGCCACGACCTGCGGGTGGTGCGGGCACTGTCGGACCGGGTGCTGGTGATGAAGAACGGTGAGGTGGTGGAGGCGGGGCCGACGGAGACCCTGTTCGAATCCCCGCGCCATCCCTACACGCGGACCCTGCTCGAGGCCGCGCTCGCCCATCACCAGGATGCGGCAGCCGCCGACTGATCAGTTGCGATAGCTGGGATCGATGCGGTCCAGCTTGCGCAGCAGCGGCGGCCAGGCGAGTGTATCGGCGGTGCCGTCGAACAGCAGCCGGCTCTGCTCCGCGGCTTTGGCCGCCGAACCCTGTGGCGGCATGTTCACGGCAGCGCTCAGGGCGCGAATCTGCATGGTGCAGGCGCGCTCCAGGTAGTACATGGCCATCCAGGCCGAGCAGATCGTGGGGCCCACGGTGAGCGTGCCGTGGTTGCGCAGCAGCATGAACTGCCGATCACCGAGGTCGCGGACGATGCGCTCGCGCTCATCCAGATCCAGTGCCACACCTTCGTAGTCATGATAAGCGATCTCCCCGCACTGCATGGCGTGCTGGGTAAGGGGCATGAGGCCCGCTTCCTGGGCGGAAACGGCAACGCCGTCGTCGGTGTGCAGATGCATGACGCAGCACACGTCCTCGCGCGCCGCATGCACCGCGGAATGGATCGTGAACCCGGCCGCGTTGATCTCGTAGGGCGACTCCATGACCTTATTGCCGTCGAGATCCACCTTCACCAGGCTCGAAGCGGTCACTTCGTCGAACGTCATCCCCAGCGGATTGAGCAGGAAATGGTGCTCCGGACCGGGAATACGCGCGGACAGGTGGGTGAACAGGAAGTCGTCCCAGTCGTGCAGGGCCACCAGACGGTAGAGCGCCGCCAGGTCGACGCGCAGCTGCCACTCGGTTTCCGATACCTGCTCGCGCACGGACGCGATCTCGGGTTGTGCTTGCGTGCTCATGGCTCAGGACTCCAGGAAAAGGGTTTACGCTCGCCCATCATCCCTCCCGGACGCGCACCCCGCCACCCTGACCCATGAGCACGCCGAGGCAATGCCCGAAGGGTATGACCGCTGCTGGAAGCGGGTGGACAGCCACGGTAGTCTGCAGGGCCCGTCGCGAGTGAGGAAACCCTGCACCATGTCCATCCATCTGGTGTCAGTCCGGCTGTGCGTCGCTGCCGCAGCCCTTGCCTTCGCCTTGCTGCCCTGGCCCGTGCTGGCCGAAACGAATGGGCTGAAACCGGCCGATTACCATGACTTTCAGTTCGTCAGCGACCCGCAGCTTGCGCCCGATGGCAACAACGTCGCCTTCGTCCGCGCAACCGTGAGCGAGGACCGTCGCAGCCGCGAGTCCTCCATCTGGGTGGTGGCAACGGACGGCGCTTCCGAGCCGCGGCGGTTCACCGGCGAAACCTCGGACCGCTCGCCGCGCTGGTCCCCCGATGGCCGCCATATCGCGTTCCTTTCCGGGCGTACGGATCGAGCCCAGCTGCATCTGATTCCTTTCACCGGTGGTGAGGCGCAGGCCGTTACCCGGCTGGAGCAGGGATCCATCTCCGATTTCGTGTGGCTGCCGGACAACCGTCACCTCCTGTTGACGCTGAGCATCGATCCCGAGGTCGAAGATCCCTATAGCCAAGCGGACGAAAGCGACGATCCTAAGCCTGACCTCAAGCGCTTCCGGCACGCAGTCTACAAGGCGGACGGCAGGGGCTATCTGGATGAGTCCCGAGCTGGGCTCTGGCTTCTGGACAGCGAGGACGGCAGCCTACGGCGCCTCACCGGTCATGCCGATTGGAACTACCGCAACGCCGTGGTCAGCCCGGATGGTGCAATGGTGGCCTTCGATGCCGACCGCAGCGGTGAGGAGTACATGGGTGGTTTCGAGCGCAGCGTGTACCTGCTGACGCTGGAGAGCGGCGAAATCATGACCGTGGACACGCCTGCCGGGCGCGCTTTCGAGCCGGCGTTCAGCCCCGACGGCCGCCATCTCCTGTTCCGCCATCAGGCGGAGCGCTACGCTCCGACCACGGTGCAACGCATCCCGGTCGCAGGAGGGAGCTCGGAAGTACTGCACGATGGCATGGCGCTGACTGCCATGGACGTGCAGCTGCCGGCCACCGGTCAGGGGCCTTTTTTGCGTGCGGACGAACGCGGCGCCCGGCCGGTGCTGCGGCTGGCGCGCGACGGCAGCACCCGGCGGGTGGTGGGCAGCGACGCCACCGTCAACGGCATGTCGTTCTCTGCCGACGGCCGGCGCATGGCCTGGATCGAGGAGGACGAGGTGCGTCTCGCGGAGGTCTGGACCGCCCGCAGCGACGGCAGCCGCGCGCGGCAGCTCACCCGTTTCAACGCTGAGCTGCTCGAGGCACGCGTCCTGAACGCCCTTGAGCGCTTCACCTTCACCAACGAGGACGACATTGAGGTCGACGGCTTCCTGTTGCGGCCGATCGGCTTCCAAGAAGGCCAGCGCTACCCGCTGGTGCTCAACATCAAGGGCGGCCCCGCCGGCATGTGGGGCCATCAATGGTTCCAGGAGTTTCAGATGCTCGCCGCTGCCGGCTTTGGCGTCGTGTTCACCAACTATCGCGGCAGCACCGGCTATGGTCATGAGTTCCAATCTGCGGTCCGGCTGGATTACGGCGGCGCCGACTATCGCGACAACATGCTCCTGCTCGAGACCGCATTGGAGCGCTACGACTGGATCGATCCGGAGCGGCTGTTCCTGACTGGCGGCAGCCACGGCGGTTTTCTCACCAACTGGATCACCACCCGCACCGATCGCTTCCGGGCGGCGGTCACCCAGCGCAGCGTCAGCAACTGGATATCGGAGGCCGGCACTCAGGAGTACACGCCAGCGGCCATGGAGGCGGAATTCGGCGGTACGATCTGGACGAACTACGATTACTACTGGGGTCGATCACCGCTGAAATACGCTGATCAGGTCGTCACCCCCACGCTGGTGATCCACAGCGACGGCGACAAGATCACCCCCATCGGCCAGGGCCAGGAGTGGTATTTTGCGCTGCTGGCCAATGGCGTCGAGACAGAACTCGCGATGTTCCAGGGCGAGAACCATGGCCTGTCCCGTGGTGGCACGCCCGTGAATCTCGTGGCCCGGCTCGAACTGATTATCGAGTGGTTCCAGCGCTTCGATCGCGACGAGTGAACCTGTGGACGCCAGGTGTCATGCGTAGAGCGCCGGAGCGAGGAAAACGCAGGCGTTCCAGCCGACGTGGAGGACCATGCCGGGCAGGATCGATCCGCTGCGGTCACGGAACCAGCCGAATGCCAACGATGGCAGCCACACCAGACCGGCATGCAGGGGCGTGTGGTTGAGCAGGTGCATAGCGGAAAAGGCAAAGCTGGTCAGAATGTTGGCGTAGGTCAGGGGGCCTATGCCAGCACCGCCGGTGAGTTCGAACAGGAACGGCTGCACGACGCCCCGGAACACGATTTCCTCCAGGACCGGGTAGGCCAGCACCAGCAGCAGCAGGGCGGTCAGGCCGGGAACCGCCCCACCCTGCAGCCAGCCGTAGGCGCCGGCCGCGACGGCGCCCAGCAGACCGACAGGCGCCAGCCAGGGGTCTCGCCACCAGGTTCTCACTGCGACCGGATGAGCTCCCAACCGGCCTCCGTCTTGACGAAGCGGGAGGTGTTCGCCTGCAGGTTGCTTGATCCGAGCAGGTCGCGCATGAACACCTGGACGAGGGGCTGATTCGAGTCGATCACCATACCGTAATCGCAGACGTATCCAGGTGCTCCTGCCGCGCGAACGCAAGCGAGTTTCACGAAGTCGCTGATTCGCACCTGAACTTCACCCACGACCATGACGTTGATGCAGTTGATCATCATCAACGGGTTGTTCGCCGGAAGGCCTTGCTGACAGCGTTCCGCGCTTCCCCGAAAGTAGCGATTGAATTCGTTCATTGGATACATCACCGCCGCCAGCATGTCCTCGGCGCTGGGTTCTCCCGGAAAGTCCGATGTGCTTCGGTCGCTGACGGCAACGGCAGCTATCTCCAACTCTTGCATGCGGCTTTCCAGATGCCTCGCGAAGTCACGGTGCGCGCTGACGCGGGTGAATTCCTCGTCACTGAAGTACCGCGCAGCGTGTCGCTGCAGGTCGTTGCGGGGAAATCCCGAGTGTCGCATGTTGTCCAGGTCGGCGAGGAACGCCTGCCTGACAGCGGGGGCATCGACCAACTCGCTGCGGGTTCGGCGTATCGACGCCAGGAGCGTGTCGGCATCGTCGTGCCGCAGAGTTG
>SLQW01000140.1 GCA_007131295.1 Pseudomonadales bacterium | reverse complement strand
GGCGCCGTCATTCTGCCGTTTCTGATGGGAACCGGTCCTGACTCTATGGGTCCGTGTGGTGAACGCGTCGGCCAGCGCGAAGCGCCAGAGCAGCCTGGCCTGCTGCGTCGTATTCGCGAATTGTTCGGTGGCTGATGAGCAAGCGGAGGCGTGCGATGGTGTGCGGGGGTGATGACGGCCAGCGACGGTGGCGCGCCTGCGTCCTGTTCAGCATGGCGCTGGTCGTAACGGCCTGTGCACCGCTTGCGCCGCAACCCGCGCCGAGCGCGGATCCGGATCCGGTAGCCGTTCCAGCGCCACCGCCGCCCGCAGTCGTGGCGCTCATGGACCGGTCTGACGGGCAGCTCGACGAAGGGGACCATGACGCGGCAGCGGCGTCGCTGGAGCGGGCGCTGCGTCTCGACCCTCAGAACGCCGAACTCTGGCATCGGCTGGCCCGCGTGCGGTTCGCGCAGGCGGATTGGTCGGCTGCAGAGACATTGGCGATGCGGTCCATCGGCCTCGATGTGGCCGGTTCATTGCGACGCGACAACTGGCAGCTGATTGCCGCAGCGCGCCGGCAGGCAGGTGACGAAAACGGTGCTCGCGAGGCTGAAGCACGGCTGCGCCCTGGCCGCTGATCCTGCAACGGCGGTCCGCTATACCACGCCCGCGATAGCAAGCAGTGCGACTACGACGATCAGCGCCGCTGCCAATCCAAGTGTGCCGCGAAACAGCAGGCGCTGCGCTTGGATCGCACCCTCCGCTTCAAGCGCCTCGAGCTCTTCAGGTGCAAGCGCCGTGTGCACTTCGTGGTTCGGGTTGGCAAGCAGCGCCATGGCATCGTCATGCTGAGTGTCGATCATGACCCAGAGGGCGGCCTGAGACCGGTCCCGCCGCAGACCAAGAGTGCGCAGGAACGAGCTCGTATTCGTTACGTGAGGAACAATGCCGTGGGCGCGCAGGAACGCGGCGCGTTCGTCTGCCTCGGAGCGGGTCCCGTAGCGGGCAATGATGCGCATGCCGATTCCGTGGTCGTGGCCTCGTCAGCACACACCGTAGCAGCAATGACGCATGGAAGGTCGGTTACTTGAAATGCGCGCGGGCCCATCTGGGCCCGCACGTGCTGGCATGGATTACACGGTGCAGTCCGTGTGGCTCAGTTCGCCGCGAGCAGGTCGCTGCGCTCGGACGGAGTGATGGAGATTGCTCCGTTCGGACGGATGCGGCAGACGGCACTTGCGAGAACCTCACCAGATTCCGGGTGGGTTGCGGTGAGGTCGATCACCACTGTCTGCCGACGAGCGAGGGAAAGGACCTGCACGCCAGGGGCAATTCCCGACTCAACTTCGAGTGAAATGGCCGGGCCCTGCGGAAGATGCTCAGCGGTGAAAGCCTCGAAGCAGGCCTTCATTTCCCGGGACTCAGCGAAGGCGAGGCTGGGAGCAGCCAGGGCGGCGACAGTTAGTGCAATGGCGGTGCTGCGGATCGACTTGCTCATGGTGGTGAACTCCTGAGGTTCAAATGGTTCGTTGACCTCTCCAACCCACCAGTCGTTTAGCACAGGGCGTGCCAACTTTTAATATCTATATAAATCAGTTAGTTAGACTAAAAGTGTGACGGAGGCCCGTTTTTTGCGTGCACCAAACGTCACCGCCAGTAACATCTAAACGCCAATTCGGTGCAGGGTTTTTGCTGTTCGCCGAACGGGCTGGACGCGGGTGCTGCACGCGGGTCCCAGAGGATGTACTTGGGCCTTGTCCAGGAGTTCGGTACGATGCCGGAGGGTTTGGGCCTGACGACCTGGAGTCATAGCCGTCATGCCCGAATAGTGATGCGAGGAGTCAATGATGAAGATGCGAAACGTGATGTTCGCCCTTTTAGCCATGATCCTGACGGTTCCCGTTTTGGGGCACCATGGCTGGTCGGCGAACGTGGATGAGATCGAGGTAACCGGTACCGTCGAGCGTGGCGTGAGCCTGTCGGGCCCGCACGGCACGATGCAGATTCGCGATGCTGATGATCAGCTCTGGGACATCACGCTGGCACCAGCGCCGCGGACGCACCGGGCGGGCCTGCGGGAAGGCACGGTTCCGGTGGGCGACGAAGTCACCGTGATCGGTGAGCGCAACACCGATCCGGGTCGTTACGAGATCAAGGTGCGGCGCGTGACCTGGAACGGACAGCACTTCGACGTTTATCCGCCCGCGCGGTCCTGATCCGGCGTGTACGACCTACTTGCATGGATCGAAGCGACTGCGCTCGCCGAGGCACTGCGGGGTTCAGGAATATGGACCTATGGCCTGCTGAACCTCTCTCACATTCTCGGTATCAGCATGTTGTTCGGATCAGTGTTGCTGCTTGACCTTCGCCTTCTGGGCGCGTGGTCGTCGATTGCCTTGCAGACGATCATGCAACCGACAGTACCGCTCGCAGCGATTGGCTTCACCTTGGCGGTGATCAGTGGCGTGTTCATGATCAGCTTCAACGCCACCGAGTACTACGGTAATCCGTTCCTTTACATCAAGATGCCGATGATTGTGCTCGGACTGGTCAATGTCGCTGTGGTTCAGCGCCTGCCGGCATGGCGGCGCGCGGCGGCGGGGGATAGCCTCACCCCTAGCGAGCGACGAACCCTGGCGCTTGCAGGCGGGGTGTCCCTTGCAATCTGGCTGATTGTGCTCACGTGTGGCCGGATGATCGGCTACTGGTAATCGGCATGGCGCTGACGATCCAGATCGCGCAGGCACAGTGCGCGACCGTCAGCGAATCGCCGGTGACTGAAGTACGGGATACCGCCGTCGAAAATCATGCCCCAGAAATAGTTCGAAGGATGCGCTCCCGTAGGTCCACCCTCGTCCGTCGGCAGTTCCGCGACGCTGGTGGCACTCCAGATGCAGCAACCGTCGAGGTCGATTGCAGTTGGAAGGCCCTGTTCCTCGGCAGGGTCATGCAACGACTCGAGTTCCGCCAGCGTTGGCAGCCGCCAGTCATCATAGCCACCAAGCTCGAGGGTCTCACAGTGGCGTTGCGCATCCGCCCAGGGTAGATCGGCGCCGTTGGTTGTCGCCGTCCACTGATGCTCGCCGATGATGGTGGAACTCGAGTTGGCATCGGCAAGCGCGGCACTGGTGGCGATCAGCGTCGCCAGGATCAAGCTCATCGGCTGATTTCTCATCATGCTGAATCTCCTCTTGAAGGTTCGACGATCCACTCGGCGTCCTCGAACTCGCCGACGACCCTTATGTCGACGAATTCGGCCTGCTCGGAAATGATGCGGCGTACCGCATCAGGCTGCCTGGACTCCTGAGCATCTCGCGCCGCTTTCGTTTCCCACGTGGCGATGGCGAGTAGAACGTTCGGGTCGTCGATCTTTCTGTGTAGCCGTGTGCCTCGGGCGCCTGGCGCCTGCTGAATCAGCCTGCTCGCACGCACCCAGGCGTCTGCGTACTGTTCGGCACTGTAGCCGGGCTTGACGTGAACCTCGAAGATGAAATGCATGGCTTCGACTTTGTAGCCGCGTCACTGCCAAGGGTACGGGATCGGCGAGGTAGTGGGCCAGTTGCGAGTCGGAGCCAGGACTGAACCAGGGTCATGACCTGCAGTCAAGGGCTTGCTGCCACCGCCAGACCGGATTGCGCCGCTTGGCCCATTTCCTGCACATTTCCGGTGCGCATGCATCCAATTGACGGAGCGTGGCCGTTTCCGCTCTACGTTGGAGGTGCGGCATGCCCAGCATTGGTGCACGATTTGTCTGTTGCTCCTGCAGAGGGCGACTTTGTTGTCACGAGTCCTGACGAGGTTCTCCATGCTCCGCTTCTTGCTGTCGCTCGCCCTGCTGTCTTCGCCCCTGCTTGCCCAGGCCCATGAGGTCACGGACATGGGACGCGGCTTTGTCAGTGGCTTCATGCACCCACTGTTCGGCCTCGACCACGTGCTGGCCATGGTGGCTGTAGGGATCTGGGGTGCGCAGCTGGGTCGTCCGGCCATCTGGGTGCTGCCGGTGACGTTTCCGCTGATCATGACCTTCGGTGGGGTACTCGGCGTTCTTGGCATGCCGTTTCCGGGCGTCGAGGTCGGGATCGCGCTGTCGGCACTGGTGCTTGGCGTCCTGGTCGCGATGCGGCGTCGGATCGCGCTGCCGGCGGCCATGGTCGTGGTGGGCATATTCGCGCTTTGTCATGGTCACGCCCACGGGGCGGAAATTCCGGACGCGGCGAACCCGGCCACGTTTGCACTTGGCTTCGTCCTCGCGACGGGCCTTCTCCATACGGCCGGGATCTCCTTGGGCCTGCTCGATGGTTTCCGCCGTGGCATCCAGCTTCTGCGGGCGGGAGGCGGCGTCATTGCCGTCGGTGGCCTCTACTATCTGATGCTGCAGGTGCGCTGATGCCTTGGCGCCTGCTGCCGGTAGCGCTGCTAGTCGCTGCCGGCGAGGCGCGAGCGCACGCGTTCAGCCCCGACGCAGGACACTTCTACAACGGTCTGATGCACGCCTTTATCGATCCGGCGCAGGTGCTCCTGCTCCTTGGCCTTGGTCTGCTCGCGGCGCAGCGTGATCTCCGCACCGCGCGCGTCGTGGTGATCGGGGTACCTTTGCTGGCGCTGTTCAGTTCCGCGCTCCCGGTACCGGCGAGCTGGCTGGGATTGGCAGAAAGCCTGGTGCTGATCAGTGCCATGCTGGTGGCTGCAGCCGTGGTGCTCGCGCGTACCATTTCGACGCAGTGGCTGCCTGTACTGGCGCTGCTGGCGGCGTTGGGTCCTGGACTGGTGAACGGTGCGGAACTGGCGCGCGAGGACTGGCTCATCCCGAGGCTTTATCTTTCCGGTGCCGCGCTGGGAATCTTCTTTTTGCTCATGGCGTGTTTCGTGCCGCTTGCGCAAGCACGACTCGCGCTGGGCGAGGCTGCCGACATACCGTCGCGGGTTCTGGCGAGCTGGCTGCTTGCAGGCGCGACGCTACTGCTTGCGCTGCGCGTGGCGTGACTCGGTAGCCTGGTGGTGGCTCGAATGCCTGCCATGCTCGCTCGAGCAGGGTTGCCGGACACAGCGTCGATTCAGTGAGAAGGAGAAGCTTGCTCTCCTCGTAGAGTTCGATTCACTCAAGCGCGACGAGAAAAGCGCGTGGCGCCGGAGCCCATGTGCACACGCTTCCAGGATGTCTACCGGGCCGCGGATACCTTGCGGCGGATGCTGCATCCGTGACCGACGTGCCGCAATATCTCAGTCGACGAGCTCCGTCCCTTCCCAGCAGCGGGTGGGCCGCGGCCGCGACGGATTGGTGCAGATACGCTCGAGCATTCCGGGCGGCATCCGGTCGACCAGCGCGTTACGGCCGTCCTGCAGGCGTCGGATATCGAAGGCGTCGTAGAGCTGGCCGCTGACCGTTCTCGACTCGAAACGCAGGCGGTCCTCCTTCACCGCGATGACCTGGTAGAGCTGTACCTCCTCGCCCACCCGCGTCATCTCCTCCCGCGCCTCTTCCGAGACGAGATACATCTTCGGGCCTGCCACAGACACCACGTAGACCGTCCCGACCTCGTTGTCGACGAGCGTACTGCCCTCGGGCACGTTGGCACCGCGGCCGTAGGTGTGGTCGTGACCCTGCAGAACCAGATCGACGCCGTAGCGTTGATACAGAGGCTGCCAGTGCTCCCGCAGGATGGGATTATCACGGCCCAGTGAAACCGACTGCATCGGGTGGTGATGGCTGATGATCACCCAGCGATGGGTGTTCTCCCGCAACCGTTGCTCGAGCCATTCGGCCTGGAGGATGGCCAGCGACTCGTCCTCCAGTGCCTGCGTGGAATCCAGAGCGATAAACAGTACGCCCTGGTACTCGACGAAATACACCGTCTCCCGAAGTCCGGGCGGCCCGTTCCCTGGCACGGTGAACTGCGCCTCCCACAGGTGACTGAGCACCCTGGTCCGATTGCCCTGCTCGTCTTCCTGGTTAACGAACTCGTGGTTACCGGTGACGGGAATGCTGGGCACCATCGCATGCAGAAAACCGCCGGCCTCGAACCACTCTCCCCACTCGTCATCGTGGATGCCGGCGCGCAGATTGACGAGATCGCCGGCATGCAGCATCAATGCCGGGCGCGCGTGTTCCATGAAGGCCTCGCGAATGACCCGCGAGAAATGTGAACGCACCGAGTTCTGCGCATCGCCGAAGTAGAAGAAGGTAAAGGGCGCGAAGCCGCGCTTGGCGGTGCGGAACTGGAACCATTCACTCCAGGTTCCCTGGCCACGGACGCGGTAGGCATACAGCGTATCCGGGCGCAGATCATCGAAGGTGACGGAGTGGTGATGGGCGAGCCCGTTCTCCGTGGTCCGCGGCCGGAACGTGCCGGTGACGGTCCGCGCCGTCAGGTGGAGCCCAGGCGTGTCATGCGCCTCGGTGATCTGTGCCACCGCCTCCGTGACCGCATGATTGGTCCGCCAGTTGACCGTCTGGCTGCGCCACGGATGCTGGTCGGCCACCAGGATCACCCGATCGGGATCGGCCGTGGCCCGGTAACGGTGTTCCCCCGGAGTGACCAGGGTATTGCGTGGTGCATGGGCCCATGCAGGATCCAGGCAAAGCGCTGAGAGCAGAAGGACGAATAACGTCGCTGGAAATTTCATCGGTTGCATTGGATTGGGCCTCTCAGGAGGGTTTTTGGCGGAGCGGGGGCCACAATACGCGGCGCGTTGTGGGCCGTGCCGATCAATTGAACGCCATACGGACGCCCGATCTGAAAGAAACGACCAAAGCCTTCGCTTGCTTACATAAGCCCGATATCTCCCCGTAAACGATACGGGCGGGAATCGGTGAGCTTGCCCGCTTCGCCGTCGAGCCGAATGGTGAAGGTGGCTTGTTAGCTGGCGGTGAAACCGAGCTGAGCGGACTTTTCCCGGTAGATGTAGAACTCACGGCTGTCCAGATTGATGAAGTGGAGGTTGTTCTATGCCAGCTGTAAGCCAACCTTGAGTTGGAACCGAAAACCTCGTAATACACTCTGGCGTTGTAGCTGGTGGCGGACTGGCCGGGCAGACGGACTTCCCCGCAGCCGCGCGGCAGATCCGAACGAGAGTCGTCGAAGCAACCGCTGGAATGAATTCCGAAGCTTATGGATTTCACGGCTGTTCTCCGAAGGCGTGATGCGAGAATGTGATGACACCTTTCCGAACGCGAAGCAGGCCGCAGGACGGCTGGAGTAAAAGCCTGAAAGTGCTAGGAGCGTTGGGAAAGCTTGAGCAAGGCCGTGGCTAGGTGGTCCACGTCAGCCTCTCGCGTGTAGACCGCCGGTGTTACTCGCACGCAGGCACCACTTGCCAACCCCGTCCTCGCGACCGTGAAGATGCCGAATTCATCGAGAAGCGTCGCCGCCAGCGAAACATTTGCGTCCCGAGTGCGCCGGTCATGCAGCCGAAACGACGTAATGCCGGCGTAGAGTCCGGGCTCATCCGGCGTCAGAACTTGCAGCCGGAGCTCCTGAGCTACCGCGGATACCCAGCGGTTGCGCAAGTACTTCAGCCGTGCGGCTTTACGGGCGGGCCCGATGCATTCGTGCATGTCCAGAGCCGGACCCACCCCAAGGAGCGCGGCATGATTGATCGTGCCGGTGCGAACCCTGCTGGTGATACGGCCGTTGTCGGCCTCACCCATGTAAGGCTCGATCGCATCGAGGCGCGAGCGCTTTACGTACATCAGGCCGACTCCTAGCGGGGCTCCGATCCATTTGTGCAGATTCAGTCCAACGAAGTCCGCAGCGAGATCGGGCAGACGGAAGTCGATCTGTCCCCACGCGTGCGCGGAGTCGACGATGACGTCGACGTCAGCTGCGCGGGCCATGGCAACGATTTTGGCGACCGGCAGCACCAACCCGGTCCGGTGACTCACGTGCGTCAACAGAATGAGACGGATGGCAGGATCTTCCTCGAGACAGCGTGCGTAAGCCGATACAATCGCATCGGTGGAGGCGGGTTCCGGAAGGTCCAGTTTCGCGATCCGCACCCCGCGACGCTTGGCAAGCCAGCGCATCGCCTTCTGCATAGAGTCATAGTCGAGATCGGAGTAAAGCACGGCATCGCCGGGACCGAGGCGATGATAGCCGCCGATCAGGGCCTCCAGAGCCTCAGTGGCATTGCGCGTGAAAGCGATTTCCTCGGCCTCCACGCCGAGTTCCCGCGCGACTCGTCTGCGAATTGCGTCCGCTTCGATCCCGAAAAGTCGTCGACTGTAGTAGGCCGTATCCCGATTGATTTCTGCCTGACGCGACTGATAAGACGCAAGAACGGGGTGCGCCATCGCACCCCAGTTTCCATGCTCGAGATGCACGATGCCGTCGGGCACGTCGTAAAGTTGCGCTACGGCCGACCAGAATGTCTTGTCCTCGGCGGCTTGGGCCGGATCTGCCGCCGTTGGCGGCAGATTTTTGGGCGAAGGTTCGGTTGCGGCTCGCGTGCCGGAGGACGCTAAACCTATCAGGCCCGCCCCGCCCATGCGTAAGAATCCCCGCCGGCTAGTGTCACGCATCATGCGACTCCTGAGGCCTAGTGGGCCATGCGCAAAATTCGGCAACTTTTCGCTGCGCCACAACGCGCAGCTCTGCGTTGCGAAAGCTTGAAATAGCGGTGCTATTCCTGCGCTTGCGCGCCTTGATCTGCACGCCCCGGCTGTGCTCCTTAGTCACCGAACTTCACGCACGGCCCACTAGAGACTCGCGCTCAGGCGCAGATAAAACTTGCCGCCATCGGTGTCATAAGGCGAGTCCCGTGAGTAGAGAAGCCCTCTGTTGGCCGCGCGTCGAGCCTTATCAGGGAAGGTGTTGAATATGTTTTCTGCACCCAACCGTACGTTGACGTTGTTTGTGAAGTCATAGCTGACGGCGGCATCAACGAAGTACTCCGAGCTGAAGTTCTGGAAGATTACGTCCGCCGAATCGTCCGTGCTCAACCAGGAACCGTAGTAGCGCAGGCGGCCGAGGACCGACCAGCGACCGAAACTGTATTCCGCAGCAGCGGTCGCATTGTGTTGCGGCAAGCCCTCTTCGAAGGTCCGCCGCGAGACGTCGTTGAACACGCCAGCGATTTGTTCGCGCCTGACTTTCGTTTCGTTATAGTTATAGGCAGCATTCAAGTTCAGGCGGCCATCACCAAGTGTGGTGCCGTAGCTCAAGACAATATCAATTCCGCGCGTGCGCGTGTCGAATACGTTCTGAAAGAACGATACGTTACGGATACTTTCGCCCCCTGGAATGCCAAGCTCCTGCAACGCCGAGCGATCGTCGTCAGTGAGCTGAAGGCCGCCGCGTGAAGAAAAGCGGTCGTCGACGTTGATCTGATACACGTCGACCGTGGCGACGAGCCCGTTTGACGTTCGGTATACCAAACCGACGGAGATGTTTTCGGAGGTCTCAGCTTCCAAGGGCAGGATGATTCGCCCATCGGGACGGTCGTTGATGATGTCCGCAACAGGCCCGGTCGGGTTGAAGCGGCCGTTGGTAACCAGCGTCAAGGTGCTGCTGTCCAACCCCTGGCTGGTGCGTTCAGACTCGAGCTGCCCCGGGGTCGGTGCGCGAAACCCTGTAGAGTAGGTGGCTCGCAAAGCAAAGTCAGGCGTAAAGGCGTATCTGGACGAGAGTTTGAAATCCGTACTTGACCCGAACTCCGAAAAATCTTCGTGGCGCAGCGCAGCACCAAGGGAAAGGGCTTCACTGACCTGTGCCTCCACATCAATATAGCCGGCGTAGCTGGTCTGGCTGAAGCTTCCGGCCTGCAGATCGCTGTACCCCGGGAACCCGTTGGAACCCGACGGCAGCCCTTCTGCTGCCAACGGCCCGACCTCGAAGGATGCACGGTCGCCTGCGCGAATTTTGAACGTCTCCTTACGCCGCTCTGCACCGAATGCAATGTACACGTCATCGTGAAGGCCGGCGAATGACATTGAGCTCAGAAAATCAATGTTGAGGTTGGCTTCCTGCTGGCTAAGTACGCCTGGGCGAAAGGATGTCGGGCTGGCCGAACCGAGCGAGGGATTGATGGTCTCGCGGATGAAATAGTCGATCTCGTTGCGTCCGAAACTGCCGCTGATATCCCAGGATAGTCTTGGGTTTAGCTCACCGCGGACACCGCCGACCAGGGCGTAATCTTCATCTTCCTGGCCAAAGCGAGGCGTGAAGCCGGCAGGATAGATTTGATTGAGATCGTAGTCAGGATCCAGTTCGCTGGTCCGGAATGCTGAAACCGTAGCTGGATTGCGCCAGTTGAAGTCGCTGACCCCTTCGCCCCGGCCAAATGTGCCGAAGGCGTAGCCTTCGAGTGATTCGCCGATGTCATAGCGCATGTTGCCGGCCAAGCGTACTACTTCACGCTCCGGTTTTCCCCAGCGCTGTACGGGATCTCTGACATTGATCTCAGGGTTGGCATCTTGAAAGGCGATGGCGTCCGGCCGCTGGATAGAGCGGGACGTCAAGTCGGCATCGGTGTATTCCAGCGTGAGTACAGCGCTTCCGCGGTCTGCCAAGTTAAATCCGGCGCGCAGGCCTGCCTGGAACTGCTGGCCGTCACCTTCGTAGTACTGTGAGCCCTGTACGAACGTCGAAATGCCAGGTTCATCGTGCAGAATGAGATTGATCACGCCGGCGATCGCATCTGATCCGTATTGGGCGGACGCACCGTCACGCAATACCTCCACGCGGCTGATAGCAAAACTTGGAATTTGCGCGAGGTCGGCGGGCTGCGTACCGCGTCGGCCGATGTGAGCTGTACGATGGCGTCGCTTACCGTTGACGAGTACCAACGTCTGATCCGGAGACAGGCTGCGCAGTCGTGCGGGCCGGACAAAGATATTGCCATCGGCAAGAGGCAGACGCTGGACGTTGAACGACGGTAACAATTGGGCCAGCGAATCGACGAGTTCGGAAGATACCGTCGCTTCGATGTCCTCTGCGCTGAAGACGTCCACGGGCGCAGCGGTGTCGAATGCGGTCCGGTTCGTCGCTCGGGTCCCGGTCACCACGATGTTTTCGATCGTAGCCTCGCTGCTAGTGGGCGTCATCTGGGCGTGAACAGACGATGACGTGAGTAACGCTATTGCGATGCAAAGCTTTCTGGGATTGTTCGGAAACATGATGCCGCTACCTCGCGCGTTAGAGCTGACGGGATGAGGCGGAGCATCGTGGGTGCTTGTGATGACACTGTGATATACGCCGGATGACGGTTTCGCAAACCTGTTGTCACGCCTTTGCGCGACCACATCGACGTGCTTCGCCATCCGACGAGCGAACGGAGAGAGCGAACCGGGGGCAGGCCAAGACCTGATGCCCACGGCCACTTCCCTGATCGAGTTCAGGTTCCAGCGGTGCTTGCGCGGGTTCGGGTCAGCCGCCGACTTTACCGCCGTCGATGCGGCTGATCGCCAACGTCGCCGAGCGAGGCCGCGACGGTGCACCTCCCGGCCAGTGAGATGTCCACTCGCCGCGCTCGAAGGCAGGGCCCGAAGTGGTCTCACCCGGGTGCTGGACGTTAACGAACAGCGTAGTTTGGTCGGGTGTTGCTACGACACCGGTGATCTCCTGACCGACCGGCCCCGTGAGAAAGCGGCGAATCTCGCCCGTTGTCGGATCGGCACAAAGCATCTGATTGTTGCCGAAGACCTCGTGATCACCGCGATTCATGGCGCCCGAACCGATGTCCGTTTGGATCCAGAGACGCCCGTCGGGATCGATCCAAAGTCCGTCCGGAGCAGCGAAAACATTACTGTCATCCAGCGGTCGACCCTGAACACGACCGGTCGAATGGTCCCCGGCGAAGATGAAGATGTCCCAACTGAACCCAATAGACTCTTCGTTCACTGCGGGCAGGGGAACATCCTCACGCCAGCGGATGATGTGCCCGAAGCGATTCGGACCGCGCGGGTTGGCCGCGTCGGTGCTCTCGGGGTCACGGTCGTTGTTGTTGGTCAGCGTGAAGTAAACCTCGCCTGTCTTCGGATGCACCGCGCCCCACTCCGGGCGGTCCATGGGCGTCGCGCCCACGCGGTCTGCCGCAGCGCGGGCGTTGACGAGAATCTCGGCCTGATCGCGGAATCCTGCCGCCTGCGTCAAGCCGTGGCGCCCATGCACCAGCGGTATCCAGCGTCCGCGACCGCCAGTGTCGAACCGCGCCACATACAGCGTGCCTTCGTCCAGCAGATGGCTGCCTGCGGTATCCGGATCGTAGGGCTCCCGGCTGACGTACTTATAGATATACTCGAAACGTGCGTCGTCGCCGGAATAGGCCACCAAGCGCCTGCCGGCGCGCGGTGGCTGAAAGACGATCCCTTCATGTGCAAAACGCCCGAGGGCAGTACGCTTCACCGGCATGCTGTCGGGATCTTGCGGGTCGATCTCGACGACCCAGCCGAAGGCGTTTGGCTCATTGCGATAGTCGTCAACGGCCGAACTGCCCGAGGGTGTGGCGTCGAAGCGCGCGCACAAGCCATCAGGGTCCTCTGCAGCAGCAACGGTGTGCCAACCTGGTACGCTGTACCAGCCCAGCGGTCCGGGCGTGTTCCGTACCCCGTAACGGCTGTGCTCGCGCGGCGGTCGCGCCTCTCGGTTGCAGAAGTAGTTCGCCCAGTTCTCCTCGCAGGTCAGATAGGTACCCCAGGGCGTGACCCCATGGGCGCAATTGTTCAAGGTGCCGCGTACAAGAACGCCTTCCGGGCTGTATCGCGTCCGCAGCAACGGGCTGCCTGCCGCCGGACCTTCGAAGCGCATCGGTGTCGTAGCCGTGATGCGCCGGTTGCGGGGACCACGCAGAGCGCTCCACTGGGCCAGCGAATCACGGCGGATTTCAACAACACTGACGCCGTGAGCCGCCATCTCCTTGGCAACCTCCTCGAAGGGCCGCGGAGCGCTGAGTACCGCGCCGTCCGGGTGCAGGAACAGCCGATCGACGTACTCATGATTGATTACCAGCAGGCCTTCATCGGAGCGCGGGCGGCCGGCGGCGTCGAGCGAGGGGAAGAAGTGCATGCCGTCATGATGCGTACCCACCTGCTCGGCCTGATCCTGTGCGCTGTTGCTGGCGCGCAGGCCGTCGAAGCTCGGATAGGTCCCCGTGATCGGCTCGCCCCATGGGAGCAGCACCTGGACCCGATAGCCTTCCGGTACCACGACGCTATCCGCCACACTGGTGGGAATAGCTTGGAACCCCAGAAGGCCCGGGCGCTCGCCTTTGGTGTGCGTCGTGGGTGCGGGCCAAGACGCGAGCGCCGCCGGGCCCATGAGCATAGTCACCGCCGCCCCGAGGCCACCTCGGAGGACATTGCGCCGACGCAGCTGTGTTTCTGCCAGAACTTCGGAGAACGTGCGTGCGTGAAGGGGGTTACAGATCGGCTCGTCGCCACTATCTGCCCTCGCAAGCGCGAGACGCGAGTTGCTTTCGTTGTTGGGAGTCATGGATCACCCTCCACTTCCAGAAACCGGAGTAACTCAGGACGATGACAGCAGGTGATGACATTGGCGTTACGGGTCGAGGCGATGGACTCGCGGTAGCAGAGCCGTGAATCGTTGCGTTGAGATGTATCCGACTGGTCCAGTCTCAGGAATACCCGCCATCGGTGAAAAGGCCCACTAGCTCGACAGCGTCGCTTGCATCCACAGGATCCGGCAGGACACACCTACTGGCGTTCTTCCCCGCAGCGCTTTGTGTTTAACCCATCTATTGCGCAGCGGCCGCGAGCGACCGGCTCGATTAACGCTTGCGGATGTACGCAGCGCCAACCAAGTGCTCGCTAATAATGATGCACTCGAGGACGGAATCGATCCGGTGGTCGTCGTTAGTGCGCATGCAACTTCGTTTTTTCCGCCGCGCTCAAAGGTTCTGATCACGATGGCGTTGATGCGCGGATCGACGGATTCGATGCGCGCGATTGCCCTCAGCGATACCTGTGCTGCCGCTGGCCAGATAGGCGTCGAGGGTCACGTTGCCGCGCAGGGCGGCGGGATTGACGCACACCGCTTCGTGACCCTCGGTTGTAGCCCGCCCGAAGCGGCTGTGATCGGGCGGTGGGATCTCCTCGCGGAACGCAGCATAGGCAATCACGCAACCGGTTTGCGCGACGTCCCTGCACGCGGGTATGCCGGCGTGCACTTCGCCGCCCCCCCTCTGGTGCGGAGAGGTTGCTGCCGATGATCAGGGCGGAAACGATGCGTTCGTCGGCGCTGCTGCCTTCGATTTCGTTATGCAGGAGTTGCGTCAGCACCCCGGCGCCCTGCTGGTTCCCCTTCCCGACAGTGAATGTAACCGTTTTCCCGGTGCCGGGGGAGACCGCGCTGTCGCTTCGGTGGCCCTCAGGTCGGGTAGAGGCGCATGTAGTCCCGTCAGGTCGCAGCGACATGCGGTCTCCGGCTGGCCCAGGGGAAGGCGGCCTCGAGCTCGTAGGCGAGTTCGAATAGCGTCCGTTCCGCACCATGGGCGGCGGCGAACTGCACCCCGATGGGCAACCCGCCTCGGCCCATGGCGAGCGGGACCGACATGGCCGGCGTGCCGGCGGCATTATGCAGTGGGGTGTAGCTGACCCAATCCGTGACGCGCTGGTAGAGCTCGTCGTAATCGAGCGTCGGCGCCTGCTCACCGATGCGTACCGGTGGCGCCTTAAGAACCGGCGTCAGCAGGACGTCGTAGCGTCGGAAAAAGGCAGCGAACACCCGCTCCATGGCCTCGAAGTTGTGTTTTGCTGCCGCCAGCGCATCCGGGCCACGGCGGGCGAACTCTGCCGCCAGCTCCAGCGTCCATGGCTCCAGAACGGTCGCAGGATCGAGCCCTGCGGCCTCCGCCGCGGCCAGTGGCTGGCCCGGAAACGACGCCCAGGCGGTGATGAAGTGGTGGACGAAAGCCGGGCCATCGATGTTCGGGCTCGCGTGCTCGACCTGATGGCCCAGCTCCGCACAGAGTCTGGCTGCATTCTGCAGTGCCACTTCCACGTCCGGGTGGGGTGCCTCGCCGAACAGGTTGCCGGTATGGAGCGCGATGCGCAGGCGCCGTTCGGAGGGCCCCATGACCGGCCCCACAGGCGGGAGTAGCGCATCGTCCCCGCGGTACTCGGTGGCAGCGAACAGGCGCGCGCTGTCGCGGACGCTGTGGCTGACGCAGTGCTGGACGCTGATGTCGATCTCGCCTACCTCGTGCGGGCCGAGCCGGCCGCGGCTGGGTTTCAGGCCGAACAGGCCACAGCAGGCCGCCGGAATACGGATCGAACCGCCACCGTCGGTGGCGTGAGCGAAAGGAACCATGCCGGCGGCAACGGCCGCAGCGGCACCACCGGAGGACCCGCCCGGCGTGTAGTCCAGGTCCCAGGGATTGCGGCAGACACCGAGGGCAAGCGGCTCGGTAGTGGCGAGCAGGCCGAATTCCGGGGTGTTGCTCTTGCCGAGTACGACCACACCCGTCGCCAGGGTGCGCTCAACGTAGGGTTCGCTGACGTTTGAAACCTGACCGGCGAACAGGCGTGAGCCGCGCGAGTTCGGCGTTCCTGCGAGATCGTTGAGATCCTTGATGAGATAGGGGACGCCGGTGAATGGACCGTCCATGAGCGGTGCACGAGCCTGTTCGCGCGCCTGCTCGAACAGCCGCGTCGTGACGGCGTTGATCGGTCCGTCGAGCATCTCGATGCGCCGGATCGCCGCGTCCACCAGTTCAAGCGCACCCACTTCGCCTCGACGCAGCAGCTCAGCCTGCGCCGTGGCATCGAGCTCCGCGAAGGGATCGGTGGCTCGCGCCGCCGCCGGGCGGACCCAGGGCACGGCGCTGGCGGCGACCAGGGCGAGGGCGCGACCGATCAGTTCGCGGCGGTTCAGGCGGACGTCCATCTGTGCATGCTCTCCTCCCCAGAGTAAGCGCGAAGGTAGCGTGTCGGCGGGGCGCTGCCAATCTGCCCTGGCGATGGGTATCGCATTGACCCGCTGGGGCCTGAAGCGGATTCTTTTCCCGCTTCGTATCTGCAACGGGCTGCGCTCGGAGGCGCGGAAGGCGTTCGTGGTGGCGAAGGGGCTTGCCTGAGCTCAGAACACCTTGCCGGGATTGAGGATGTCCTTGGGATCGAGGGCTTGTTTCAGGGCGCGCATCAGCGCGATCTCCGGCTCGCTGCGGGAAACCGAAAGCCAGGGCTTCTTCTCGAGGCCGATGCCATGTTCGGCGGAGACCGAGCCGCCGCGGGGGCGCAGGCAACCATAGATGACTTCCTCGACCGCATGGCGGGCCTCGGCGGAGCCGTCCCCAACGCCGGTGATGAGGTGCAGATTGCCGTCGCCGAGATGGCCGAAGACCATGTTGGTGGCCTTGGGCCAGCGCGCCTGGAGACGCTCGTTGACCTCGGCGACGTAAGCCTCCATGTCGTCGAGCTTGAGACTGACGTCGAAGGCCTGGATCGGCGCATGGCGGGCGTTCTGGCCGACGTCGTCGCGCATGGCCCAGATTGCGTCGCGCTCGCTCTGGCTCTTGGCGATGGCCGCATCGACGATGATGCCGGCCTCGAACATTTCTGAGAGCGCCGCCTCGAAGCGGGCCTCGTCCGCGGCCTGGTCGGAACCGAGGGACTCGATCAGAACGTAGTAGGGCGCGTCGGTCGCAACCGGTTTCCGGTTCGTGGCCGGTGCGGTGGTGACGAGCTCGTAGTAGTCCCGCCACATGACCTCAAACGCGGAAAGCGTGCCGCCGAGGGCGGCATCGATGCGCCGCAGGAGGTCCGTCAGGCGGTTGAAGTCGGGTACGGCGACGAAGCCCACGTTCTGGCTGCGAGGCAGCTGGCGCAGGCGGAGCACGACGCGAGTGACGATGCCGAGCGTGCCTTCGCTGCCGATGAACAGCTGCTTCAGGTCGTAGCCGGTGTTGTTCTTGATCATCGGATGCAGTGAGGACACCACAGTGCCGTCGGCCAGGACGGCCTCGAGGCCGAGAACGTTGTCACGCATCATCCCGTAGCGGATCACCCGGTTGCCGCCGGCGTTGGTGGCGACGTTGCCGCCGATCGTCGCCGAGCCGCGGGCGCCGAGGTCCAGCGGGAACATGAGCCCCTCGGCTTCCGCCTGTTCCTGTACGGCCTGCAGTGGTACGCCAGCCTGCACGGTCATCGTCCTGTTCACCGGATCGATGTCCTCGATCCGGTTCATGCGTTCCAGCGAAAGGGCCAGAGTGGACCCGCTGGTCACCGTGGCGCGGACGAGACCGGTGAGGCCCCCCTGGGGCACCACGGCCTGACCGTGGGCGTGGCAGATGCGCAGGATCGTGGATAGCTCCTCGGTGGTCGCGGGGCGTAGCAGCGCAGGCGCGGAGCCTTCGCCACCGTTGCCCATCCACGCCGGGCGGGTCGCTATGTCCACGTCCTTGAGCAGGCCCTTCGGTCCGAGTGCGGGCTCGAGTTCGGCGATTACGCTGGCGACGCTGGTCATGGCTTCGTCCTTCCGCCTGCTCCGAGTCCGAAATCATGCGCGAATCGCCCGAACCCCGCCAACCCCCCGAACGAAGTCGGCGCGCCCGCGCTACGCGCGGCCACGCTCTCCCACAAGCTTTCCGCCATTCAGTTGATCAACTCCCGGAAGAAGAAGCGCCCCCGATAGTCGTGGGCGCGATTCGACTGGATCGAATCGCGTCGCACGAAGTGCGCCCCGAGGGGTGTGCCCCGAGGGGTGCGCGCCAGGGATGGCGCGCAACAGAGCATGTCGCGCCGCAGGCGCGGCGTGCCGATGCGCCGCGTAGCGGCGCCCGAGCGAAGACGAGACAATGAACGAAGCGAGTCTCGATCGAAGGAACGACAGCTACGTTCGTTGCATCAAGCTTGCGGATCGGCGGCGCCAGGCGGCCCGAAAGGCTTCAGCTTCAAAAGGATCGCCGGCAACAGCGTCAAGTTCGCGAGCAGCGCAAGCAGCATGGCCGCCGCCGTCAGGCTGCCGAAGTAGATGGTGGGATTGAAGTTGGAGAACACCAGCATGGAAAAACCGGCAGCCACGGTCAGTGCCGTGTAGAAGATGGCGTGACCGATGGAGTCGTGGCTGGCGGCCAGCGCCTCCTCGTAGCTGCGCGCGCGCGGCAGCTCGCGCCGGAAACGGTGGACGTAGTGGATCGTGCCGTCGACGCCGATGCCGATCACGATGGCGGCGATGGTGATAGTCATCATGTCCAGCGGCAGACCGAGGCCACCCATGAGACCGAGCACGGCTGCAGCGGCGAGACCGTTTGGCACGATGGCAATGAGCCCGAGGAGCACCGAACGGAACAGGATGATGAAGGTCAGCAGAATACCCGCGGCGACCCAGAGCAGCGTCGTGTTCTGACTTTCGAACAGTCCCTGCAGCATGTTGTTGAACAGCACCATCATGCCTGACAGCTCGAAACGATCGCGGTCGAGGCCTACTTCCTCGACGATGCCGCGCTCGATCCGCTGCAGGAACTCGTTGCGCTGCAGGTTTGGATCGCTGTCGATCATGCGGATCGAGATCCGGGCCTCGTTGTTCGATGGCGATGCGTAGGGTTTGAGCAGCGCTTCCTGGAACTCAGCCGGCACGGCGCCGATGACGAAGGCCAGTTCCGCCCCGCCGAGAGGTTCGCCGTCATTGAAGTCCTTGGCGATGGCGTGCAGCGTCGCCAGCGAAATCACCTTGCCGGTTTCGGGCTGCGCCTCCAGATAGGCGTGCACCCGTTCGATGAGCGCGATCTTGTCCGGTGTGAACCAGTAGCGGTCCGCGCCGAGGCCGTCATCTGCCGCGTCGTCCATGAGCGGGTCGTCGAAGGGATCGTCGCTGAACAGGTCGTCTTCGGCGAAGGGGTCATCGAATGGATCGTCGCCGTTACCAAAGTCGATTTCCGGCTCCTCGGGGAAGCGGATGACCACGTCGAGCGGCGTGGTGCCGCCCAGGTTTTCATCGACGAAAGCCATGCCCTGGTAGATCTCCGTCGACTCCTGGAAGTAGTCGATGAAGCTGTTCTCCACGGTCAGACGCGACATGCCCCAGCCGGAGAGCATGGCCACCGCTGCACAGACGAGGATCACCGCTACCGGGCGGGCGTTGGTGATCCGTGCCAGAAGTGCGGTGAACCCGACAGCGCGGGCGATGGGTTCCCGGGCGCCGTTTTCCGGCAGCAGCATCACCACCGCCGGGAACAGGGTGAAAGCCACCAGAAGCGCGACACCGACGCCGATGGTCATCATCCAGCCGAAGTCGATCACCGGCACGATGCCGGAGGTCACCAGCGATGCGAACGCGACCATGGTGGTCAGTGCGGTGTAGAAGCAGGGCCAGAACCTATGTCGGATGGTGTCGATCATGCGCGTGCGCACGTCGCTTTCCGGGTTGCGGTTCTGCAGCTCACGGAAACGCACCGTGAGATGGATGGTCAGGGAGATGCTGATAATGATCAGCAGCGAGATGAAGTTCGAAGAGATGACGGTGATCGGCCAGCTCACCCAGCCGAGGAATCCGACCATGTAGAGCACCGTCAGGCCGCCGCATGCCAGCGGCAGCAGCACCCAGCGCGGCCGCCGGAAGAAGAACGCCAGCATGGCGATCACCAGCAGCAGCACGCCGACGCCGAAAGTTCGAAGATCATTGCGGACAAAGCGCAGCATGTCATCGGCGATCATGGTGACGCCGCCGACGAACAGGGTATCGCCGTTTCTGAACTCGTCCACGACCGCGCGCACGTCGGCCACCAGCCGCTGCTGACGCTGCGCGCTCTCGCGTCTGAGCACTTCGAGTTCGTTCTGCAGTTCGTCGAGGCGGGCACGCTCCGATGCGTCGACTCCGTCGCGCTGACGCCTGATCAGTAGTTCGTTGCGTTCGGTGATGACGCGGGTGTAGTGGCCATCGCTCGCGAGATTGACCTGTATCGCAGTGCTGCGGCCGTCGGCACTGACGAGAAGCTCGCGATACAGGGGACTGGTGGTCAGCTCCTCCCGGGCGAGCTCCAGGTCGATATCCTCAGAGGTGAGGGTACGGACATTGTCCGCGAGCTCCGCGAGCGGTGCGGGTGGCGAGCGCAGCAGGGGGACGTCCACCATGCTCAGGATGGAGGCTACACCGTCGACTTCCGCAAGCCGGTCGCGCAGCGCTTGTACCGTGGCGATGGACTCCGTCGCGAGCAAATCGCGTTCGGGCGTGAAGGTGACCAGCAGGAAGTCGCCGCCGCCGTAGCGCTCTCCCACTTCGCGCCAGAGGGCAAGATCCGGGTCGGTCTCGACGATGAGCGAGTCCGACGACGCATCCAGGCGGAAATCGCGGACGCCGAACAAGGCCACCAGGCCCAGCGCCAGCAACAGACCGAGGGTGATCCACGGACGATCGATGACGAGGGCAGCGTAGAGCCTGGGCATGATTCCGTCGCGCACGGATGGCCGCGCGGAGCGGACGCATCGCTGATGGATTCTTACGATGGCTGTACGATACCAGCGCGTCGATTGCCTTCACAGCGGCATGACAAGTACAAGACGGGGCGCCCCGGGCGGAAGTTGCCGCCGATTGCCACCAGCCTCAAGAGGATGAAATGAGCGATCTAGCTGAAGTCACCACCAAGGGCCCCTGGAGCACCGGCGAGATCGAGGCCTTTCTGGAACGTGAGCGGTCGCCGCTGCGTCTGGCGCTGAATGGCCGCGATGGCTTTCCGCTGCTGGCATCACTGTGGTTCCGCTATGCCGACGGCGCGCTGTGGTGCGCCACTCACCGGGAGTCGCTGGTGGCGAAGCGCCTGGCGAAGGATCCACGGGTGGCCTTCGAGGTCTCCGTCAACGAGCCTCCCTACGTCGGCGTGCGGGGGCAGGCAGCCGTCGAGTGCCTGCCCGAGTCCGGGGCGCATGAGCTCGAGGCGCTCCTCGAACGCTACCTTGGGGGCACGGATTCTTCTCTCGCGCGCTGGTTGTTGTCCCGGGCCGATGCGGAAGTGGCACTGCGCATCCGGCCGAAATGGCTGACCGCGTGGGATTTCAGTGGCCGGATGCCGACCCGGTGACGCCGCTCGGTCGCTTTCGCGGCCGTCGCTGCGCGCGGTATCCTGCAAGCATGCAGCGCAGGTCGGCTGGGTGGTGTGGTCCGGGTGAAGGAACCGCCGCTGTCGACTGCGCCCCGACTTGCTCTGTGTCCCGGACGGATGGGTTCCGGGGCATGAAACTCGTGCTCCTCGGGCGCTGACAGGCTACTCGGGGACCCTCTCTTGCCTGGAGTGCGGGCAACGCATGTGTCGTCGTCACACCAGCCGCTTGCTTGACGCCAGCCGATGGCTAGGCCTGCTGCTGCTGGCCATCTTGCCTGCCGGTGCTCTCGGCTTCGTCAGCGAAACCCGTCAGCAGCTCACCTTCCTGGCGGCGAAGCAGTTCAACGACTGTGTCGCCGGTACGACCATACCGCGACTGACCGCTCTGCAGGTGCGCAACCTCGTGCGTGGCAATCTGGCCGAGGGCGAAGCCGGGCTGACCCGCCGCGCCAGGCGGTGGCAGTTTTACGATCGCAGCAATCAGGATACGCCACGGGTGCTCTGGACCATCGATACGCGCCTGCACAAGCGCTTCGAAAACGTCGCGCAGTCGGTGCTGGACGAAGAGGTGGATCGTGACCTGGCACGGTTCGAGGACCTGGGCGTCGCCATTTATTACCTCCAGGGGGTCACCGTTCCGGCGAACGTGGTCCCCATCTTCCATCCACGCCCGTGGCGCTGGAATTCGGCGGACACCTTCGTGCGTTACCCACTCGATCGGGAGGCCTTGCTCGCCAGGCTCGAGAACAGTTGTATCGAGCTGCTGGCGACGCCGGATACGGAAGGACTCGATACCCTCCTCGACAGCACAGCGGCGGTCACTATCGCCCGCATTCGCGCTCCCATAGCCGATATGGATGCCACTTGGCAGGTTTTCTGGCGGGAGTCCGAGCCGGGCGAATTCGGCAGCTACGGACCGGCTGGCAATAACTTCGGTCGCGAGGCTGAGTTTCCCTGCCGGGCGGAGCGTTGCCGGCTGTTCGAGGGCGACCCGATCTATACCGAGTTCGCGCTTCGGCAGCATCGGCTGGCAGTCGTCAGTACGATGCGGGCGATGCTCATCCTGCAACGTTTTCGTGCCGCGCGTGATCCGAGCCTGTCGCGCCCGGGATGGGACGTTTCGCCGCTGCTGCCGTCCTCCGAAGGCTGAAAGGAGGCTGCGCAGTGGGGCAAGAAGTCGATGGCGAACAGTACGATGCGGAAGCCTTCGCTGCCTTCGAGCAGGTCCTGAACGATGAGACTGCGGCCCTCGAGCAGTGGTTCGCCGATCAGCGTTTCTCGCACCGGGCCTGGATGGCAGGATTCGAGCTCGAGGCGTGGCTGACCGGGCCCGATGCGCAACCGCTGGCCATGAACGATGCGTTTCTGCACATGCTTGGCAGCAGCCTCGTCGTTCCGGAGCTGTCCCGCTTCAATGTCGAGATCAACGGCAGTCCGACCAGTCTCCAGGGCCGCGCATTCCATCGCCTCGAGGATGAGCTGAACCATACCTGGGAGCAGTGCCAGGATGTGGGGCATGAGCTCGGCGCCCACCTGCTCATGATCGGTACCCTGCCGACGTTGGCCCCGGAAATGCTCAATCTTGCCAACATGTCCGCGCTGAAGCGCTATAAGGTGCTGAACAACCGCCTGATGTCGCTGCGCCACGGTCAGCCTTTCGAGCTGCGGATCGACGGCCGCGAGCAGATTCGCCGCACCCATCCCGACCTGATGCTGGAGGCAGCGGCGACCTCGTTTCAGGTCCATCTTCAGGTGCGGCAGGTGGATGCGCTGAGGCTTTACAATGCCTCTCTGGCGGTATCAGGCCCCATGGTGGCCGTGAGCGCGAATTCGCCGCTCCTGTTCGGCCACGACCTCTGGGATGAGACGCGCATTCCGCTGTTCGAGCAGGCGGTGGCCGCGGGCTCCGAGGGTTGGGAGCGGGTGACCTTCGGCCACGACTACTGCCGGACCTCGTTGTTCGAACTGTTCCAGGACAATCGCGACCATTATCCGGTGCTGATTCCGGCGCTGCGCGATGAGGGTCCCGCCAGCCTCGCCCATGTGCGTTTTCACAACGGTACGATCTGGCGCTGGAACCGGCCGCTGATCGGCTTCGACCACGATGGCCTGCCGCATCTGCGGATCGAACACCGGGTCGTACCCGCCGGGCCGACGATCATCGACAGTATTGCGAATGCGGCCTTGTTCTACGGCATGCTCGCCACCCTGAGTCGGCGCTCAACGCCAATCGAGGAGGCGCTCGACTTCGACGTGGCCCGGTCCAACTTTTACGCCTGCGCCCGCCATGGTCTCGATGCCAGGATCTTCTGGCCGGGCGCACGAGGCCAGGTCGCGGCGCAGACCGTGCTGTCGGATGTGCTGCTGCCCGAAGCGCGCCAGGGCCTGATCTGGCTCGGTATTCCCAGTCGCGAGGTGGATCACTACCTCGGCGTGATCGAGGGACGCCTGTGCAGCGGTCAGACGGGCGCGCGCTGGCAGCGTCGCTGGGCAGAACGGCATGGGCGCGATCTGGCCGAGCTGACGTTGGCCTATCTGGAACGACAGCAGGCGGGTGAACCCGTCCATCGCTGGAGCCTCGATTGAAGCCGCGAGGAGGGCGATATGCGCGTAATCGACTGTCCTGATCCTGCGGCCGGGCTGCTCGATGTGCCGGCGCGGGAACTGTGGCGGCATCTGGATGGACCGGCGCTGCTGCACTTCGCCGGTGGGCGCGAGCCGCCGCTGCTGGTGTCGGTGCTGTTGCACGGCAACGAGCCGGTGGGCTGGGACGCCGTGCGGGAGCTCATTGCGCGCTACCGTGATGAGGGCAGGCGCCTGCCGCGTTCACTGCTGGTGTTCGTCGGCAATGTCGCCGCCGCCCGGGAGGGGCTGCGGCGCCTCGATGGCCAGCCGGACTACAACCGGATCTGGAAGCAGGCGCAGGGCGCCGAGGGAGACATGGCGCGCGACCTCATCAGCCGCCTGCGGACCGGGCCACCATTCCTCGCGGTGGACGTGCACAACAACACCGGGGTCAACCCACACTATGCCTGCATTACGCGGCTCGACCCGGCAAGCCTGGCCGTGGCCCGCATGTTCTCCCGACCGGTAGTTTATGTGAGGACACCGGACACCATCCTCGCTGCGGCACTGGCGCCGTTCACGACGGCAGTGATTCTGGAGGCGGGTCGGCCGGGTGAACGGCGCGGCGTGGAGCACGTCATCGATTTCCTCGACCGCTGTCTGGCCCTGGAGGCTCTGCCGAAGCCGTCACCGAAGCAGTCGGTGGACCTGTTCGAGACCGTGGCGACCGTCCGAGTCCGAGCCGGAGTCCGTTTCGGATTCGCGCCGGTCGGAGAGGGTGAGAGCGCAGCCAACGGGCTGGACCTGCAGCTGCTCGAGGCCTTCGAGCACTACAACTTTGATGAACTGCCGGAAGGTACGCTGTTCGGCTACCTGGCAGCGGACTCGACGCTGCCGCTGGAAGTAACGGACGTGGCCGATCGTGATGTCTCCGAACGCTATTTCCGCGTCGAGCACGGGGAGCTGAGGCTGGCCCGAGATCTCGTGCCTGCCATGTTTTCACCCGATCCCGAGATCATTCGCCAGGACGTGGTCTGCTACTTCATGGAGCGCGTGAGGCACGCTTGATCCGGCGATCTGGTCGGCCTATCGTCGGGGTCAGTCACGTGCATTACCGGCGAGTCCGCGCTCATTCCGGGACCGCCTCTGGGAGAGGACCATGGCAGCGACACACGATCTCGTGGTGCGCGGCGGTACCGTAGTCGACGGTACCGGTGCAGACCCGCTCACCGCTGATGTAGCGATACGCGACGGCCGAATTGCCGAGGTGGGCCGCGTCAGCGGCCGTGGGCGCGAGGAAATCGATGCTGGCGGCCTTCTCGTCACGCCCGGCTTCGTCGACATTCATACCCACTATGATGGCCAGGCCACCTGGGATTCGCGCCTTGCGCCTTCGTCCTGGCATGGCGTGACCACGGTAGTCATGGGCAACTGCGGCGTCGGCTTCGCGCCCTGCCGGCCAGCTGATCACGACATGCTGGTCCGGTTGATGGAGGGGGTCGAGGACATCCCCGGCGTCGTACTCACCGAGGGCCTGAGCTGGAACTGGGAGAGTTTCCCGCAGTTTCTCGATGCCCTCGAAGCCCGTCGCCACGACATCGACTTCGCGGCGCAGCTGCCGCACGGCGCGCTCAGGGTGTACGTCATGGGCGAGCGAGGCGCCGAGCGCGAGCCGGCTACGGACGAAGAGATTGCCACCATGGCGGCGCTGGCCCGCGAGGCTATGGACGCCGGGGCGCTCGGCTTCACCACTTCGCGGACGCTCAATCATCGCACCAGTGACGGCCAGCCGACGCCGACGCTGACTGCTGCGGAGGAGGAGCTGCTAGGCATCGCCATGGGTCTGAAAGACGCGGGCAAGGGCGTTCTGCAGTTCGTCACCGACTTCAAGAATGCCAAGGTGGAATTTGCCATGCTGCGGCGGCTGGTAGCCGAGTCCGGTCGTCCGCTTTCGGTGTCGCTGGCGCAGGCGGAGGCGGCGCCTGATGCCTGGAAGCGCCTGCTTGGCTGGGTCGAGGAAGCTGCCGCATCCGGTCTGCCCATGCGTGCTCAGGTGGCGGGGCGCCCTGTGGGGCTGATGCTCGGGCTCGATGCCACTCTGAACCCCTTCGTGTCCCATCCGAGCTTCCGGAGCGTCGCGGACTTGCCGCTTGCGGAGAAAGTGGCGCGCTTGCGGGATCCTGAGTTCCGCGCGCGCCTGCTGGCGGAGGCGCCAGCGACGGATCATCCATTCATGCGCGCGGTGCTTTCCAATTTCTCGAAGATGTTCGTTCTTGGCGATCCTCCCGACTACGAACAGCCGCCGGAGCGCAGTCTCGGTGCCCAGGCCGCCGCTCGCGGCATCCGGCCTGAGGAACTGGCCTACGACCTCATGCTCGAGGACGAGGGCCGGGCGATGCTGTATTTCCCGTTTCTGAACTACGCTGATGATTCGCTCGAACCTTCTCTTGCGATGATGAAGAGCCCCCACTCTGTCCTCGGTCTCGGCGATGGTGGAGCGCACCTGGGCACCATCTGCGATGCCAGTTTCAGTACCCACATGCTCACGCATTGGACCCGGGACCGGACCCGGGGCTTGAAGCTGTCGGTGCCGGAGGTGGTCAAGTGGCACACCCAGGACACGGCGGCGGCGGTCGGTCTGAACGATCGCGGACGGCTCGCTCCCGGCTACAAGGCGGATTTGAATCTCATCGACTACGAACGCCTCAGGCTGAAACCGCCGCGCATGGTCCACGACCTGCCGGCGGGCGGCCGCAGGTTGATGCAGGAGGCAGAGGGCTACCGCTATGCCATCGTCTCCGGTGAGGTCACTTACCGGGACGGGGAGCCCACGGATGCCTTGCCCGGCCGACTCATTCGCGGTGCGCAGAAGGCGCCAGCGTCCTGACGTCCCACGTCTGCGAGAGAGAGACGATGAGCCATCGACCGCGAGTGCTGGAAACAAGCTGCAGCGATCAGGCACGACTGCAAGCACTGCGACATGGAGGAAGGGAACATGAGTGAAGCCGTGGCGCCCGCAGAGGGCCTGCCGGACCCCTTGGCGACCCCGCTCGAAGAGCTGGACGTCAGCGATTCACGATTGTTTCAGCAGGATGCATGGCGGCCGTACTTCGCGCGACTGCGCCAGGAGGATCCGGTGCACCTCGTCGCGGAAAGTCCGTTCGGACCATACTGGTCGGTGACCCGATTCGACGACATCGTTCACGTCGACAGCCATCACGAGATCTTTTCCTCCGAGCCCACCATTGCCATCGGAGATCAGCCGGCGGAAGGCGGCATCGACAACTTCATTCAGATGGACCCGCCGAAGCACGACGAGCAGCGCAAGGTGGTGCAACCGGTCATGGCGGCACGCAACCTCATGCTGCTGGAACCCATCATTCGCGAGCGGGCAGGCCGTATTCTCGATGCCCTGCCGGAGAACGAGACGTTCAACTGGGTGGACGCCGTGTCCATCGAACTCACCACGCAGATGCTCGCGACCCTGTTCGATTTTCCCTTTGCGGACCGGCGCAAGCTCACCTACTGGTCGGATCTCTCCATCGGTTCACCGGAG
Source organism: Pseudomonadales bacterium (assembly GCA_007131295.1). Lineage (GTDB taxonomy): Bacteria > Pseudomonadota > Gammaproteobacteria > Pseudomonadales > Azotimanducaceae > SLTB01. The sequence goes on along the minus strand of SLQW01000140.1, from coordinate 341 downwards.
ACCACCGGGTCCGACCCCGCTGCCTTTACCCGCGAGGAGCAGCATGCCGGCTTGATGGAGTGCATGCAGACCTTCCTCGAACTCTGGCAGGAACGGGCACAGAAGGAACCGGGCGAGCGTCTCGATCTGATCACCATGCTCGCTCACGGTGAGGCCACCCGCGACATGCCGACGCGTCCGGCAGAGTTTCTCGGCAACATCATGCTGCTGATCGTCGGTGGCAACGACACGACCCGTAACAGCATCTCCGGCGGCGTGCTGGCGCTGAACCAGTTTCCCGACGAGTATGCGAAGTTGCGGGCCGATCCGGGCCTGATCCCGCGCTTCGTTCCCGAGGTGAT
>SLQW01000031.1 GCA_007131295.1 Pseudomonadales bacterium | reverse complement strand
GGCATAAGCTGGACACCCAAGAAGGAGGCGCCCAACAGGGAGCGATCAAGGCGAAGTCCGGAGAGCCCGAAGGGTTACGCGAACGTCTCGGCCGTTGATCGCCCAACGCCCTGCTGGCTGCGCAATCAGCGATCCTGGGCCGACCCAGGGGGCGTCTGGGTGTCCAGAAGCAGATCCTCCGGTGCGATCCCATGACCCCATGACCGCTTCGCCTCCAGATAGCGACGATTCCAGTCGTCAACTCCCGCCAAGTGCTTGACACGCGTGATTCTGTTCAGGCCCTTCTCTTCCAGGTCGCTGATTTTCTTCGGGTTATTGGTGAGCAGGCGAAACGGTCTCTGGCCGACTAGCCATTTGAGTATGGCGGCGGCATCGGTGAAGTCACGCGAGTCGGCAGGTAATCCAAGGCTTTCGTTGGCCTGGTAGGTGTTTTCGCCTGCGTCCTGCAGCAGATAGGTTGCCGCTTTTGCCCAAAGCCCGATGCCACGCCCTTCGTGGCCCGCCATGTAAACCAGATAACCTCCCTTCTCGTCCGCTGCGATCTGCCGCACTGCCGCGGCAAGTTGTGGCCCACAGTCGCATCGTCTCGATCCAAAGACGTCTCCGGTCAAGCAGTTAGAGTGGACGCGAACGAGGGGGTCATCCTCTTCCTGCGGATTGCCGATCACGAGGAGGCTGTTGACAGCCATCGATGACGTCAATGAAGCAAAGAGATGCTGGCCGCCCTTTTCCCGGAGTTCAGCGGCCAGACCGTCGACCCGCGCCAGCTCGGTGCGGCGGACGAATGCATACCACTGCACCGTTAACGGCTCGCCGGTCAGCGCGATGGGCATCGGGATAGGGCCAAGTATCTCGAGTGCGGGTTCTGGGGGGACGTCCGCCGACTCGACGTCCATTGGTACGCCTTCCGCGCTGATTCGGCGGAGCTTGCCCTGTGCAATAAGGCGCTGACGGACGGTTGGGTCAAGATACGTGAACATGCGGATCGTGCTCTTCGGTGGCCTGGGCATGCCGCGGTGTCCGGCGTCGGTCGCGCAGCATACCTGCTTGGTGGCAACGGTCCATCTGCGGCAGGTAGCGGAAGTGCTGTCTGGCATCAGCCCACGTTGCGATCCTGTCCTTTCCAGTACGGCCGTCGAAGCTCCGTCTTCAGAATCTTGCCAGCTCCGGAAAGTGGCAGCGCATCCTCTCTGAAGGTCACGCTGCGGGGGCACTTGTAGCCGGCAATGAGTTCCTTGCAGTGCGCCATAAGTGCATCCTCTGTGGCCTCGGCACCCTCCTTCAGGACGACTATGGCATGTACGCGTTCGCCCCATTTTTCGTCTGGCACGCCGATGACAGCGCACTGGGCCACGGCGGGGTGTTGATAGAGGACGTTCTCGACCTCGGCTGAAAAGACGTTCTCGCCGCCGGAAATGATCATGTCCTTGACCCGATCGACGATGTAGAGGAAGCCTGCTTCATCCATGCGGCCGCCGTCGCCTGTGTGGAGCCAGCCCCCGCGAAGCGTCGCCTCGGTCTGATCCTCGAGGTTGCGGTATCCGAGCATGACGTTCGGCCCTCGCGCGCAAACCTCTCCAACCTCGCCCACAGCGACCGGTGTATCGTCTTCGTCCAGAACCGCGAGTTCCACGCCCGGTACGGCCTGCCCGGCCGACTTCAGCTTGCCTTGAAAGGGAGATTCGGTGTCTACGGTGTGATACTCGGGGCGCAGCATTGTCAGGATCGGTGCTGCTTCGGTCTGACCATACGCCTGACAGAAGCGGGTCTGGGGCAGCACGTCCAGCGCTCTCTTGATGACCGACTCGGGCATCGGCGACGCGCCGTACATTACGGTCTCGAGCGTGGACAGGTCGAACTTCTCAAGGTCCGGATGGTGTACGACCATGTTGATCATGGTCGGGACCATCAGCATCTTTTGGATGCCCTGCTGCTCAATGGAGCGCATGACCTGAACGGGCTCGAACCCCGGAAGAAAGTAATTCGAACCCGCGACGATGGCCGCGCCGACGCACATGCACCAGTCGGCGATGTGGAACATCGGCGCGGTATGGAGAATTCGGTCGCCTGGCTGCAGCTGCAGAATTGGGGCGGCCTGTAGCGCATTCACGGCGAGGTTCTGCTGCGAAAGCATTACGCCCTTGGATCGGCCCGTGGTCCCTCCGGTGTAGAACAGGCCCGCAAGGTCCGCATCCTTCCTGCCTGCATCCGGAATCGCATGGCTCTCGGCCAGTTGGTCCCACTGCACTAGGTTGCCGGGTGCACTTTCGCCGAGAAAGACGAGGTGCTCCAGCGCGGGTAACTGATCTCGGATGGATTCGACGAGTGGCAGGAAGTTGGCATCGACGCAAAGGACGCGGGCGCCGCTGTCGTTCAACCAGTGCACTACCTCGGCGGGCGCCAGGCGGGTATTGACGGGTACGAAAACGCCTCCTGCCCAGGCCACGGCGAAGTAGAACTCGTAGTAGCGATCCGAATTGAGAGCGAGGATCGCAGCTCGCTCGTCCTGACGGATGCCCAGATCCTTGAGGCCCGCTGCCAGGCACGCGATGCGCTGCGGGAAGGCGTCCCAGAGGATTTCTCTGCCGGAGTCGGACGTAGCCAGGGCATGGGGGTTGATCTGGGCGGCACGCCGAATGAGCGCTGTCAGCGAAAACAAGCTTCTGTCTCCTCGTCGAGTTGTTCTGCCGAGACTGTTCCTTACACTTTGCGAGCCGCGATGTCGACATCCCCTCGCTGGACAGCCAACGGTATCCTGCACACCGTAAGGAGGGACCATGAGCGATGTATCGACAAAGCTGGGCATTCGCGCAACTCCGGGCGAGGTCACCACGGAGTGGCTGGAGGCCGTGCTGCGCCACGCTGGCCACGATGTCGACTTGGCGGATTTTCGTGCGTCGGCAGTGGGCACGGGCCAGGTCGGTCAGAACGTTCGCTTCGAGTTGAACTATGCGCGAGGCGAGGGGCCGGGCAGCATCGTTGGCAAGTTTGCGTCCGACGACCCTGAAAGCCGGCAGACCGGGATTGCCCTATCGAACTATCTTCGGGAAGTGCGGTTCTATCAGGAGCTGCAGCCGACGCTGGACATCCAGACGCCTAAGGCGCTGTTCGCGGATATTGATCCTGAGAGCCATGCTTTTGTCTTGATGATGGAGGACCTCGCTCCGGCGGTTCAGGGGGATCAGATCGCCGGTTGCGGCCCTGAGCAAGCTGAAATCGCGATGATCGAGCTGGCGCGACTTCATGGTCCCCGCTGGAACGACCCGAAGCTGCGTCAGCTTTCTTGGTTGGGTGTCCAGGACGATGAATCGGCTGCCATGGTCAAAGGGCTCTGGGACAGTGTCTTCCCGGGTTTCAAGGAGAGGTATGCGCAGCGCCTGAAGCCCGAGCACCTGCAGCTCGTGGACGCGCTCGCAGAGCGTTTCGGCAGCTATGTTAGCCGTGGTGATGGACCGCTAACGGTTACGCACGGCGACTATCGTCTCGACAACATGCTCTTCGGAGGTCCCTATCCAGTAGCTGTCGTCGACTGGCAATCGCCGGGTCTCGGTACAGGCACTGCGGATGCAGCGTACTTCATGGGCACTGCCCTCGAGGCAGATCAGCGACGTGAGTGCGAACAGGCTTTGCTCGATGCTTACTACAGCACACTGTCGAGCTATGACATCGGGGGCTACTCGCGAGCGGAGTGTGAGCGTGACTACATCCGCTCGAGTTTTGCAGGCCTGGTGATGGCAGTGATCGCGTCCATGATCGTCGGGCAGACGCCGCGCGGTGATGAGATGTTCATGGCGATGGCCAGGCGCAGTGCGGATATGGCGCTTGATCTGGGGGCGCTCGAGTCGCTCTAGGGGCCGCGCTCAGTTCCTGGATGATTTCGCAGGAGCGATGGGCAGGGTCGAAGTGCGCTGGCCTCCGCGCAGCCAGCGTCTACCGATGTGTTTGGCCATGCGCTTAAGGTTTCCTGGCGTACCGACGAAGCAAGCGAATGCTTCCTCGAGTCCGCTGGCCACCCGTAGCCACCACTCGGACTCGTTGCCGGGCGTTATCAGGCCGTTCGGGGGCCAAGGCCTCAGCCGTCCGCGATGACGGTGATGTAACCGCCGTCCGGTCCAGGTGATCAGGCGGAGGTAGGACATGACGCGCAGCGACGGTCTCGGCTCGTCCACAGAGCCCGCAATGGGCGTAAACGGTGAGTTGAGGGCATCGCGACCAGCCGCGAGTCGTTGCAGGCGCCAGCGGACCGATGTGAACACGCTATCGCTCAGTTGCTGCGCGACGCCGGCTCTGACCGGATTCAGGTCCACGTAGACCATGGCCGCCAGTGCGGCGCGATCGTCGAGGAGATTCTGCGATTTAAAGCGACCGTCCCAGAAGTGCCCCTTGCAGCCATCCTCTCTGTTCGCCCGGCGCGCGATGCCTTCGTTCAGAAAGCGCATGAACCAGCTCAACGAGCCCAAGCGCTCGCGTATTTCGGCCAGTCTCCTCGCGTCCTTTAGCAGCGCCGCCTCCCGTTGACGTAGCTTGCTCGGTTCGACCCTGCGACCAGGAAATTGAGTAATCCGACACCACTTCGCGGCAACCTCCTCATCGGACCAGCTTCGAGGCTTAAGCGGATCTACCAGAAGAACGACATGGCAGTGATTGCTCATGGCGGCCCATGCAAAGAGGCCGACTGCGAAGCTGTCGCAAAGCTCGAACAACCGTTGCTCGATCCAGGTGCGCCGATCAGCGTAGTCCCTTGTGCAGGGTCCGGATGTGTCGAACAGGAAAGCCTGGCGTACACACCGCGTCATGCAGTGGTAGAAGCCGGGGCGATCCGGAAAGACGCTAAGGCGGCGAGCTTGAGTCATGAGGAACATAGTCGGGCGCCACCGGCGCTCGGATGAAGAAGAGAAGTGCTTAAGCCTGAGTGCGACATAGCAGCGGTCGAGCGTATGAAGACGCTTATGCAGCCTGTTCGCGCGTGCCTGCGGCAACGCCGCACAGCTGCAGAGCTTCAGTGCCCTACCCAAGTTGGGCCATAGCGAGGATCGAGCCGCTGACGCTAAGCTGTCAGTCCTGCCGGAAAAATCTGGAGGAAAAATCTGGACACCCATGAACATGGCCGGAAAAACCTGGACACCCATGAACACACCCATGAACACATGAACACAAGAACAAGAAGAACCAGAAGAGCTCGCGCCTTCGAGTCTTTTGTTCACGACCCGAACGGCTGGATGCACTGGAAACTCCACGAACGCATCAACTCGGCGTGAATGGCCCGATCCAGATGGGCCAGGGCCTACTCAGAAGGCGGGGAAGGTCGTGACGTGGAGTCGTCAGCTTCTTCGCGTAGCCGCGCCGCGATGCGTGCCCTGGCTGCCTCGGGTAGACCGTCATCGCGAGTACTTCCTGGCTCGCGCGATTGCTGCGCGGCAACGGCGGTTGTCACGAAGCGGAGTTGCCTCGCGTAACGCGTGCAGGTCCGGCACATCATCAGGTGGAAACGAAAGGCGAGCCGTTCCCTGACGCTCAGCTTTCGGTCGAGGCGCTCGGACGCGAGACGCGAAGCTTCACGGCAATTCATCATGCCTGCTGCTCCTGCCGCTCTGTCGCGAACCAGGTCCGAGCGAGACAGTCCCGCAGACTCATGCGCGCCCGGGACAGGATCACGAACAGGTTGTTCGCGGTTCCGATGTCTAGCGCAGCACAAATGGCGTCGGTGTCCATCCCGTGGACTTCGCGCATCCTGAAGGCCTCTCCGGTTCGTTCCGGCAGAGCCTCGACGCAATGCTCGAGGGCGTCAAAGAAGGCCTCTTCCTGCAGGGCGCCGGCCGGATTGCTCCAGGATCGAACCTCTACCTGCCAGAATCCGCGCGCGTCGAAGTGCTCTCCGTCGTCGTGGAGGTGCGGTTCGGATGCAAGGTCGGTGGCTATTTCGCGATCGCGAATGCGCAGGTGATCGATGACCTTGTGCTTGAGGATGCCCGTGAGCCATGTCCGCTCACGGGACTTCCCTGCGAAGCCGCTGCGTGCCTGCAACGCTGCGATCAGCGTGTCCTGAACCAGGTCTTCGGCGCGAGCGGGATCGCCGGTGTGACGGAGCGCGTAGCGGTAGAGTGCGTCACCATGCTCGGTGAGCCAGGTTTCGGGGTCGGAGAGTTCGTGATCCATCCGTCGGTGACCTGGCAACGTGACGCGAGCCCACATCCTACCGCTGCCTGATAGTGGCTGCAGCTGACCAGCATCGCCATCGAGGGCGGCACTGGCCATGGAGCCGGTGATGCTCATCGCTCTGCCGTCCGCAGAGCTTCGGGAGCCTGCATGCCCATGCCACGACGCCAGGCGTGGTAGCGGGCGACCCAGGCCAGCAGCCGCTCGGGTATGCGCGCCTTCTTCCACTCGCCGGCGGCGTACTTGTTCGCCTCCGTCCAGGTGGGATAGACGTGGATGGTGGACAGCAGCTTGTTCATGCCGAGTCCGTGACGGATCGCCGTCACATACTCCGCGATCAGTTCGCCAGCATGATGGCCGACGATGGTGGCGCCGAGAACACGGTCCTTGCCGGGAACCGTCAGCACCTTGACCAGGCCAGCGTCGGCGCCGTCGGCAATCGCGCGGTCGAGTTCGGCGAGATCGTAGACCGTGACCTCATAGGGAATGCCTGCAGCCTCCGCGTCCTGCTCATTGAGCCCGACCCGCGCCACCTCGGGATCGACGAACGTGGTCCAGGGCAGCGCCGAGTAATCGATGCGGAACTTCTTGAACGAACCGAACAGCGCGTTCACGGTCGCGTGCCAGGCCTGGTGGGCGGCCGCGTGGGTGAACTGATAAGGACCGGCGACATCTCCGACAGCGAAGATGTTGGGATAGTTCGTCCGCAGATAGTCGTCGACGGCGATGGTGCCGCGCTGGTTGAGTTCGATCCCAAGCTCCTCGAGGCCGAAGCCGGACACGTTGGCTGCGCGGCCGACCGCGACCAGCAGTTCGTCGAATTCGATCCGTTCACTGCCCGCGGCCGTCTCCACGGTGATCCACTTGGTATCGCCCTCCTGATGCACGGCCTTAGCCTGGGCACCGAGTCGAACGTCGATACCTTCGGCGCGAAAGCGTTCCAGCACCAACTCCGATACTTCGGCGTCCTCCCGCGGAAGCAGGCGGTCGCCCATTTCGATCTGGACCACGTCGCTGCCCAGCCTGGCGAAGGCCTGGGTCAGTTCGCTGCCGATCGGTCCGCCACCGAGGACGGCCAGACGCCGGGGCAGCTTGCGCAGATGCCAGAGCGAATCGGAAGTCAGGTAGCCCACGTTCTCGAGGCCCGTAATAGCAGGTACGAAGGGACGGGCGCCCGTGGCAACGATAATGTTGCGCGTGGTGAGTTCGCGCCCGTTCACTGTGACGGCCCAGGGCGATGTGATGCGGGCGTAGCCTTCGACCACGTCCACACCTAGCCCCTCGTAGCGCTCCACGGAGTCGTGCGGCTCCACCTTGGTGATCGCCTGCTGCACGCGCTCCATCACGGCGGGGAAATCCACGTCGACTTCACCGGCGCGCACGCCGAAGTCGTTCGCGTGGCGTAACTCATGGGCCGTCTTGGCGCTGCGAATCAGTGCCTTGGAGGGGACGCAGCCGGTGTTCAGGCAGTCGCCGCCCATACGATCGGCCTCGATCAGCGTGACCTCCGCCTTCACCGCTGCGGCGATGTACGCGCTCACCAGGCCTCCGGAACCGGCGCCGATCACCACGAGGTCACGGTCGAAATGGCGCGGTTTCTCGAAGTCCCGGGCAGCCTTGCGCGCCTGAACGTGCTGCAGCGCCTTGCGGGCCGCCAGTGGAAACAGTCCCAGGGCCGCGAACGAAGCGATCAGCGCCGGTGACAGCAGGCCGCCGAGAGAGTCGATGCTGGCCAGCTGGGTCCCCGCGTTCACGTACACGACGGTACCGGCGAGCATGCCCACCTGGCTGACCCAGTAGAACGTCCAGGTGCGCATCGGCACCAGACCCATCACCAGATTGATGGCAAAAAACGGGAAGGCAGGGACCAGACGCAGGCCGAAGAGGTAGAACGCGCCGTCCTTCTCCACACCTTCGTTGATCCTCTTCAGGTACGCACCGAAACGCCGCTGGACCATGTCGCGGAACAGAAAACGTGAGGCGAGGAAGGCCAGCGTTGCGCCGAGGGTGGAAGCGAAGGAAACGAGCAGGGTGCCCGTCACCAGGCCGAACAGGGCGCCGGCCGCCAGAGTCATGATCGCTGCGCCTGGCAGGGAAAGCGCCGTGACGGCGACGTAGAGCGCGAAGAAGGTTGCCAGCGTCTCCAATGGGCGCTCGGCGTAGAGGCTGGCGAATGCAGCTTGTTGGCTGCGTAGGGATTCGAGTGTCAGGTACTGCCCGACGTCGAACGCGAAGAACGCAGCGATGGCCGCGGCAATGACGCTGACGAGAAGGATTTTGCTCGGTTGCATGGGACTCACCTTGCTCCAGTAGGTTCGAGTGTTGGATGACGCACGCGTCATCGCGTTTCTGGAAAGTGAGTCGAACGGGTGGTCCAGACCTTACAGCGGCTCGCAGGGTCGTCTCAGTACCCTGCTTTCACTGCATGGGATGCAGTTGGTTCGAGTGCGAAAAAGTGCAGCAGCAGGTGTGGGCCGCTGCACTGATGGTTGGCGCCCGATTGTCGAACAATCGGATTACCGGGTGCCCGTGCGGACGCCCAGCGGCGGTTCAATGGTGCACCATGGGGTCGGCCGAGTCTTAAGCAGTGCGCCTGTCCGACGTGTCCGGGAGGTGCTGCTCTCCAGGCACGACGGCGAGGCGCGCCAGCACTGTTTCCCCTACCGTATGAGGAGTCCGTGAACGATGCCCCAGCCATCCGACGATCTTTCTTTTCAGCTGCGTGGCGTTGCGAAAAGCCGGCCACGCAAGCGTCACGTATCCATGGCGATGGTCGGTTCGCTCATGGCCCTGGGCGCGGCCTGTAGCGGTCCGAACCCATGCGCCGTTAAGCGCGCCTGCGGCGCCTGTACCCCACGCGCGAGTATGCAGGCCCAGGGTTGTGCGCCCCGCAATCCGTGTGCG
>SLQW01000213.1 GCA_007131295.1 Pseudomonadales bacterium | reverse complement strand
GGCGGACTCGCAGGGCGGACTCGCAGGGCGCAACTCTCGCCGTATTCGATGGTCGAAAGCTCTGAAGTGACGACGGACTTCTCATGGATCTGCTGCAAATCATTCTCGCCCTGATCGTCACGATCGCCATCCTGGTGACCGTGCACGAATACGGACACCTCCTGGTCGCGCGCTGGTGCAACGTGCGCGTTCTCAAATTTTCGGTGGGCATGGGGCCCTCGATCTGGAGCTGGCGCGCCAAGAGCGGCATCGAGTACAGCGTTGCCGCGCTCCCCATCGGCGGCTATGTGCGCATGCTCGACGAGCGCGAAGGCGGGGTGTCTCCAGAGGAGCGGCAGCTTGCCTTCAATGCCAAGACCCCCTGGCAGCGCATTGCCATCGCTCTCGGTGGCCCGGTAGCGAATCTGCTGCTCGCCATCGTCGTCTACTGGCTGATTTCGGTTACCGGCGTCTCCGGGTTCGCGCCCGTGATCGGCGATGTTCCGGAAGATTCACCGTTGGGACGGGCAGGCGTTCCGGCGAACGTGGAGATCATCGAGGTGGACGGGCGGGCGACGCCCACCTGGCAGGCGCTCAATATGCGCCTGGTCCGCAGGCTCGGTGATACCGGCGAGATCGAAATGGTCGCGCGCCGGCCCGGGTCCGAGCGCAGCGAGCTTTACCAGGTCTCCGTCGAGCGCTGGCTCACCGGCATCGATGAGCCGGACCTCATGGCCGAACTCGGTCTGCGACCGTTTCCTGCGGTGCTCGGTGAGGTGACCTCGGACGGCGCTGCAGCCCAGGCGGGTCTGCGTACCGGCGACCGCGTGCTCACGGTAGACGGGGAGACCGTCGAGGGTTGGCGCGACTGGGTCGAGCGGGTGCAGCAGGCGCCTGGTACGCCGCTCGCGCTGGAGGTCGATCGCGACGGCCGTCGCGAGACGCTCACGCTCACGCCTGAGCCGCGGACACTGGACGACGGCCGTGAGATCGGTTTCGTCGGTACCGGGCCGATCTACCGGGTGTCGCACTTCGGCATCTTCGAGGCGGTGCCGCGGGCGGTGGGGCAGACGGTGGAAACCACCGTGCTGACGTTGGAGATCCTGCGCAAGATGATCGTCGGGCTCGTTTCCACGCGGAACTTGAGCGGCCCGATCACCATTGCTAAAGTGGCGGGCGATTCCGCACAGTCTGGTCTGGAAACCTTCCTGGCATTTCTGGCGTTGCTCAGCGTGAGTCTCGCCGTGCTCAATCTTTTGCCGATTCCGGTTCTGGATGGCGGTCACATCCTGTATTGCGTCGTGGAGCTCATCAAGGGCTCCCCGGTGTCCGAGAGAATGCAGCAGGTGGGCGCCCAGATCGGCATCGTGCTGGTCGCAGGGCTCATGCTGCTGGCGGTGTACAACGATCTCACACGGCTCTGATGGGGAGACGAGCGCCGGTGTTTCGTCCAGCAACGTCCAAGCCTGCATGCCGCTTTGCCATCGATGCAGGGCCCGCAACAGCTGTGTCTCATTCGTCCATGTCCGCGCAAGGTGCCGGTTGGTCTCGATGCGCGCGGGCGTGACTTCGGTGCTGAATCTGGTGAGCCGGTCGGGCTCGGGCGCTCGTGACGGGTTCAGCCGCGCAGCGGTTCCGCTCCACGGTCTTCTTCCTGCGCTGCTGGCGTTCGTCTTCGTCGTTTTCCTGCCCGCACCGGCAGGGGCGCAACAGCCGGTTGCCGCACCCTTCGTGGTTTCCGATATCCGGGTTCAGGGCCTGCAGCGGGTCTCTGCCGGATCCGTGTTCAATGCGCTGCCGGTCAATGTCGGCGACCGGGTCGATCAGGCTACGGGCCAGCAGATCATCCGCAGTCTGTTCCAGACCGGGTTCTTCAACGACATCCGTGTGGGCCGCGACGGCAACGTTCTGGTAGTTGTCCTTTCGGAACGGCCGGCCATCGATTCCATCGAAATCGAAGGCAACACGTCGATTCCCACCGAAGCACTCATGGAGGGGCTGCGCGAGTCCGGGCTGGCCGAGGGCGAGATCTTCCGGCGTGCCACTCTCGAGCGGGTGGACCTCGAACTCGAGCGGCAGTATGTCGGGCAGGGCCGCTATGGGGCGTCCATCGAGTCCACCGTCCAGGAATTGCCGCGCAACCGGGTCGCGATCCGCATCGATATCGAAGAAGGTGCGGTAGCCAGGGTCCGGCACCTGAACATCGTCGGCAACACGGTCTACAGCGATCGCGAACTGCTCGATCAATTCGAGCTCAGGCTGCGCAGTCCCCTGTTCTTCTGGCGCAGCGACGACCGCTACTCGCGCGAGAAGCTCGCCGGCGACCTCGAACGACTCGAGGCCTACTACCGCGATTCGGGTTACGTGAACTTCCGCATCGACTCTACTCAGGTGTCGATCAATCCGGACAAGAGCGAGGTCTACATCACCATCAACGTCGATGAAGGTGGCAAGCACACCATCGGCGATGTCCAGGTGGCGGGTGAGCTCGCCGACATTCCGGTTCAGGCGCTCGAGCCGCTCTTGCTGGTGTTTCCGGGTCAGACCTTTTCCCAGGCGCTGATCACCGCCTCGGAGGAGCGCCTCGTGGCGGCACTCGGCAACGCGGGGTACACGTTCGCCAACGCCACCGGGGTGCCGCAGGTCGACGAGGAAGGACAGACCGTCGACGTCCGGTTCTTTGTCGATGCCGGGCAACGAGCCTACGTCCGCCGCATCAGCTTCCGCGGCAATACGGTCACTCGCGACGAGGTTCTGCGCAGGGAAATGCGCCAGTTCGAGGGGGGTTGGGCATCCACTTCGCAGATCGACCTGTCCAAGGTGCGCCTCGAGCGCCTCGGCTATTTCCGCGACGTTCGTGTCGAGACCCCGGCGGTACCCGGAAGCGACAACCAGATCGACGTCCAGTTCTCGGTGCGCGAGCAGCCTTCGGGCAGCATTTCCGCGACGCTGGGTTACTCGCAGGTCTCTGGCCTCATTCTCGGTGCCCAATACGAGGAGCGTAACGTCCTCGGCAGCGGTAACTCGCTCGGCCTCGGGGTCAGCTGGTCGCGTTTCCAGCAATCGGTGAACTTCAACTATTTCGATCCCTTCTTCACGGTCGACGGAGTCAGCCGCGGGTTCAACGTATTCGCGCGTCGGACCAACTTCGACGAGCGCAACATTGCTCGCTTCTCTACCGACGCTTACGGCGCGGGCATGAACTTCGGTTATCCGATCTCCGAAACGCAGCGCGTCTCCTTCGGTCTCAGCGCCGAGTACACCGAGATTACCGAGGGTCGCTTCCCTGCGCTGGAGATCTCCGAATTCCTCGCTAACGAAGGTGGCTCGTTCCTCAACTTCTCGGCGACCGCCGGTTGGAGCGCCTCGCAGCTCGATCGCGGCCTGTTCCCGACCCGCGGTTCGTCCCAGAACCTGTCGCTGCAGGCCTCGATTCCGGGCAGCGATCTGCTGTTCTGGCGCCTGCGCTACGAGGGCCAGCGCTTCTTCCCGCTCGGAGACGGCTTCTCCCTGCGCTTGCACACGCGTCTGGGCTATGGCGACGGCTACGGCAACACCGACTCGTTGCCCTTCTTCGAGCACTTCTTCGCCGGCGGTTTCGGTTCCGTGCGCGGATTCGAGACCAACACGCTCGGTCCCCGGGCCACGCCGTCGCCCAACGATCCGTTCGTACGCAGGCGCGTTCAGCCCTTCGGTGGCAACGTGCTCATCACTGGCGGATTGGAGCTGATCATCCCGATGCCCTTCGTCGAGGATCAGCGGCAGTTCCGGCCGGTTCTGTTTCTCGATGCAGGCAACGTGTTCAACACCAGCTGTCCCCAGGTGAGTCAGTTCTGCGATAGCCCCTCGCTGGACGAGATCCGCTATTCGGTGGGCATGGGCGTGACCTGGCTGACCGGCCTGGGTCCGATTACGGTGGGCATCGCCCGGGCGCTGAACTCGAAAGAAGGCGACGAAACCGAGTTCTTCCAGTTCGAACTCGGACGGACTTTCTGAGTCGTAGGTCGAGGGGATCCACTGCAGTTCAGGCAGGATTCACCCTGACCACAGAGAATGCGAAGCGTCGAAGCACGGAGGGTCGGCGTGTATAATTTTGGATTGTCTTGTGGCGGGGCTGGATCGATGCTCCGCACTAAGAACAGGAGTCCGCTCGTGAAGAAACTGATGACGGTGGTCGCGGTGATCGCCGCTCTGTTCATGGCCCAGACGGCAACGGCGCAGATGAGAATTGCGGTCGTCGACGTGAACGAGGCGATCGGGCAGACGCGCGAGGCCCAGGAGTTTCTGCGTCGCGTGCAGGAAGAGTTGCGCCCGGATCAGGAGACGATCCGCAATCTCACGGCGGAGCGTTCGCGGATCGAGGAGCGGGTCGAGCGCGATGGTGACGTGCTCAGCGATCAGGAGCGGATGCGCCTCTCCGAGAGCTATGAGCGCATCACGGCCGACCTGCAGTTCCGCGCCGAAACGTATCAGAACACCCTGCAGCGTCGCCGTAACGAACTGTTCCGGCAGATGGGCCCGCGGGTACAGGCAGCGCTCGACGACATCGTGCAGCGCGAGGGCTACGACCTCATCGTGCCGGGCGGTGCCGTCATCTACGTCAATCCCCAGCACGACATCACCCGCATGCTCGCGGAACGGCTCGACGAGCGCGGCTGACCAGCTGCGCTCGGTGGCCGGGCGGTCGTTCACCACGGGCGAGCTTGCCCGTCGCGTGGGCGCCCGCCTGGTCGGTGATGCGGAGCGTTCCATTTTGGGCCTGGCGCCGCTGCACCGGGCAGGCCCGCGCGATCTCTCTCACCTCTCCTCCCGCCACTGGCGCGATCATCTTGCCACGACGGGTGCTGGCGCCGTGCTGGTGCTTGAGAAAGATGTGGCTTCGGTGCCGTCGGTGGCGCTCGTGGTAGCGGATCCGTATCTTGCCTATGCCACGCTTTCCCGCTGCTTCGAGAGCGCTGAGCGTCTGCCCCCCGGAGTTCACCCTACGGCTGTCATCGCCGCATCGGCGCGGCTTGGCAGCGACGCGCGGGTGGCTGCGGGCGCCGTTGTCGGTGAGGGTGTGACCCTCGGGGACGAGGTCGACGTCGGTGCTGGGGCTGTAGTCGAATACGGTGCCACGATCGCCGCGGGCAGCCGCATTCTGGCGCGGGCTGTGATCAGCCACGATGTCCGCATCGGCCGGGGTGTGCTCATCCACCCCGGCGCGGTCATCGGTGCCGATGGTTTCGGATTCGCGCGTGCGGATGACGGCACCGCTCATCGCATTGCGCAACTCGGTAGCGTGGTGATCGAAGACGACGTGGAGGTTGGTGCCAACACCACGATCGATCGGGGGGCGCTCGAGGATACGATCATCCGGCGAGGTGCCAAGATCGATAACCAGGTGCAGATTGGCCACAATGTCGAGGTGGGGCCGGATACGATCATCTGTGGTTGCGTGGGTATCGTCGGCAGCACACGCATTGGCGCCCGCTGTGTGCTTGCGGGTGGCGTCGGCATAGGTGGTGATGGTCCCATCACTGTGGCAGACGACGTCGTCATTACCGGGATGACGCATGTTTCGCGCAGCATCAAGGCTCCCGGCAGGTATTCCTCCGGCACGCTGCACGGTCCGTCCATCAGCTGGAAGCGCAATGTTCTGCGCCTTGCGGAACTGGACAGGTGGGTACGGCGGATCGTGGCCCTGGAGCATCGGCAGGGACAGCGCGGGAAGGGCTTCTGAGACGACGAGGGCCGTTCCGGTGCCTCGGCTAATAGAGTTTGTCCCGCACCTGCGGGGCGCGTGGCTGATTTCGAGGAGGACATCGATGACTGATACGCCGCTGGATATCAGGGAGATCCTCGAATATCTGCCGCACCGCTACCCCTTCCTCCTCGTCGACCGCGTCCTCGAGCTCGAGCAGGGACGGCGGATTCAGGGTTTGAAGAACGTGACCATCAACGAGCCGTTCTTTCCCGGACACTTCCCGGGCCATCCGGTGATGCCGGGCGTGCTCATCATCGAGGCCATGGCGCAGCTGTCGGGCGTCCTGGCCTTGGCGAGTGCGGGCCGCAAGCTCGGCGCCGAGTCGGTGGTCTACCTCACGGGCGTGGACAAGGCCCGCTTCAAGCGCCCTGTGACCCCCGGCGATCAGCTCATGATGACGGCCGAGCTGTTGCAGCAGCGCCGTACGCTCACTCGCTTTGCCTGTCGGGCAGAGGTGGACGGGCAGCTGGCCTGCGAGGCGGAGATCAGGTGTGTGGAAGCGCCCGCGGAGTGATTGCGGCCGCTTCGGCAGCACCTTGTCATCGCGTCGAAACCAAACTCATAGTCCTGCGACGGAGTGGTTAGAGCGCCGACATGATCGACCCGCGGGCCATCATTCACCCTACCGCGAAGATCGGAACCGGGGTCAGCGTCGGTCCGTGGTCGATCATCGATGCGGACGTCGAACTCGGTGACCACTGCAGCGTCGCTTCCCATGTGATTCTCAAGGGCCCGAGCGTCATTGGCGCCGGCAACCATTTCTACTCCTTTGCCAGTGTTGGCGAAGCGACACCGGCACGAGCCTACCGTGGTGAACCGACGCGGCTCGTCATCGGTTCGCACAACGTGTTCCGCGAGGGCGTGACGGTGCACCGCGGAACCGTGCAGGATCGCGGTGAGACCACCATTGGCTCGCACAATCTGCTGATGGCGTACGTCCACGTCGCGCACGACTGCGTGGTCGGCGATCACTGCGTGTTCGCGAATAACGCCTCGCTTTCCGGTCACGTCCACGTCGGCGATTGGGCCAATCTGGGCGGCTATGCGGGCATTCCCCAATACCGCAGCATCGGTGCCCACGCCATGGTCGCGGGCATGAGCCTGGTGCTCAAGGACGTGCCGGCCTTTGTCAGCGTGGCCGGGCATCCGGCGGCCGCCGTAGGACTCAACCTGGAAGGGCTGCGCCGCCGCGGGTTCTCGGAGTCCGCGGTGGCGGCGCTGCGGGAGGCCTATCGAATCCTGTATCGCGCCCGCCTGCGCCTCGATGAGGCCATGGATCGGATTGCTGCCATGGACGACCCGGAGGGCCACCTCGAAGTGCTGCTCACGTCGTTGCGTGCCTCCCGCCAGGGTATCTGCCGACCGCGGCATAGTCGGGAAGCCGGTGACTGATCGCAGCGCATCACGGCTGCGGATCGGCATGGTTGCCGGTGAAGCCTCGGGTGACGGGCTCGGCGCAGCGCTGATGGACGCGCTGTCCGCTCGGCATACGGGTCTGACATTCATCGGGGCCGGCGGTCCAGGCATGCGCGCCCGCGGCCTCGAGTGCACGATCGCAACCGAACGCCTCACCATGAACGGGTACTTAGAGCCTGTCCTGCGGCTACCATGGCTCCTGCGTGCGCGTCGGCGCCTGCTCGAGGACTTTGCGCGCAGCGGAATTCAGGCCTTTGTCGGGGTCGACTTCAATGGCTTCAACCTGATCCTCGAGCGGAGTCTGAAGCGACGTGGGTTGGTCACCTGTCACTACGTGAGCCCTGCCGTGTATGCCTGGCGGGCTGAGCGGCTGCGGCGTTTTCACCGCGCCATGGACCTGGTGCTGACGCTCTACCCCTTCGAGCCGGACCTGTATGCGGACACACCTGTCGAAGCCGTGTTCGTGGGCCATCCCCTGGCGGACAGGCTCGCGCCGCCGGCGGATCGCGCCCGCCTGCGCGCCGGACTCGGCGTTGCGGAATCGACGCTGCTGCTCGCCGTGCTGCCGGGCAGTCGCCCGGCGGAACTGAAGCGGCTGCTCGCGCCCTTTGTCGCGGCCGTTTCCCGAGTGCTCCAGGCGCGAGCGGATGCGGAAGCGGTGTTCGCCGCAGTGGACTCTAGGGCGGCGGCGAAGATCAGCTCCGCTGTGCACGGCTCGTTGCCGCTGGAGCGGGTGCGCATCGTCACCGGACGTTCCGCCGATGTACTCGCTGCAGCAGACTTTGCCCTGGTGAAATCCGGCACCGGGACGCTGGAGGCGATGCTGCTGGGAGTCCCCATGGTGGTCGCTTATCGCCTCGATCCGCTTTCCGCACGCATCGTCCGGGCACGACTGCGGACACCCTGGGTGGCTCTGCCCAACATCCTTGCCCGCGAGTCGTTGGTACCGGAACTGCTGCAGGAGGACGCCTCCGGTGAGGCGCTGGCGGCCGCGCTCCTGGCGCAGCTGCCGCGGCGCGCGGAACTCGCGGTCCGGTTCGCCGCACTCGCGAGGAAGCTGCGGCAAAACGCTTCTGAACGTGCCGCGGATGCGTTGCTCGGACTGCTGCAGCGCCGGGGGGTGTTGCAGTGAAGCGTCGCACGCCGCAGCTGGCCCTTGTCTGGGACGAGGAGGGTGGCGGCGGGGCCGGCAGTTCGCGGCTGGCCGGCGTCGACGAGGTCGGACGCGGACCCCTTGCCGGTCCGGTGGTGGCGGCAGCGGTGATCCTCGACCCGCAGCGGCCCATTGCCGGCCTGGACGATTCGAAACGTCTTTCGGCAACGCGCCGAGAGACCTTGGCGGCGTCGATCCGCGAGCGCGCGCTGGCCTGGGCCCTCGGGCGGGCGGAGGCTGACGAGGTGGACCAGATCAACGTGCTCATGGCCAGTATGGCCGCCATGCAACGTGCGGTGGCGGCCTTGCCCCTGGAGCCAGAACACGCGCTGGTCGACGGTAACAGGGTACCGAGTCTCCCTTGTCCGGCGACGGCGGTCGTCGGCGGCGACGGTCGCGTGGCGGCAATCGCAGCGGCGTCGATCCTCGCCAAGGTGGCCCGCGATGCGGAGATGGTGGCACTCGATGCGCTGCATCCGGGTTACGGCTTCGCACGCCACAAGGGCTACCCGAGTCGGGAGCACCTCGCTGCACTCGACCGGCTCGGTCCATCGCCGATCCACCGCCTGACCTTCGCCCCCGTCCGCCTCGCCGCCGCGCGCCACCGCCCCTCCTGCTAACGACGTCGCACCCGCCGACTGCGCCTGCTCCAGGCGTCATGCCTGCCGGCGGCTGCGCCGCCGATCGGCCCGGATCTGCCTGGAGCAGATCCGGTCGCGCTCTGCGCGCCCGAAGGGTGCCCGCCAGGGATGGCGGGCAACAGCGCCGCGCCTGCGGCGCAGCACTCC
>SLQW01000066.1 GCA_007131295.1 Pseudomonadales bacterium | reverse complement strand
AGCAGCCCGATCTGGGAAGTCCGCAGCGAAGACGGCGGCTTTCTGCTTGGCGGTACGATTCACATGTTGCGCCCGCAGGACTTTCCACTTCCCGACGTGTTCGACCGGGCCTACGAGGTGACCGGCACCGTCGTCCTCGAGGCTGACCTTGGCGCTATGGTCGAGCCAGATGTGCAACGCCTGATGCACGAACTGGGGATTCAGCCTGCGGGCCGGACGCTTGCAGACGACCTCGACGCGGAGACCTGGGAGCGCCTGACGCAACTGGCGGAGGAGCTCGGCATTGCGGTGAATCTCCTCGCGCGCATGCGGCCGGCCTTTGCCGGCCTTACGGTGGCGCAGGCAATGCTCGGTCGTCTCGGTGTGACCGAGGTCGGAATCGATGGCTATTTCTACCGCCGTGCTCGCGCCGACGGGCGGCCGCTGGCAACGCTCGAAGATGCGCGGGAGCAGATGCGGATGCTGCTGGAACTGGGTGCAGACGACCCGGACCAATTCCTCGATGCGAGTCTTGCCGACCTCGAGCGTTCCCGACAAGTCATCGACGATGCCATTTCCGACTGGCGCCAGGGCGACTTCGAAGCTCTGTATTCGAATCTGATCGGCCCCAGCCGCGAACTGGACCCGCGTTCCTACCGCATGCTGTTCACCGATCGCAATGCGGCCTGGATGCCTGCGCTCGAGGCCTTTGCGGTGAGCGCGGAGCGTGAGCTGGTGCTTGTCGGTGCCGGGCATCTCGGCGGCGATCAGGGGCTGCTCGAGGCGCTCCAGGCAGCCGGCTACGAGCTGCAACCCTGGGGCGGCGATCCATGATGGGAGCAGGAGCGTGAGTGCGCCGTTGATCGATCGGGATCGCCGCGGCGCCGTTGAGCTGATGCGCATCAACACGGGTCGAGCCAATCTGCTCGACCGCCCCGGCGTTGCTGCACTCAGCGAGGGCTTGGCCGCAGCCGAGGCCAGCACCGAAAGTCAGGTGCTGCTGATCACGGGGCGACCAGGCATCTTTTGCGGTGGCTTCGATCCAGCCGCGCTGGCGGAGGATAGGGACGCCTTGCAGCTGGAAGCGGAGGCGTTGCTGCTCAGCCTGCTGCGTTCCCGTCTGCGGGTGGTGGCCTGCGTCAACGGTCATGCCCTCGGCGTGGGAGCTGGCTTGCTGCTTGCCGCGGACGTGCGGGTGGGTGCCAAGGGACCGTTCAAGATCGGCTTCCCCGACGTCGGGCTCGGCCAGGCGCTCTCCTCGTTTACCGTGAACCTTGCACGGCAGCGTTTGAGTCGTCGCCAGTTCGAGACGGCGACGCTGCTCGGGCGCCTGTTTGCACCCGAGGAGGCCGTGCAGGCCGGGTTTATCGACTGGTTGGAGAGTGCTCGCCGGGCGGCAAAGGCCGCGAGTGAAACGGCCGATCGCCTCGCGGCACTCCCGGAGGCCGCTTACCGTGAGACCGCAGCCCGCGTTCGTGGTCATCTGTTCGATCAGGCGTGAGCGTGAATCTGCGCGAGGAGGCTCTCGATTTTCGCTTCCCAAGCATGCTCGAAGCGCTCGTTCCAGCGCGCGCCGAGTTCACGCTCGACCGTATCCCGGACGGCTTCCAGCAGCGGGCGGTAGTGGTCGGGGGAGGTACCGTAGGCGCGATGGTTGCCCACTTCGAAGGCCAGTTGCCCAGGCTCGACCTCGCCTTCCGGCGTCATGAGTAGCTCGAGAACCTCTTCGAGCATGCGCCCCTGCATGTGCTCATCCACATGACTCATCACATCCTGCGCCGCCGGGCAGCGGGCGTAGAAACGCTCGTAGGCGCCTGCAGTGATGTCCTTTTCGGATTCGGCGGCGAGTTCGAATGACTCGAGCACGAGGTCCTGAGCGGTCATCGGCGTGCTCCCCTAGAGTCGCTACCGGTCCCGCGTGCGCGGGACCGGCGCGGCAATGGTGGCCTCAGCTCTTGCCGCCCTGCGGAACTTCGCTGAAGGGAACGTCCTTGTCCACCCGGATGTCGCCGGGCATCTGCAGCACGCGCTCGGCGATGATGTTGCGCAGGATCTCGTCGGTGCCGCCGGCGATCCGGTAGCCCGGGGCCGACATCCAGGCGGCCTGGAACTGGCCGTCCATGGGCTGCTCGTCCACCAGAATCCCGCCCATGTCCATCAGGTCCATACCGAAGCTGCCGATGCCCTGCAGCTTGTTCGCCGAGACGATCTTGGTGATGGAGTTCTCCGGTCCCGGTGTGCCACCACGGGACAGCGCTGACTGCACGCGCAGCTTGGTGAACTTCAGTCCAGCCTGCTCGCAGTACCAGGCGGCAATCCTGTCGCGCACCGCCTTGTTACGAATTGCCGGCTCGTCATCGAGGTCCACCGTCTGCGTCAGTTCGAGCAGCTCGCCTGCATCCGGTCCGCCCGCGGAACCCACTGCGAGACGCTCGTTCATGAGCGTGACGATCGACACCTTCCAACCATCGCCGACCTCGCCGAGGCGATGGTCGTCCGGAATGCGCACGTCGGAGAAGTACACTTCGTTGAAGCCGGAGTGGCCCGAAGCCTGCTTGATGGGCTTCACTTCCACGCCCGGCGCCTTCATGTCGACGATGAACATGGTCAGGCCCTTGTGCTTCGGCACGCTCGGATCCGTGCGTGTGAGCAGGATGCCGTAGTGACAGAACTGCGCGCCGGAGGTCCAGACCTTCTGACCGTTGACGACCCACTCGTCCCCTTCCTTGACCGCGCGGGTGCGCAGGTTGGCGACATCGGAGCCGCCGGCCGGCTCCGAGAACAGCTGGCACCAGATCTCCTCGCCCGAGGCCATCTTCGGCAGGTAGCGCTTCTTCTGCTCTTCGCCGGCGAAGGCGATCACTGTGCGCCCGCACATCCCGAGGCCGATGGCGAACGGGCCCGTCGGCACGTCGTAGCGCGCCTCCTCCTGTCCCCAGATGATCAGTTCCATGGGCGACGCACCGCGGCCGCCGTACTCCTTCGGCCAGTTCAGGCAGGCCCAGCCGTTTTCCTGCTTGAGTTTCTGCCAGGCCTTGGCGCGCTTGATCAGATCGGCCTCGGATTCGTTCTTGCGGATCTTCGCCTGGTTCTTCGGCGTGGCATGGGCGTCGAGAAAGGCCCGCGCCTGCTTGCGGAACTCGGCTTCTTGTGGGGTATCGCTGAAGTCCATAGTCGATTCTCCTCAGCCCGTGCTCACTGACTCGCCTGGTTCAGGTTCGATTCTTCGATGCGGGTGACGAGCATGTCCTTCCACCGCGGCAGGCTGCCGAGGTTCAGACTCAGGAGCTTCGACCGCCGATAGAAGAGATGGCAGTCGAACTCCCAGGTAAAGCCCATGCCGCCGTGGGTCTGAATGTTCTCCTTGCTGCACTCGTGGAAGGCCTCTGTGGCCGAGACCCGGGCCGTGGCGGCCGCCAGCGGCAGTTCCGGGGCG
Organism: Pseudomonadales bacterium; assembly: GCA_007131295.1. Lineage (GTDB taxonomy): Bacteria > Pseudomonadota > Gammaproteobacteria > Pseudomonadales > Azotimanducaceae > SLTB01. The sequence continues at coordinate 5,733 of SLQW01000066.1, read as the reverse complement.
TCGGTGGAAAGCGCCCAGGCACCGTAGTAGCAGTTCGAGCGTGCCAGGGTGTGTGCGATGTACATGTCGGCAAGCTTGTGCTTGATGGCCTGAAAGGAGGCAATGGGACGACCGAACGCGTAACGGCCCATGGCGTAGTCCCGAGCCATCTGCAGGCTGGCCTCGGCACCACCCACCTGCTCCCAGGCAAACAGGATCGCGGCGCGGTCGAAGATCTTCTCGAGCTGGCTCCAGCCCTGGCCCGCGGCGCCGAGCAGCTCGCCGGGCGCGCCGTCGAAGGTCACGCTGGCGTGGGAACGGGTGGGATCCAGGGTCTTCACCGTTTCCCGGCTGACGCCGGATGCGGTCAGTTCTACCAGATACAGGGACGCCGCCTTCTCGGAGTCCTTGGCGATGACGACGGCGAAATCCGCCACGTCGCCATCGGCCACCGGGAGTTTGCTACCGGACAGCTTGCCGTCCTTTGCGGTGACCTGCATGTTGCTTTGCGTGACCGCCTTGGTGCCCTCGCCGACGGCGACGGTACCGATCACCTCACCGGCCGCCAGTTTCGGCAGCCAGGCCTGCTTCTGCTCCTCGCTGCCGAACTGCAGCAGTGCCTCGGTGGCGAGGTAGACGGACGATGAAAACGGCGTCGGCGCAAGGGTCCGGCCAAGCTCCTCCGCGATCACGCACAGCTCGAGGTGGCCGAGGCCGATGCCGCCATAAGCCTCCGGGATCGTCACGCCGGTCCAGCCGAGTTCGACCATGCCCTTCCACAGGACTTCGTCGTAGGGCGTGTCGCTTTCGAGAATCCTGCGCACCGCCTTGCTGTCGCTCTTCGCGCGCAGAAAGTTCTGCGCCTGTTCGCGCAGCATGTTCTGGTCTTCGGAAAACTCGAAGTTCATGGATCCACGGCCCTCTCGGTTGATTCGTCTCTCCGACACCGGAGGCTGTACCCGCATCGCGTGGCGGGAAGCAGGCCCGGGTCGCTCTCATGGTCGGCAAGTGCTTAATTCAACGGTATTAACCCCCTGCGTGTAAACCGATTTGCGATCACTCTCCACCCGCAGGTGTCGGCCGTCACCCTCCTTCCCCGGGTCGCTCTTGGCGTGCCTGTCGCCGCGCCTCCCGCCGCCGTTGCATGGCATCGCGAAAGCGCAGACTCAGGATGACCACCAGGGTCGCTGCGGCGATCACGGCGAACAACGGGTAGATCAGTGTCTCCGCCACCCGGCTGCCGTCGAGATCCGTGTGCGCCGCGGCCAGCAGCATCACCGCGAAGGCAATAGCCACGATGGAGCCGGTCAGATACCAGGCCGAAAGCAGCCCGATCAGCGGTAGCAGGACGCTGTTGACCAGACTCGGGTCGGCGCCCGGTCGGTAGAAGACGAACACGAGCGCGACGCCGAGCAGCGCGAGCAGGCGCGGGCCGGGTTCGGTGTGGAGCATGCGTGGATCGCGTCTTGGTTCGGGAGCAGGCATGAAACAGAGGCTTGCAGCGGCAACGGGGCACCGATTGTAGCCGACAGGGCCGGTGCTTTGCCGACCTCCGCTCGAATACGCTCACTACGGCTTGGGAGCATCTCTATCTCCCGCTAACCCCCGCTATCTGCGGATGCCGGCACCGCGGTGCATGGGTTCAGATTCGTTGGAAGGGCTTCCGATCCTCGGGGCCACGCTACGCGCTGGAGGCATGCATGCGAGGGGGAATTTTGAGTTGGAGTGTGATGTTGGCGGTGCTGTTGGCGGTGAGTGGCTGCGGGTCGGGCCGCGAAGAGGATCCGAACGTCGCGATCGAGGCGCATCTGGAGATGGTGGCCGTCTATTTCGAGGATTTCGCTGACGCCCTGGCAACCGTGCAGGACATGGCATCGGCCAACGCGATGGCAGAACGGGTACGAGGCGAGTTCGTGCGCCGGGCGGACGGGATGGTGGAGAACATGACCGCGCTGGAGGCTCGTTTTGGCGGCGCGGAGCTCACCAGCATGATGCAATCGGTTGAACTGCCGGAATTGCATCAGCGCATGGGGCGTGCGCTGGAGCGCTTCGAGGGGCAGCTCATGCGCGTCGATAGGCAGCCGCAGCTCCATACGCCCGCATTCGAAGCCGCAATCATGGAGTGGGGTAGGCACATGGAGCGATTGGAGTTCGGGCACGCCGCGGGCGGCAGCACTGCCCAACCGGGGTCCCCGGAGTGGTGTCGGCAGATGATGCAGAAGCCCGAGGCCCAGTGGACCATGGATGAGGCTTTCATGTTCGCGAACCGCTGCATCGGTTGAATCCGCTCGAAACGGTAGCCGCGGCCGAGGCGCGTCGGTCAGCTCGGCGGGATCCTCAGCTCCGGCAGCGCCAGGGCCATGATTGCGGGCATCAGGATGAAGGCCAGTAGCGTCTGCAGGGTGATGATGCAGGCCATGGCCGGACCGTCCCCGCCGAGCTGTCGGGCGAGGATGTAGGCACTGGGTGCGGTCGGTGTCATCAGGGTGATGACGAAAACGGCGGTGAGCAGCGCATCGAAGCCGAACGCCGAGGCGAGAGCCACCGCCACTACGGGCTTCAGGCCGAACTGCACCACCGACGCCACGGCCGCGGGGTGCAGGTGGTCGAGCATCTGCCTGGGCCGAAGCGCTGCGCCCACCGCCAGAAGGCCGAGCGGCAGGGCGGCACGGCCGATGATTTCGAGGATGTCTGAGGTGACGCCGGGCAGGCCGATGCCGCTCAGGCCGAGTGCCCAGCCGGCGACGCAGGCGAGGATCAGGGGGTTGGCGAGCACGGCGATGGCGAACGGGCGCAGGCCGCGCGCCGCACCGCTGCCCCAGCGGGCGAAGGCACCGATGCAGAGCAGATTCACCAACGGGATCATGAAACCGAAGACGACAGCGCCGGCGACTACTCCATCGGTCCCGAGCAGGGCCTGAATGACGGCCAGCGCAATATAGGTATTGAAGCGCACGCCTCCTTGGAACAACGACGTGAAGGCGGCGCCATTCGCGCTCGGGCGTATCCGTCGCCAGAACAGTAGTGCCGCCACGGCGGCCGAGAGGGCGAGTACGACCGCTGCCAGGATGCTTGGCCACGGCAGTTCCCCAGGGTCGTTTCTCGCGAGGGTGTGGATAAGCAGGGCCGGGAACAGGACGAAGTAGGTCAAGCGTTCGATGGCGGGCCATGCGTATTCGGGCAGGAACGCTGAGAGCCGCAGGCCGAAGCCGAGCAGGATGAGCGCGAGCACCGGCGCCAGGGCCGCGGCGATCGTAATCATGTCTCTACGCGTGGGCAGTGGTTGGAGCGACCACGCAGGAGCAGGGCGCAGGGTTCCATCTGCTCTCTTCCAAGCGGCACTTTACTGCTCTGGATCAATGCAACGGTGCCGCGGAGGGTGGACCATCAGGGACGTCATTTTTGCAGCAGGAAGATCTGGCATGTCCGTCGAGCACCACCCTCTCATCAGCGAATTTCCCGAGCACCGGGAACGGATTCACGAACTGAAGTCCAGTGACGCTCACTTCCGTCGACTTTTCGACGAATACCACGAGGTCGACCGGACCGTGTATCGCATGGACGAGAACATCGAGCCTGCCAGTGACCAGACGATGGAGAAGCTGAAGGTTCATCGCCTGGCATTGAAGGATCAGCTGCTGGCCATCCTGACCGGGCGCGCTTGATCGCGGGTCGATCTGCCCTGGGCGCTCGTGCTCAGGTGCCATATGCAAGCCGAACAGGGATGCGGCGGCGCCCGAAATTGCCGGGCTCGGCCTCGAAGCGCCCGGCGATCGGCGTACTGCACTTGCGGCAGCGCCCTTGGTCGTCGAGGCGCCAGGCGCCTAGGGCGTACCAGTCGCGCTCGATGACGCAGGTGCCGCAACTCGGGCAGAAGCTGGATCCGCCGGCGGTGTCGTGGACGTTCCCGGTGAAAGCGTGATGGATACCGACCTCGAGCGCGATGCGCCGTGCCCGCGACAGGCTCTCGGGTGGCGTGGGTGGTCGGTCGCGCAGCTTCCAGTCGGGATGAAACGCGGTGAAGTGCAGCGGTACGTCCGCGCCGAGTTCGTCCACGACCCAGCGCGTCAGCGCTTCGAGTTCCCCGGTCGAGTCGTTCTCGCCCGGAATCAGCAGCGTGGTGAGTTCGAACCAGACCTCGGTCTCGTGCTTGAGGTAAAGCAGAGTGTCGAGCACGTCCACCAGCCGGCCGCCGCAGATATCCCGATAGAAGCGCTCGCTGAACGCCTTCAGGTCTACGTTCGCCGCATCCATGGCGGCAAAGAACTCGCGGCGCGGCTCCGGGTCGATCCAGCCCGCGGTGACGGCGACGCTGTGCACTCCGACTTCACGACAGGCCGCGGCAACGTCGATGGCGTACTCATGGAAGATCACCGGGTCGTTGTAGGTGAAAGCGACACTTCGGCACTCGAGCTCCAGGGCGGTTCTTGCCAGCCTTTCCGGGCTGGCCGCGTCGGCAAGCGTATCCGTTTCCCGCGACTTGCTGATGTCCCAGTTCTGGCAGAACTTGCATGCCAGGTTGCAGCCTGCCGTGCCAAAAGAGAGCACCGACGTTCCCGGAAGAAAGTGGTTCAGCGGCTTCTTCTCAATTGGATCGACGCAGAAGCCGCTGGAGCGCCCGTAGCTGAACAGGCGAACTTCACCATCTTCGCAGCCGCGCACGTAGCACAAGCCACGCTGCCCTTCGCGCATGCGGCAGTGCCGCGGACAGAGATCGCACTGCACGCGCTCTGCGTCCACGCGATGCCAGTAGCGTGTGGCGACGCCTCGACTCATCTTCGACTCCGGGGTCGGCACTTGAACCGTGCCGAACCGTCTGCATTATCTGGATGATATGTGGAGCCGCCAAGGCGGCAGTGCAAGGTGGGAGGCTCATGCACACTCGACCGGCAGCGGTCGCCGGATTGTTTTACCCGGGAACGGCGGCCGCGCTTCACGAGACGCTGAACGTGCTGCTTGCGGACGGCGACCGCGAGCCGGCGGCGGTATGTCCGAAAGTGCTCGTCGTACCGCATGCGGGCTACGTCTACTCCGGTCAGCTCGCAGCCCGGGCTTATGCGCAGCTCGCGCCGCAGCGTCACCTCATCCGCCGCGTGGTGCTCCTCGGCCCCGGTCATCGCGTCTGGGTTCCCGGTCTGACCCTGCCGGCGGCTGCACGTTTCGAAACGCCTCTCGGGGTCGTCAAGGTCGATCGCGAAGCGTTCGATCGTGTGCGCTCGCTGTCTGGCGTCAGTGTCTCCGATGCGGCGCATGCCGAAGAGCACAGCCTTGAGGTCCAGATGCCGTTCCTGCAAGCCGTGCTTGATGACTTCGAGCTGCTGCCGCTGGTGGTCGGTGGCGCTACCCCGCGACAGGTGGCGGAGGTGCTGCAGGCAGTCTGGGGAGGCCCAGAGACGCTGATCGTGGTCAGCACCGATCTGTCGCACTTTCACGGTCTGGAGGACGCACAGCGCATCGATGCCGAGACAGCTATGGCAATCGAGAGATTTGCTACCGATCTCGTGGGTGAGCAGGCCTGTGGCGCCGCGCCGCTGAACGGTCTGCTGCTGCTGGCGCGGCAGCGAGGCTGCCGGATTCGTCGCCTGGGGCTCGCCACCTCTGCCGATACGGCGGGATCAACGGAACGCGTGGTCGGCTACGGTGCCTGGGTGCTCGAGGATATGCCGGTTTGATGCTCGACGCCGCCGCGCGAGGCCGCCTGCTGAAGCTTGCGCGCAGCAGTATGGAGCATGGTCTGGCGACGGCGCTGCCGGT
>SLQW01000153.1 GCA_007131295.1 Pseudomonadales bacterium | reverse complement strand
TGCGCCGGGTCGCAACGATTTTCGCCACTATCCCAACTATGCGCTGCGTGCACTGAACGAACTGCACATTGAGTTCACGCCCAGGTGATGGCCAAGCGGATCGTGTCGACGGATTCGTGCCTTGTAGACCTGTCTGGTGTCGCGCTTGGGTTCTGATGAACGGTCAAGCAGGAGGGGAGCGATCATGACGAAGCCCAAGGCTGCTCGGGCGTTCGATGTTGGGTGTCCTCGTGGTCGCGCTGCTGCTGGAGACATGCGAGTCCGAGGATCGACGCGCAGGGCTGTGGCTGCGGCACGCGCCGCTACGCAATGAATCATTATCGTCAGGAGTACTTCAAATGGCCTCGGGATGGGATCTGGAAACCGATGTGCTGGTCCTCGGATCGGGTGGAGCCGGCCTGACTGCAGCTGTCTGTGCAGCAGTCGAAGGCGCCCGGGTGCTGGTGCTGGAACGCGCCGCGGACGTCGGCGGAACCACCGCCACCTCCGGCGGCATTCTCTGGGTTCCGAACAACCCGCACATGTCGGCGTTGGCTCTTGACGATTCTCGTGACGATGCGCTGGCCTATCTCGAATCCCTCTCGCTTGGCGTCATGGACATGGAGCTCGCGGCGGCATTCGTCGACCATGCGCCAGAGATGATCCGTTTCCTGGAGGCGCACACGCCGCTGAAGTTTCATGTGGCCGAAGGCTATCCGGATTACCATCCGGAGAACCCGGGTGGCAAACCCGGCGGCGGTCGCTCGCTGGATCCGGATCTGTTTCCGTTTGCCGATCTCGGCCCCTGGGCCGAGCGCGTCAACCGCCTGCGTACCGATCTGCATCCACAAGCGCCGGTGGCGCCCGTGACCCTCATGGAAATGATGCGTGGGGCGCCGGGCAAGGAGACGCTCGCCGAGCGCAGCGCTCGCGATCTGCGCGGCATGGGACAAGCTCTGGTCGGGGCCCTGCTCGCGGGCTGTCTCGCCCATGACGTTGCGATCCGTACCGGCGTCCGCGCCCGGGAACTGATCCGCGACGGTCATGCTGTGATCGGTGTTCGGGCTGAATCTGCTGAAGGCACGCTGCGCATCGGAACTCGGCGAGGCGTGGTCCTCGCAACCGGAGGCTTCGAGTGGAACAGTGAACTCGTTCGGGCCTTCCTGCGCGGGCCGCTCGCCGGGCCGGCATCGGTACCGGAGAACGAAGGCGACGGTCTGCTCATGGCGATGGCGGTGGGTGCGAAGCTCGACAACATGAGCGAGGCCTGGTGGATGCCAACGATTCCCATCCCCGGCGACGCGGTCCGCGGGCACCCGCTGTATCGCATCTGTCTGGCGGAGCGCACGCTGCCAGGATCCATCATTGTCAACGGCAAGGGTCGTCGCTTCGTCAACGAGGCCGCGAACTACAACGACATCGGTCGTGCCTTTCACACCTTCGATCCGACCCATTTCGCGTTCGAGAACAACCCGGCCTGGCTCGTGTTCGACGAGCGCTTCCGCAGTCGCTATCCGATTGCCGGGTTCCTGCCCGGGCAGGCACCAGAAGGCCTGATCGAGAGTGCCGCGACCCTCGCCGAACTCGCGGCGCGTATCGACGTGCCCGCCGCGGCCCTCGAGGCTACGGTCGAGCGCTTCAACCGGTACGCAGCTGACGGCGCAGATCCGGAGTTCCAGCGAGGAGTGAGCGCCTACGATGGCTACAACGGAGATGCCTCTCTGAGCGGTGCTGCGCGCACGCTCGGAGTGCTCGAAGAGGGGCCGTTTCACGCCGTGCGCATCGTCAGTGGTACGCTCGGCACCAAGGGTGGACCGAAGACGGACGTCCGCGGGCGAGTGCTCGATCTCAGCGGTACACCAATTCCCGGCCTTTACGCGGCCGGGAATGCCATGGCCGGGCCCACCGGCATGGTATATGGCGGTGCCGGCGGAACCCTGGGGCCGGCTCTGACGTTCGGCTACCTTGCTGGTCGTGATGCCGCACATGCCGCCATTGGCCGCAACGACTGAACAACGCCGTGAGCTTCGCGCAGTTTCCTCTGTGCTTGCGTGAATGCGTTCAGTACCGGCGCTGTCGGACCAGCGGTATCTGAACCTGTGCGAATCGAGGGCCGACGTGAACTTCGCCGTCCAGTAGATTGGTCCCGTCGGAATCTCGGGACGAGGAGGAGACCATGATCGCGCCGCCGACCCTGCTGCACGCGAATGACATCGCCCACTGGGACGACACGGCCGACGTGCTCGTTGTGGGCTACGGAATCGCCGGCGCCTGTGCGGCATTGGAAGCGCGCAGGAATGGTGCTGACGTCCTGGTGATCGAGCGCGCCAGCGGCGGCGGCGGTGCCAGCGCGCTGTCGGCCGGTATCTTCTACCTTGGTGGTGGAACGGACGTGCAGCGCAAGGTCGGCTACGAGGACACCGCGGAGGACATGTTCCGCTTCCTCATGGCCAGTACGCGTGCGCCCGACGCCCATATCGTCCGCCGCTTCTGTGACGACTGTGTCGGGCATTTCGAATGGCTGGAAGCCCAGGGTGTGCCATTCGAGCGCAGCTACTATGCGGACAAGGCTGTGATCGCACCGACCAGTGCCTGTCTGGCCTCCACCGGCAACGAGAAGCTCTGGCCCTATGCGGAGGTGGCGCAGCCGGTCCCGCGCGGCCACAAGGTGGCGAAAGTAGGAGACGGAGGCGGTGCGCTTGCCATGAATGCGCTCATCGCACGCTGCGAGGAAGAGGGAGTCCGCGTCTGCGTCGACAGCCGGGTCACCGCGCTGGTGCATGATGAAGCCAGGCGCATCGTCGGCCTGCGGGTTCGCGAGAGCGACGGCGAGCGTCATCTGCGCGCTCGTCGTGCGGTCGTTCTTGCAGCAGGCGGTTTCGGGATGAATGGTGAACTGATGCGTCACTACGCTCCCGAACTGCCGGAAACGGCGGAAGCCTTGGGCACGCCGCACAACGACGGTGCTGCCTTGATGCTCGGACTGTCTGCTGGCGCAGCCACCCAGGCCATGGGCGGGACCATCGCCACCGCATCGTTCTATCCGCCGGCGCAACTCATCAAGGGTATTCTGGTCAACAAGCGTGGGGAGCGTTTCGTGGCGGAGGACGCCTACCACGGACGTACTGCCGAGTTTATTGCGGAACAACCCGATGCCACCGCCTGGCTCATCGTGGATGCCGAGATTTTCGCCTACCCGGAGCTCGGCCACCCACTTGTGGACGGCTGGGAGACGGTCGTCGAGATGGAGTCTGGACTCGGTCTACCGGAAGGATCGCTGCAGCGGACTCTGGCGGAGTACAACGCTGCTGCAGCGAGCGGCGAGGATACGCTCTATCGCAAACACGCCGACTGGTTGAAGCCGCTCGATGTCGGACCGTACGCCGCATTCGACGTATCCTACTCGAGCAACGTTTATCGCTTCCTGACTCTCGGCGGGCTGGTTACTAACGTCGATGCCGAGGTGCTTGACGACCACGGGCATGCTATTCCCGGTTTCTTCGCCGCTGGAGCCTGCGTGTCGTCGATTCCGCAGGATGGCAAAGGCTACGCAAGCGGGCTCAGTCTGGGCCCGGGTTCCTACTTTGGCCGTGTCGCCGGGCGAAACGCGGCCGCATGCACTCGCAACGACTGAAGGCGCCTGCGCGGCGCCATCGATGATCGGTTGCCGACGCTGCGCCGGCCGAAACGCGGCGGTCTGCACCATCAGACTCGCCTCATTTCGGCCGGGAAACTCACAGCGCTACGGCTTCTCCAGCCATTCCTCCAGCAGTTTGTGGAAGTGCCGCGGCTTCGTCTCGCCATAGTTGGCGAAGATGATTTCCTGATCCTTGAGCATCTTCAGGCCGCGCTGCACTTCCGGCATGTTGACCACGTCCTGATTGAATACCTTGGCCAGCATCCCGAGCTCTGGCGCATCGCACCAGTCGTCGTCCGGACCGAGCCAATGCGGCTCACGAACCGGCTCGAACTTACCGTCCTTGGGAATCGGCGCGAGGTACATGCATTCCATGATGCACTCCTCGGGGTTATCGCCATGGGGACGGAAGCGGTAGTTGATCTGGTTGAAGCAGCCCCAGGGGTGGAAGTTGGGGAACAGCGTGAGATAGATCGAGTCCAGTAGCTCTGCGTCGCAGACTTCGTCGACTTCGTCTCCGAGCGCGTTGCGGAAGGACTCACGAATCGGTTCAGCCATGACCTGGCGCAGATTCTTTCCTTTCGGCACCTTCGGCGGAGGGTTGAGCGGCACCACGTTCGCGTTGGGAAGCTGCTTGCCGCCGATCCAGTTGCACATATTGGGATCGACTTGAGTCATCGGGCCGTCGACCCAGGTGCCGTCGTCCTTGAACCGGCTCACCTCGCCCTTGTGGTTGGTCACGTGCACGAGTCCGTCGTCGCCGAGTTCGTAGACGTGTCCGGTGAGTGCGTGCCGCTGCCTGGTATAGAGGCGCGCGTCCGGTAGCGCCTCCCATTCCCGCTGGACGTGCGGGCTCATCACGAACTGTGGCGACATCGCGCGCGAGTAGTTGCCAAAGACGTCGTACTGCGTGTTGGCATCACCGATGGAGTCGAGAATGGTCGGGTGCGTCGCGACCACGTGATACGCCTCGCTGAAGGCCTCCTGGGCGACCTTCCAGTTGCAGCGCAGAATTTTCGCCACATGCGCTGTTTTGTAGCGACGCTCGTAGGGCAGAGTGCCGAACTGCTCCGACAGGTTGCCGACGAAATCCTCCAGGGATTCCGCGTTCGGGTCCGGATTGATGAACACGTAGCCGCCCCAGCGACCCACCTTGACCTCGGGCAGGCTGTGGGTCTCGGCGCTGACGGTGGGAAAGTCCCAGTGGCAGGGGACCTCTTTCAGGCCGCCATCGATATTCCAGGCCCAGCCGTGGAAGGCGCAACGCAATTCCCTGGCCCCTTTGCCACTCTTGATCTTGAGCATCCGGCCACGGTGCAGGCAGGCGTTGTGGTAAGCCTTGAATTCGTCTGCCCCGGTACGCACCACGAGAAAGGACAGGTGGGCGATCTCGTAGACGTGATAGTCGCCGACTTCCGGAATGTCCAGCTCGTGGCAGGCCATCTGCCAGACGCGCTTCCAGACCTTCTCTACTTCGAGGTCGTGGAAGGTCTTCGAGTAGTAGCGCTCTGCGGGCACGGTGGTTGGACCCTTGGGCATCGGGCTTTCGGCCCTGAGGATGTCCGGAACGCTGCGGCTGTCGGTATCCAGGATCTCCTGGTAGGTGATGCCTGCTGATCTGTCCGTACCGGTGGCTGTCTCGACCATGGAGCCGATCCCTCCTGTTGCCACGATGGTTGATGCAGGGCATCAGAGCAGACTCCCGCGCTCGGGAAACTGATCTGGATCAAAAACAATCACACTTGACGGTTGTGGCCGTCGATTAACCGGTTTGCAAAAAAGGAGCGGCATGGAAATCCATGCCGCTCCTTTGTTCGTCACGTTCGCCGGGGGCGAGCGCTCAGAAGGCCAATCTCAGGCTTCCATAGATGATGCGACCGCGAGGGTCGTGGATCTTGGTATCCCAGCCAGGACCGCTGTCGATTGCAGGCGGGTCGTTGTCGAAGAGGTTGATGGCCCCGATGCTGATGCGTGGTGCGCCAAGGTTGAACAGTTCGGTGAACTCATAGGAGTACTGCACATCGACCGTCACGTGGCGACCGATCGAGGTGCTCGGCTCGCGGCCTTGGATGATGGCGATCCGCGGATCGACTTCATTTTCAGCCTGAGCGTACTTATGGGTGTAACGCAGCGTGACATTGGCACCGTGGCTGCCGCGGAACCAGTCGACTCCGGCATTACCACGCCACTTCGGTGCAGGTGCGCCGATGGTCTGGAAGTTGCGCTTGCCGCGACCATCGATCACCGGCAGATCGGGACCCTCCTGAAACTTGTAGGTGAGGATGTGCGTCGCTGCACCGAATAGCTCGAACGTGCCTGCGTTGTCCGTATTGATCGGATAGCGCATGGATATGTCGATGCCGTCGGTCTCGACGCTGGCGGCGTTGATGAACTCGGAGCGGATGACCGCGACGGTGCCGTCCGGGTTCAGCGTCAGCTTGTCGAGGGCTGCTGGGTCGCCGGCGGCCGCTGCGCGAACCACGGCGTCGTTGGACTCTTTGCGAATGGCGTTACTGAAATCGAAGTTCCAGTAGTCCATGTTGAGTTCCAGTCCCTCCAGGGTACCTTCGGGTTGCCAGCTGAAGCCGATGTTCCAGACATCAGCCTCTTCCGGCTGCAGGTCGGGGTTGCCGACGGCGATGCCTGGAATGAATGTCCGGGTCTCGTCGTCGGGATCGTTCAGAAGATTGGTCAGGACGTTATTGAGTGATGTGCTCGAGCCACCCAGCTGGGCCAGCCCCGGCGCCTTGAAGGATGTCTGGAACGAGCCACGTACGGACAGTTGGTCATTTGGCATCCACAGGAACGCGACCTTCGGGTCCGTGGTGCTGCCCGTACCGCCGCCATAGTCCTCGTGGCGCAGGGCGAGACTCAATTCCAGGGCGCCGATGCCGGAGTCGCGGTCGGTCACGGGTACCAGAGCTTCACCGAAGATCGCCCAGACATCCCGATCAACGTCGAAGCCTTCCTGACCGACGACGAAGGAGAAGTCGAAATTCGCGCCGGTTCCGGACGGAAGCGCACGATAGGACTGGTCGCGATACTGCGCGCCGAAGGCCAGCCCCAGAGGGCCTGCGGGTAGATCGAAGGCATCGCCTGTGACCACGGCGTCCAGTACCCAGAGCTCCTGCTTGGTCGTAGACATGATCGGGTCGCGCATGAAGAGCCAGAGTTCGTCGGTGTTGTACAGGCCATTGGGCCCTACATCTTCTGGATCCGTGAGGTAGGCGCTGCCGAAGGGGTTGAAAAAGAAGCAGTTGCCTTCCCCTGGGCCGGAAATAGCGGGATCGCAGTCCCGGCCACCGAAGCCCTCGAGAGCTGATCGCATATTCGAATCGTTCGTGTCGAACGCCGGGTAGCCTGCGAATTTGTGCTGGCTCCAGGTGTTGCTGAAGTCGAAGGTCCAGCCCTCTGCAAACGCCAAGTCGCCGCGGATGCCGCCGACGAAGTGGGTTTTGTCGCGCTCCATGCGCCCTTGGATGTCGAATCGGCCGCGGCTGTTGTACTCCGCGTCCGGATCGCCAGTGAAGGGACGGCCGATGTAGAGCAGGGGGCCGACATCAGGATTCGCTTCGGCTGCTTCGATCGCGGAGCCGAATCCGAGGGCCTGGGCCGCTGCATCATCGATAAGTTCCTCGCCGCCGAGCCCGCGACGAAAGGCGTCGTTGCGCAGGCCAGGGTTGCTCACCGGAACGGTCGGAAGATTCACGAAGCCGTAGCTCGGTGAATTGCCGCGCTGGATATTGTTGTTGGCGGTATGGAACTCACCGTACAGCTCGATGTTGTGCTCCGGGATCAGGAGGAATTCGCCGTGAGCCCAGAAGTTGACACGGGTTTCCCTGTCCAGGATCGATTGCATCGGCAGGAAGTCGTATACGCAGCCTTCACCACCGGGCAGGAGCGCATCCGGGTCCGTCGGGTTGGTCAGCCAGTTGGTCGGTGTGCCGTCGGGCCGCCGGAAGTCGACGTTCTCGCAGTCCAGGTCGGCACCGACGGCGGAGCCCGGGTCGAACGTGGTGGCTTGCCAGGCCGCCACTCGATCGCCGAACGTACCTTCCCCCTCGCCTGGAGTTGGCGCGAATGCGCCTGGGCTGCCCAGGCCGGAGAGGCCACCGCCCCGGGTGAAGCCGCGCTCGTACATGGGCATGGGCTTGCGTTCGAGATAACTGGCAGCCGCGACTACGTGGCCGCGCTCGTTTCCGAAACCGATGATGCCCTGCAGGTTGGTGTCAGAGGGCCGGCTGTCGTCGTATTCGGTCAGACTCTGATGGTCGATCGAGATTTCCAGCCCCTCGAAATTGTTGCGGGTGATGAAGTTCACTACCCCTGAAATCGCATCGGATCCGTACAGCGCGGCAGCGCCATCTTTGAGCACTTCCATGCGTTCGATCGCGATGGTCGGAATGAGCGAGGCCGTGTCGACGAATGCGACACCGTCGTTGGTCAGGTTCGGTGCCTCGGCCTGGCGACGACCGTTCACCAGCACGAGCGTCGAGTTCAAGCCGAGACCACGGATGTTGACGTTCTCTGTTCCCGTCGTCGCGCCGGAGCGCAGGGTGTCGGGGAAGTTCTCCGAGCCGATGTTGTAGGTCAGGTTCTGGGCAATGTCCTTGATCGAAATCGCACCGCTGCGTTGAAAGTCCTCTTGCCCCAGAAAGTCGATGGGAGAAGATGAGTCGAATGTCGACCGGCGAATGAAGGTTCCGGTGACGACGATCTCTTCCACTAGAGCCGGTTGGTCCGGCTGTGGTTGCGCCAGGGTCGGAATTGCGGCCACGAGAGCGCTGCAGCCCAATCCCGAGCTGATCCAGTTCAGCTTCTTCATAATGTCTCCCCTTAATCATTAAGCATCGGTCCTCGACACGCGCCTTTACCTTGGGCGGCGTTCGAGGACTGCCACTCGTCGTGAGTCGGCACGCGTACAGCACTTGCCGCTCGAAAATAATCCAGGTTGCCACTATGTTTCAAATGAATGCGGAATCGTTGCGTGGCTCGCGGGCGGCGGGGCAGCCCCAGCGCAGGCTGCAGCCATGATGCTCTGGACAGCTCTGGCAACGACCCTGCTCGTGTGTGTCCATATCCTGGCTGGACGATTCCACAATCTAGTTGGGTCGAGGCGGAGTCCTGTTCACTCTTTCCTGGCCGGCATCACGACGGCCTACCTGTTCCTGAAGCTGTTGCCGGAACTCGGTGCGCCGGGGCAGGTTGTCGGCGAGGAGCAGGAGGCCGATGGGCGCCGCCTCGCCTTTGCGATCGCGCTGCTTGGATTCATCGCCTTCTACGCATCGGAGGTTTGGGCTCATCGGCATCGTGCGTCGGAGTCCCGAAAGCAGGAAGACCGGCGCGTCTATTCCCTGCTGCTCGTAACCTTCGCCCTGTTCAATGGCGCTCTGGCCTTTCTGCTCCCCCACCAGGTGGTGACCCATGGTCCCTGGGTCACCGGGTTCTACGTAGTGGCTATCGGCGTGCATCTGCTGGTGCTCGACCACGCCATCGCCGAAGTGCACGGCGGGCGTTACGGAAGCCATGCCCGCTTGATCCACTCCTTGGGGCTCGTTTCAGGCTTCCTGCTCGCCACCGCGTTGGGGCCAGGGGTCTGGGATCTGACCGTACAGCCGCTGATCGCCTTTCTCGCTGGCGCCATTGCACTGCAGGTTTTTCGCGAAGAGATTCCGGCCTACAAGCAGGGCCGTCCGGTTCCGTTCGCCATGGGTGCCGCTTTGCTGGCGACGTCGCTGCTGTTGGTGGAGCGCATGGGGTGAGCCGGAACGGGGCCGGCAGAGGTCGGGTTGACCCGATTCGGTCGATGGAGACACTGTCTCCGAACGAACCTGGGTGGCCGGATAGTCAAGCTAGGTGAAAGAGGGGAAACGATGGGTAGAGGGACGCGTGAACTGGGCGCGCGCGTGGGGGGCGTTGTTCGCATGAGCCACAAGCGAGCTACCCGGTTCGCACTGCCGGGCCTCCTGCTGATGTTGCTCGCATCCTGTGGGGGAGGGGGATCAGGTTCTGCGGACCTTGTGCCGTCGGGTCCGCAGCCTGCTGCCAGTGCCATTGAGCTGTCTGTGGGCAGTCTCGACCAGCCGTTCCAGGCAAGCCAGCGCAGCTACAGTGCTACCCAACCCTTTCTGGTCGCCGAGGTCGAGGTGCGCGTCGACGTACCGGATGACGCGAAGCGCGTGCGCTTGGCGGGGCGCGAAGTTTTACCGGGACAGCCCTCCGGACCGCTGCCGCTTCGCGTCGGCAGCAACTCGATCGAAATCGAGATCGAGCGGCCTGATTCACCGGCGATTGGCAGCTATCGACTGAATGTGCAGCGGCTGGCCCCGGACAGCGTCGTGACGACCGCCGAACTCAGGGAAGGCAACGGGCTCCCTGACGATTCCAGGCAGGTGCAGATGGCCCTGGATGGCGATCGGCTTGCTTTGACGACACGCACCGGAAGCGACCTCGCCTTGCTGGAGGTGCGGATCTTCCGGCGCGATGGCGAGGCATGGCTCGAAGAAGCGGTACTGTCTGCGCCGGATCCGGACCGTCCGGGTGGTTTCGGGGTTGGGCTCGCTCTCCACGATGACGTCCTCGTAGTGGGCCAGTCCGGTCACGGCAATCGAGCTTCCGATGAGGAGAGTGATTTCCTGCCTCTACTAATCGGTGCGGTGCATGTGTATCGGCAGCAGGACGAGAACTGGGTGCTGGAGGAAAGTCTGTTACCACCTGATCCGCACATGACTCAGCCTTTCGGGGTCAGGGCCGCCGTCGACGACACGTTGCTGGTCGTGGGCGCGCCATTTGAAACGGTCTTCCATGACGGCGTCGAAAAGCTCTGGGCAGGCGCGATCTACGTCTACATCCGGGGTGAGGCGTCTTGGCAGTTCCATTCGCGTTATACGGCACCGGAGCCTGCTACCGGTGCGCTGTTCGGCGAATCCCTCGCACTGGATTCCGAGCATTTGGTCGTGACGGCACCACGCGAAGGCGCCGGCATGCCGCAACCTTGCATCGCCGGACCGGGTTTTTTCGTCGAGCCGCCGTGCCCGGTCGACGAGGGTGAGGGTGCCGTCTACGTTCATGTCCTCGAGGAGGGTTCCGTGACGGCCTCGATGCGCCTCGACGGTTTGGAGACGGGTGAGTCGGGTCGTCTGGGAAGTGCGCTCGCCTACGATGGGGTGAGGATCGCAGCATCAGCGCCCTTGGCGGCGCCGTCGGGGGCGGTGGTCGTCTGGCGCGCCGCCGAAGGGGATTGGCTCAAGGATGCAGTTCTGCGACCACCCCCCGGGATCGACGGTATCGGGGCCGGGATGGCCCTGGACCTGGCGCATGGCATCCTGGCATTGGGTGTCTCCCGGAATGACGACGGTGCAACCGGCTTCGACGCGACACCGAGCGGAGATGTCGTGCCCGGCAATGGTGCGGTCCTGCTCTACGAGCGGTTCGAGTCGACCTGGTTGCCGCCGCTCGTCGTGAAGCCGCCGCAAGCCTTGAAGCGGCAGCAGTTCGGTGAGGTGGTGGCCCTCGAGGAAGGGCGTCTCGTCGTAAGCCAACGGCCGCTCGA
The DNA here is from genome assembly GCA_007131295.1 of Pseudomonadales bacterium. Lineage (GTDB taxonomy): Bacteria > Pseudomonadota > Gammaproteobacteria > Pseudomonadales > Azotimanducaceae > SLTB01. The sequence goes on along the minus strand of SLQW01000153.1, from coordinate 16,812 downwards.
GGGAGCGTTCGCGTTCCCGGTGACCACCGAGGGTGAGCAGGCCCTGTTTTTCTTCCGCTGACGCAGGCGGCAGTCATGCCGTGATCCACAGTCACACGTGACGGACCTCTCGATGTCGAGGGCGACGCCGGATGCGGATCCGTGCACAGTTGCCCGAACTCGAGTGGAGAGGAGAGGGCCATGGGACTGCACGATCAATTTCGACTGGACGGGCAGGTGGCGGTGGTCACCGGCGGCGGGCGGGGCATCGGGCGCGGTATCGCACTCGGCTTCGCGGAGAGCGGCGCTGACGTGGTCGTCATCGCCCGCAGGCAGGAAGACGTGGACGCCGTCGCCAAGGAAATCGAGGCGCGTGGTCAGCGTGGCCTCGGCATCTCGGCGGACGTGATGGATTGGGATTCGATTCCGGCGGCGCTGGACCGGGTCATCACGGAGTTCGGTCGCCTCGACATCATGGTGAACAACGCAGGCGGCAACCTGGATCGTAAGACGTATGCATTGCCGGAAATTCCCATCGAGAAATTCGACGAGCAGCTGCAGCTGAACATGAAGACCAAGTTCTGGGGATCGCAGCAGGCGGCGAAGCGCATGAACGACGGCGGCAGCATCATCAACATCATTTCCATTGCTGCACACAAGCCATCACCGGGCTTCGGCGTCTACTCGGCAGCGAACATGGGCATGATCAGCATGACCCGTACGCTGGCGGTGGAACTGGCGCCGAGGAAGATCACCGTCAACTGCATTGCGCCAGGCATCGTCGTCACCGACATGCTGAAGGAGACCATGCACGTCAGCGACGAGCAGGCCCATCAGATGTTCGATCAGGTCATACCGCTCGGACGTACGGGTACGCCGGAGGATTGCGCCGCTGCGGCACTGCTGTTCGCCTCCCCTGCGGGACGTTGGATCACGGGGCAATACATCGACGTCGCCGGCGGCCAGCCGAACTGAGCGCAAAGGGGGGCAGACATGCCGCGATTCGTACTGATTGGACTGTGTGAACCGAAGAATGCGGAGGATCAGGCCGCGTTCGACGAATGGTTCGTGGACCAGCATATCGAGGACACGGCCCACTGCCCGAACTTCATCCGTGGCAGTGTCTACAAGCTGGCCGGGCCGCACCTCGATATCGAGAACGCCTCCGGTTATTTGTCGCTGTATGAAGTGGAGGCCGACAGTTACGAGGAGGCGGAGCGAGTCCTGAATGCCTGGCAGGCCGATCCGGACGCCTGGGAGGGCCGCAAGCGTCACCTGGAGACCGGAGCCAAGTACGGCGGTATACCCATGAATATCCGTGGGTCAGGTTGGTTCGAGCATATTGCCAGCTACGAAGGCGCGAAGTCGGACCGGAAGTAGCCGCTTCGCCACGCGCCGCGACGGTCGTCGCGGCCGTTCACGCAAGGCGCGCCGCGCAACGCTTTCAGCGCGAGGCGCGCCACGCTTGCCATTTCGTTTCCTGGGCGTATAGTTCGCAGCCTGTTCACCGCGACCTGAGGAGGCCGCATCGATGATATTCAAGCATCGTCTTGCACTCGGCTTCCCGGTGCGCGCGCCTCGCTGACCCAGGTCCGTATCCCCGCTTCACGTTCCTGACCCTCGACACGCAGTCGCACCGGTTCCTGACCCACGGCTACCGGACGCGACCATGTCACCTACATTGCAATCCTCACTCTGGGCTCTGACCCGGGGCTACCGGCACCACTTCGCAGGTGCGGTGGTCGCGCTTGCCGGCGCGAGTCTGCTGCTCCTCTCGGTACCGCTGATCGCCAAGTACGCCCTCGATGTAGTCATGGAGGACGGGCTCGCTTCCGGCGTCCCCTGGCTGGCTGCGCTCGCAGCGGGCTTCGCACCGACGCATCCGCTGCTGGGCTATCTCTCGGTTTCCGGCGTCCTGGTGGTCTTCGTGACGCTGGCGGCCGGGGGCTTTCATTATCTGCGCGGCCGCCTTACCGCGGAGGCTTCGGAGGGCCTGATCAGGCGCCTGCGGCAGCGCGTGCATCGCCACGTGGAGCACCTGCCAGCAGGCTGGCACGACGGTATGGACACCGGCGACGTCGTTCAGCGTTGCTCGTCGGATGTGGAGACGCTGCGCGTGTTCTTCTCCAATGACCTGGTGGAAATCGGTCGTGCCCTGACTCTGGTGGTCGTTCTGCTGCCGCTCATGTTCTGGCTCGACTGGGCGCTCGCGCTGATCGCTGTCGTGTTGATGCCTGTGATCTTCGCCTGTGCCTGGATATTCTTCCGGCGGGTGCAGCACGTCTTCAAGGCCACCGACGAGGCCGAAGCGGAGATGACAGCCTGCCTGCAGGAGAACCTGACCGGCATCCGCGTCGTGCGCGCGTTTTCGCGCCAGCCGTTCGAGACGGTTCGCTTCGGCGGTTACAACGCGCACTTCCGCGAGCGCTACCAGAGGTTGATCAGCCTCATGGCCGCGTTCTGGTCCGGCAGCGACCTGCTTTGCTCGGCGCAGATCGGGCTGGTGCTCATCGTCGGCGGGTCCTTCGTCGCCGACGGCCGTCTGACGGTCGGTGACCTGTTCGCGTTCCTCACCTGGGTGACCATGGTGATCTTTCCGGTCCGGCAGCTCGGTCGCATCCTCACTGATGCGGGCAAGGCGACGGTCGCGCGGGTGCGCTTGGCGGAGATGCTCGATGCGCCGGTGGAGATTCCTGTGCCCGGCCTGGCTAACGGCTTGGTCAAGGCGCCTGCCCAGGTGTCCTGGCGTGGTGGTATCGAGGCCCGCGGTCTGACCTTCGCCTATCCGGGCGGGTCGCCGGTGCTCGAAGACGTGACGTTCGCGGTGAAACCGGGACAGACCCTCGGCCTCGTCGGGCCGCCGGGCTCGGGCAAGAGTACGCTCGTACGGTTGCTGCTCGGCTTCTACGACCCGCCGCCTGAGTCACTGCTCATCGACGGGGTGCCGGTGGAAGCCATCGATCGCATGATGCTGCGGGCGAATCTGGCTGTCGTTCTGCAGGAGCCTTTCCTCTATTCGCGCAGCCTGGAGGAGAACCTGCGTATCGGTCGCGAAGATGCCGAGGCAGAGGCGCTTGACGCGGCTGTGGATGATGCCGCCTTGACGTCGACGCTAGACGCTATGCCTGAGGGCCTCGCCACCCGTATCGGAGAGCGCGGCGTGAACCTTTCCGGCGGCCAGCGGCAGCGCCTGGCGCTGGCCCGTGCCCTGCTGCGGCGGCCGGCGGTGCTGATCCTTGACGATTCGCTCTCGGCCGTGGATGCACACACCGAGACCCACATTCTCGAGCGCCTCGCCGCCCGCCGCGGGCGTCAGACCACGTTGATCGTGGCGCATCGGCTCTCGGCAGTGCGCGAAGCGGATCTGATCCTGGTGTTCGACCAGGGGCGCATCGCGCAGCGCGGCCGTCACGACGAACTGGCCGCAATCGACGGCCCCTACCGGCAACTCTGCCTGCAGCAGGGCCTCCTGGATGCGGAAGCGCCGCGCCTGCCTGAGTTCGATTCCGATCAGTTGGTTGACGGCGGGCCAGAGTCGGATGGGCAGGCCGGCCTGGTCGCGGAGCGCCCTGCGCGCACCCGGCGGGAGAGGGAGTGAGCGGCATGTACGACGACGATCTCTACGATGACGGTCACGAAGCGCAGCACGCGACTGGCAGGCTCGAAGTGGGCCTCTGGCGCCGTCTGGCGGATTTTGCCTGGCCTTATCGCCGTGGCATTGCCGGTCTTGCCGGCTGCGCCGTGCTCACGGCAGCGGCGGACGTCAGCTTCCCGCTCATCACCCGTGGCTTGATCGACTCCATCGCGGAGCATGGCAGTGATGCGGTGCTGTGGCCCTGGGCGTTGGCCTACACGGTGGCGACGCTGGTGCTCGGCGCGAGCATCGGTGGCTTCGTGCTGCTCGGCGGGCGGATCCGTACTCACATCGCCCACGATATCCGACAGGCGGCGTTCGAGAACACGCAGAACCTGTCTTTCGCGTTTTTCGATCGCAGGCCGGTGGGATGGCTGATGGCTCGCATGACGTCAGACTGCGAGCGCCTCTCCAACATCTTTGCCTGGGGCATTCTGGATCTGGTCTGGGGCCTGTCGGTCATGATCGGCGCTGTGATCGCAATGGCGTTCATGTCGCCGCAGCTGATGCTGGTAGTGGTCGCCATCGTGCCGCTGCTGGCGCTCGCAAGCGCGCGCTTCAAGCGGCGCATTCTTCTTACCGCCCGCGACGTTCGCCGCAGCAATGCCATGATCACCGCAAGCTTCAACGAGAGCGTTACTGGCGTGCTCACCACGCGCGCATTCAATCGGGAGGAGGACAACCGCGGCCGCTTCTCGGATCTCGCAGACAACATGCACAACGCGTCCGTGCGCAACCTTCTACACTCGGCGCTCTATTTGCCGGTGGTGCTGACGCTCGCGTCGATCGCCATGGGCCTCGCGCTGGCCCTCGGGGGCATCCAGCTCGCTGGAGGCCTGATCACGGCGGGAACCCTGGTGGCCTTCCTCACCTACGCGCGCCACTTCTTCGAGCCGGTGGAGCAGCTTGCAAGCTGGTTCGCGGAATTGCAGATGGCGCAGGCTTCCGCGGAGCGGGTGCTGTCGCTGGTCGATGCGGTACCCGAGGTGCGTGACCGTGCGGACGTCGCAGCGGTCTCCGGGCCGGTGCTTCCCGCCGGGCGGATCGGCCGCATCGAGTTCGAGCGGGTGTCCTTTGCCTACGGCAATCAGGTGCCAGTCCTGCACGACATCGATCTCACGCTTGCCCAAGATCGGGTGACTGCGATGGTCGGGCACACGGGCAGCGGCAAATCGACGCTGGCGTCGCTGTTGTGCCGCTATTACGACCCGGTCGCCGGCGCGGTGCTGCTCGACGGCATCGACTATCGCGACGTGCCGCTGGCGGAGTGGCAGGCCCGCCTCGGTGTCGTTCTGCAAACTCCCCACGTTTTCACGGGTACGATTCGCGAAAACGTGCGCTACGGCCGGCTCGATGCGACGGATGCCGAGATCGACGCTGCGCTGGACGCCGTGGGCGCGATGACGTTCGTGCAGCAGCTGCCGAACGGTGTCGACTTCCAGGTGGGCGAGGCGGGCAGCCGCCTATCCTCCGGGCAGAAGCAGCTCATTTCCCTGGCTCGAGTGATGCTGGCGGATCCCGACGTGGTCATCCTCGACGAGGCGACGTCCTCCATCGACAGCGGAACCGAGTTCCGCATCCAGCGCGCCATGCGTACGCTGTTCGCCGGTCGCATTGCGCTTGTGATCGCGCACCGGCTGTCCACGATCCGGGAGGCGGACGAGATCGTCGTGCTCGACGGCGGTCGCATTCTCGAACGCGGTGACCACGCCGCGCTGATGGACGCCGACGGCGCGTACGCACGTTTGTACCGGGCGCAGCAGGCTGTGGCCGCTGCACAGGCGTCGGATTGGACGGGCGTGGAGGTGGCGCCCGCGTGACGGACGCGCACGTCCAGCAGGGCGTTGATGTCGCGGCGCTACCGACCTTTCGGCACGGCCGCGACTCTGGACGAGCTGGTGGAGTGATAGACAGGCGGGAACGGGGCCGTTCTCCGTCCGGTCGAAGCGCCGGGTCATGAAGTAGGCGCGCCCGCCTTCCTAGTGCAGTCGGCACTCGGTCATCTCCAGCCCCGCTGCCAGTACCGTGCGCAGACGGACTCCGGCGTCAGCCGCAGTTGCGGCTGCCCGCAGTCGCCCGCACCAGGCGATCGCGCACCGCCGCCCAGGCCGCCTCCATTGGCGGCGCCTCGATGACCAGCAGGTCCAGCCCTGCACGGTCTAGCCGGTGCAGTGCCCCATAGAGCTGCTGTGCCGCGCCGGCCGACTCCGGGGGCAGGTACCGGGCCATTGCAGCGGAAAAGCAGGGGGCATCGAAGCCGAGGAATCCCACCCGCTTGCCCGCCGGCGCCTGCCACTGCGACAGTTCCGACCGTCCCAGCAGCAGCGCAGGCGTCCGCGGCGCGTAATGCACGCGATCCTGGCCGGCCGTGCGAACCTGCTCCGCCGCCCCTGGCAGCGCGTTCTCCGATTCCGTATCGCCTGTCTCCAGCACCGTAAGTCCGGTGATCGCAGCGATCTGCGCCGCCGTGACCAAGCCTGGCCGCAGCACCCGTGGAAAGCGGCCGAGGCAGCTGACGATCGTCGACTCGATGCCGCCCTTGCACGGCCCGCCGTCCAGCACCAGGGGCGTGGCCGCACCGAAGGCCGCACGCACGTGGGCCGGCTCGGTGGGACTGATGTGGCCGTAAGGATTGGCTGATGGGGCGGCCAGCCCGCCGCCAAAGCGCTCGAGCAGCGCCAGGGTGAGCGGATGGTCCGGCACTCTCACTGCAACTGTATCCTGCCCTCCAGTGACTACGTCGGGTACGCGTGCGCTGCGCGGCAGCACCAGCGACAGGGGTCCGGGCCACAGCGCAAGGGCCAGCGCACGGGCATAGTCCGGGATCTCGCGGGCCCATGCGTCGAGCATTTCGGCGCCGGCGATGTGAACGATAAGGGGACGGTCAGGCGGACGACCCTTGAGCGTGAAGATGGTGGCCACCGCGTTTGCGTTGCCGGCATCGGCTGCCAGGCCATAGACGGTCTCGGTGGGAATGGCCACCAGCTCGCCGGCACGCAGCAGCGAGATCGCTTCCGCCAGCAAGGCGCCTGGATCACTCAAGTCATGTACCCCCGGCATTGCGCCGATGAAAGCATAGGAAGACGAGCACGGCCATGGGGCAGCGCCAGTCGCAGTATAATGGGCCCCAATTCGGCGCAATACCGGCGAGGGATTGCAATCATGGTTGAACTGGTGCTGACCCGGCCCGACGACTGGCACCTGCACGTGCGCGATGGCGATGCCATGCACGCGGTGCTGCCGTTCACGGCCCGACAGTTCGCCCGGGCCATCATCATGCCGAACCTCGTGCCGCCGGTGGTGCGAACCTCCGAAGCCCTGGCCTACCGCGAGAGGCTGCTGGCGGCGGTGCCCCAGGGCATGAGCTTTGACCCGCTGATGACGCTGTACCTGACCGACGCGACGCCCCCGGAGGAGATCGCGCGCGCCTGCGAAAGCGGTAAGATCGCGGGCGTCAAGCTCTATCCTGCCGGCGCGACCACCAACTCCGAGTCCGGGGTGACGGACCTGCGACGCTGCGACGCGACGCTCGCCGAGATGGAGCGTCTCGGCCTGCCGCTGCTGATCCACGGTGAAGTCACCCACGCTCACGTCGACATCTTCGATCGCGAAGCGGTGTTCATCGAGGAAGTGCTGCAGCCGCTGATGACGCGCTTTCCGGATCTCAAGGTGGTGTTCGAGCACATCACCACCTCGCATGCAGTGGACTTCGTGCGCCAGTCGTCGCGCCGAATCGCGGCAACGATCACCGCCCATCACCTGCTGCTCAACCGCAATCACATGCTCGTTGGCGGCATCCGCCCGCACAACTACTGCCTGCCGGTACTCAAGCGCGAAGGCCACCGCCAGGCACTAGTGGCCGCCGCCACGTCGGGAGACCCGCGTTTCTTCCTTGGTACCGACAGCGCACCCCACGCGCGTTCCGCCAAGGAAAGCGCCTGTGGCTGCGCCGGTGTGTTCACGGCACCCGCCGCCATCGAGCTCTATGCGCAGGTATTCGAGGCCGCCGGTTGCCTGGACCGGCTGGAAGCCTTCGCCAGCCATCATGGCCCAGACTTCTACGGCATGCCCCGGAACGACGACACCATCATGCTGCGCCGCGACCCCTGGCAGGTGCCGACCAGCTATCCGTACCTGCCTGGCGAGCCCATCGTGCCGTTCCTCGCGGGCGAAACGCTGGCTTGGCGGCTGGTCAGATAAAGAAGGCGGTGATTCAAGAGGGTCGCCAGCACGGCTTCCAGAGACCGCGGTTGCCAGTGGTACCAGCCCGAGTCCTGAAGGATTCGAGCCTCGTCCGATCCGACACCGTCCCGAAACGCGCCGCGAATGCGGCTCAGGATACTATCCCCGAGGACCCACACTGATCCTTATGCACCCTGGCAGCGGAGTAACAACGAGAACACCGATGGGCTGATTCGGTAGTACGTACCGAAGCGCCTACATCTGATGATTGGAACGGGCAACAGTCCGGAGGGCGCCTGAATGTCGGCTCCACCATCGACCTATCGACTGGGTCTGCCCGCCTGGGCTTTTCCCGGCTGGCAGGGTCGGTACTTCGATGCGCAGCCATCGTCGTTGGCGAGCTACGCGCGCGTCTTCAGCATGGTCGAGGGCAACACGACGTTTCACGCGATTCCTGCGCCGGATACCGTGCGCGGCTGGCGCGCAGCCGTCGAGGGCGGCGACTTCCGCTTCTGCTTCAAGTTACCGCGGTCGGTGACCCATGCGAAGACGCCGGCCTGGGATGACTTTGCGCGCTGTCTCGACGTGCTCGCTCCGCTCGAGCCCTGGCTGGGGCCGTTTCTACTGCAGTTTCCGGCCGCGATCGGGCCTGATCAGCTTGACTGGCTCGAGCGCTTCTGTGCGAACTTGCCGCGCGAACATCGCTACCTTCTCGAGGTCCGTCATCCGGATTTTTTCCCCGATTCGGCGCCGCTCGAGCAACTCGCCAAGCGCTTCGGTCTCGGTGCCGTGACGCTCGACAGCCGGGCTCTCTACGCCGGCCCCTCGGATCATCCGGAGGTGGCGGGCGCGCTGCACGAGAAGCCGAACCTGCCGGTCGCGCCGAAAGTCAGAGCCAACCTCGCCGGCGTCAGGCTGGTCCTGCACCCGGACTGGCGTGATTATCAGCCCTACCTGGATTTCTGGGCCGAGCGGGTGGCCGCGTGGCTCGAAGATGGGGTCGAGGTCTACTTCTCGCTGCACTGTCCGAACAATCTGCACTGCCCCGAATACGCCGCCGTCTTTCATCGCCGCTTGCAGACTGCGATGGGTGCGGGACGGCTCGACGACCTGCCACCCTGGCCCCGGCAAGGCCAAGCCAGTCTGTTCTGACCGGCCGCCAGCGCCTGGCTCTGAAGCACTCGGCGCAGCTCAGGTCTCGGGCAGCGTACCCAGCCAGCCATCGTTCCAGCCGGCGCGCTCGACGATCGCGTTGCGGGACCGGGCGGCCTCGGCGAGCACCCGTTCGACATCCACATGCCGATTGCTGTGAATCGGGGATTACCCTCGGAGGGCCTGACGAACGCGCCTATCAGCTGGCACCGTTGAGCAGCGCGACCTTGCCGGTCAGTTCCAGATTGATGATGGTGACTTCTGAATAATCAAAGTGGGACGGGTCCGCTCGGACAGTTTCGCTTGGGTGCGTTGGACAGGCTCACGGATGCTTCCAAGCCCAGTAGCGAACTCCATCAAGACCTTTGAAATCGGCGTCCTGGGTCCAAACCATGGCTTGGGTCTGCTTTGCCGTGGCATAAATGATGCTGTCGGCCAGCGGCAACTGGTGACGCAGGCCCAGCGATGCCGCGCGGATTGCCAGCGCAGCGTCAAGAGGAATTACCCGCCCTTGCTGCATCACCGCGACACATTGCAATGCGGTGGACTCGTCGCGCTGCTGGCTGATGCGCTTGAAGACTTCCAGCAAAGTGATCGATGGCACCACCAAGGCTGCGGTGTCCTCAATGGCATCAGCGAAATGCCCCGCGTTCGGACCGTCGGCAAAGTATTCCAGCCAGGCCGATGAGTCGACGACGTTCATGTTTTCCTAGACACGATCCTCATCGCGCGGGACGCGCGTATCCAGGCCCGCCAGCGACCCGCGCAGGCTCTTGGCGTTACGCAGCGGGATCAGCTCGATGCGGCCGTTGAACTGCACGACCTGCAGCCGAGTGCCGGGCTTGAGATCCATCGCCTCGCGCACGTTTCGTGGAATCACGATCTGATATTTTGGAGAAATCTTGATGGTGTCCATCGGCGCTGTTCCACTCTTTGGTCGATTGCAAAATCGTTTTACGATTATGGTATCGATCAGGGGAAACTTCAAACCGGGCTGTTCGGGTCCCGTGTACGGCAGCATCCTCGCGTTGCCCTTCATTCGACTTGGATTGGGCCCGGCAGGGCCAGGGCAGTCTGTTCTGATGGGCTCGCTGCGGATCGGTCAGTCGAAGACCACCGTCCGGTTGCCGTAGACGAGCACCCGGTGCTGCAGGTGCGCGAGCACGGCACGTGCGAGCACGATTTTCTCCAGATCGCGTCCCTTGCGGACCAGGTTCGGAACCCCGTCGCGATGATCGATGGCGATCACGTCCTGGGCGATGATCGGGCCATCGTCGAGGATGGCGGTGGCGTAGTGAGCGGTCGCGCCGATGATCTTCACACCCCGCTCGTGAGCCTGATGGTAGGGCTTGCTGCCGACGAACGCAGGCAGAAAGGAGTGATGGATGTTGATGATCCGGTTCGGATAGCGGGCGATGAAATCCGGCGACAGGATCTGCATGTAGCGCGCAAGCACGACGAGTTCCGCGTCGTGTGCCTGCAATAGACGCAGTATCTCCCGTTCCTGGGCTGGCCGCGTGTCCGGCGTCACGGGCAGGTGGTGGTAGGGAATGCCGAAGTGCTCGGCGGCATCGGCATGGTCCGGGTGGTTGCTGATGACCAGGGCGATCTCGGCCGGCAGCTCGCCGCTCTTCCAGCGCGCGAACAGGTCGTACATGCAGTGGGACTCGCGTGACACGAGGACCGCGATGCGCGGGCGTTCGTCGCTGTAGGCGAGACGAACCTGCATGCCGAACTTCCCTGCGAGTTCTGCGACCGCCGCCGCCAGCTCATTGCGATCCACGGTCTCCGACCAGGCATGGAACTCGACGCGCTGGAAGAAGATGCCGTGTTCGAGATCGGTGTGCTGATCGGCATGGATGATGTTGCCACCGCGCTCGTGGACGAAGTTCGCGATGCTGGCCACGAGGCCAGGTCGGTCCGGACAAGACAGCAGCAGAATGACGGTCGAATCGGACTTTTTCGACATGGGCAGTGCTCTCGCGTGCAGATCTGAGGTTCGGCTCGGGCGGGGATCATGCGTGGATCGCTTGCGCGGATCCAGCCCGCAGGAGCACGCACGTTGAGCACTTGCGTCAAGCACCCGCGTCAAGCACCCGCGTCAAGATCGTGGCCGCTTCAGCCCTCGCCGGCGGCGGATACGGGCTGATTCAGGACTCCACCGGTCTCCAGTTCGAAAAGTTCCCGCAGAAGGACACGCCATTGGTCGTACTGCTCGTCCACCGAGCCGGTTAGACCGTTAACCCTTTGGCTCAACTCGAGCACGGCCGGTGCGGTTTCATGCACGAAACCGGTGGCCAGTCCGACAAACTCCTGCTCGAAGATTTTCGCCCAGCGATACCGCTCGTAGTTGCGGCGTAGTGATTCGAAGCTCATTTCACCGCTCGGGCGCCGCGCCGGACGCTGTGCGGCAGCGATTTCTTCGCTGACGTGATCGTGGGAGTAGTGTCGCCAGAGATCATAGAGCTGCTTCGTATCCCAGTAGAGCGCATCGTAGTAGGCGTCGATGGTGTCGATGAAAATGTGGTGACGCTCGCGCATGCGCTCGACCCGAGCCAGCATGGGGTCGTTCACGGCTGGCAAGCGAGCGAGCGCCAGATGTCCGGCATCGTCTTCTGCGAGCATGGCCGCAAACGCGTCTGGCGAAAGGTCGCGGGCATGGACAAGAGCCGAGACCTTTCTTAGCGCCGCGAGCTCTTCCTTGCTCAGGGCGAGGCGCGCCGCGAGAAGGTCGTTGGCGATGCGGGCGTAGACGTCGCCGAAGGGGTCCGGGAGGTCTTCGGCCGCCGGTTGGTCCATGGTCGCGATCAGGTCCGGATAGTGGATGCTGTATGCGTTGCCCCGGTAGCTGCGTTCGAGCCATTCACGGCCGCTGCTGTCGACTGCCACGATCTCCAGTTCCAGGGTGGCGCCGTCGGACTCGACGATGGTGCCCTGGATCCGTAGGTCTACGGAGGGGTCGTCCTGGGGCAGGACGCGCACGGCGCCCCAATGATTCGAGGCGATCAGCGTGTCGCGCAGCACGATCGGGAGGTAGTGCGTTTCGAGGTTGCGGATGCGGTTGAACACCGTCTCGTTGATGGGCGTAGAACTGTCCTCCGCCCGGCGCTGATCGAATACCCGCACGCCGATGTCGAGCATCAGCGAGGGTTTTGGCGGCTCGGCCGCAACCACGAGATCCACCGGTCCGGTATAGGGCGGGGCGGGTTGCCTGTCCCCGGGCCTGTGCGCGCAAGCCATGAGCACCGCGCAGGCGAACAGCGCGAGGCCGAGGTGGCGTATCAGGCCGGGTTCGATCACGGTCCTGCTCCACGTTCCGTGCTACACACCCGGCCCTGAGTCAGGGTCTGAACGCAGGTCAGCTGACCTCGTGGTTCATCGTGGCGCATATAGAACTGCCTCAGCTCGAACGGTCGCGAGTGCCGGCTGGAGACCCGCGTATCCATGCGCAGCTGCTCGCCCGCGTCATCGACGATGAAGCGGTGATGGATCGTGACGCCCTCGGCTAGGCCGATCTCGAAGACGAGGTGATCGCGAACCCAGTGACAGGTTTCGCTGCCGTGGACCGTATCGAACACGGTCTGGCGGTCTTCGCGCGTGCCGCAGACCAGCGGTGCGTCGCCCTGCCTTTCGATGCGAATCTGGGCGTCTTCCTGGACGATCTCGAGGGCCTCCGGGCGGGTCAGCATCTCCGCCAGACGGCCTTTGGCCAGAAGTGCGCGTGCCTGGCGCCGGGCCTGGCTGATCGCCATGGGGTGGCCGTCGCCCCGGCTCTGGCGGAGCTGGGCCTGCTGGTGGACCTCCTGGATCGCGCGCCGCAGTTCCAGCTCCCAGTGATCGCTGCGCGCGTAGCTCTTCTCCCACTGGCCGGAGAAATCCGGGCGCGGGGGGAGATCCGATTCGGCGGCTGCGTCGTACCCGGCCCCGACAGCCACGGCGAGCAGCAGTGAGACCGCCAGTACGGTGGCGGCTCGGCCCGGGATGCGATGGCTGGGGAAAGGGGTCATGAGTGCCTGCAGCCAATGGCAGGATGAGTGGACGCGACAGCGACGCATAGCAAGTGACCATTGCCGGCACTGCGCAAGGCTTCCCATGATGACGACTCGCGGACGCTCTCGCCAGGCTTGCGGCTGTCCGCGGGTCTCGCAGGCACGTGCGTGTGCTGATAAGCGGCGACGCGCGCCGGTGCCGGGCTCCAGTGCACGGCCGAAGTCCGCGGGCGCGGTGGCGCGGGTCGAACCAGGATTACCGGCGCATGAGCAGGCTCAGGACGACGGAGAGGATGATGCTGACGAGGATCATCGACGTGATCGGAAGGTAGAAGCTGCCGCCGGGACGCTCGATCCGGATGTCGCCCGGCAACTTCCCGAACCAGTTCACGAGCCACGGTGCGTAGGTCAGCGCGATTCCGATAAGGACCAGGATCACGCCGATGGTGATCAGCAGCCTGCCCATCGGGAGTCCTCGCTGCCTTCGTATGCGGAAGCGTTCCCCGCATCACAGGTGCGGGCCCCGACGATGACGTGGTTCTCGACCAGGTCATGCAGGGCTCGGACGTAGCTGCCTCCGGCCGATGGGGGCGTGGGTCGAGAGGTCATCACGACGACAATGCCGAGGTCGGGAATAACGTGGAGCAACTGGCCGCCGAACCCGCGTCCGTAGTAGACGCGTTCGCCCCCTAGTTCGGTAATGAACCAGCCGAAGCCGTAGTCGTGTCCGGACCATGGCGAGCGGGTGCGCGGCGTCCAGGAAAGCTCGACCCACTCTGAAGGCAGAACGGCGCGGCCGTTCTCGCGCCCGTTCTGCAGATACAGCTCGCCGAACGCGAGCAGATCTCGCGGGGCCATCAGCATGTCGTTGCCACCGAAATAGATCCCTTGTGGATCCCGTGGCCACGGTGGGAACTTGATGCCGAGCGGCTCGCCCAGCCAACGCCGCGCCAGTTCGAGGGTGCTGGCGCCGGTGCGTTCGGTCAGGATCGCGGAAAGGAGGTGCCAGACGCCGGTGGAATACTGCATTCGAGCACCGGGAGGGTCGACGAAAGGGCGTGACAGCGCAAACGCGACCCAGTCCTCACTCGTGACCCAGCGCCCGTAGTTCGTCCCCGAAGTGGAGGCCAGGCCCGCACGCATCGACAGCAGATGATCCACCGTGACCGCTTCGAGGCGCGGGTCGATTTCCGTTGGCAGATGTTCACCGAGCAACTCCACGACCGGCTGTTCGAGATCGCGGATAGCGCCGCGGTCGATGGCGATGCCCACCAGCGCTGACTGGACGGTCTTCGACAGCGACTTGATGTTCGCGGGCTGATTCACACCGGGACCGTCGAATGCGTGTTCCAGCAGCGTCCTTCCATCGCGCGAAACGAGCACGGCGTGGATGGGGCCAAGTGCTGGCGCCCGCTCCTGCAGCGCTTCGAGCTGCTCAACCGCGATCCCACGCGGGCTGGCGGCCGCCCTCGTCGTCAAAAGCAGCAAGGCCGTGAGCGCGAACAGCGAGGCAGTTCGGAGTGGGTACCTCGGCAAGCGCCAGATAGCTTTGGTAATCGTCATGATGCCGTCAGCGTAACCTCACGCCGCCTTGGGATGCATCTCACGCTTACGAGCATGGAACGCTGCGCTGTGCTGGATCCGGATGGCGGTCGTCACAGCGGACAGCAATGGCGCTTTCTGCAGGCTGCAGGGCCTGAGTCGTTCGCGCTTCGAAGGATGGCAGCGTCTGTCGAACTGAACTTCGCATCCACAGCGCTTGTCGGAGCATAATGCCGCCTCCCGATCGGCCGTGGTTCGGTGCAGTGCGCCAGGTCGAGCCGCGACTTCGGGTCACCGACCGCTACCGAGGCGGATAGCACCGTTGCCTATGCGCATCCTGAAATGGTCTCTGCTGCTGGCCCTGCTCGCCGCTGCCGCGGGTGTGACGCTCTACGTCCGCGACCTCGACGCCGAGGTCAGTGGCCGCTTCGAAGGCAAGCGCTGGGCGCTGCCGACGCAGGTATATGCGCGCCCGTTGGAGCTCTACGAGGGCAGGAGCCTCGCCCCGGCGGACCTGGTCGAGGAACTCGAACGGCTCGGGTATCAGCGCAGTGAGCGCAGCGAGCGTTCCGGCAGGTTTCGGGTCGACGACTACGGTGTGGAGATGGCGACGCGCGGTTTCCTCTTCTTCGATGGCGCCGAGCCTGCACGCCGGGTGCGGGTGCGTTTCGACGGCGACGTGATCGCCGGGGTCGAAGACCTTGCAACCGGCGAGTCGGTAGTCCTGCTGCGCCTCGATCCGGCCACAATAGGCAGCATCTATCCTCGCCACGGCGAGGATCGGGTTCTGGTGCGGTTGGGTGACGTACCGTCCACGCTGACCGATGCGCTGCTCGCGGTAGAGGATCGCCACTTTCGTGACCATCGCGGGGTGCGGCCGCAGTCGTTGCTGCGCGCCTTCTGGGCGAACCTGCGCGCCGGCGGCGTGGTACAGGGTGGCAGCACCATCACCCAGCAGCTGGTCAAGAACTTCTACCTGGACAATCGGCGCACGCTGCGGCGCAAGCTCGATGAGGCGGTGATGGCGTTGCTTCTCGAGTGGCGCTACGAGAAGGACGAAATCCTCGAGGCCTATCTCAACGAGATCTACCTTGGTCAGGACGGCGACCGGGCGGTGCACGGTTTCGGGCTTGGCAGCCAGTTCTACTTCCAGCGTCCGCTGAACGAGCTGAAGGAGCACGAGTTCGCGCTCCTGGTGGCCATCATTCGCGGCCCGTCCTTTTACGATCCGCGCCGGCATCCGGAGCGGGCGCGGGCGCGTCGCGATCTCGTGCTGGCGCAGATGCGGGAGCAGGACCTGCTCGAGCAGTCCGCTCTGGAGCAGGCGACGGCAAGTCCACTGGGCGTCGCCGACCGGACGCGGCAGACGACCCGCTATCCCGCTTTCATGGGTCTGGTGCAGCGCCAGCTTCGTGATCAGTACCGTCCTGAGGATCTCATGTCCGAGGGACTGCGCATCTTCACGACCGTGGACCCGGCGCTGCAGGCGCGGGTCGAATCAACGGTGACACGGAGACTCGCGGAGATCGAGCGGCAGCGCGACATGCCGGGGCGCGAGTTGGAGGCGGCGGTCGTCGTCACCGACACGGACAGTGGTGAGGTCCTGGCGCTGGCCGGCGGTCGCGACGGCCGCTTCGCCGGTTTCAATCGCGCGCTGGACGCCCGGCGTCCGGTGGGCTCTCTGGTGAAGCCGTTCGTGCATCTCGCAGCGCTGGAGCAGAGCAGCAGGTTCCATGCGGCGACGGTGATCGAGGACGGCCCCATGACGGTGGCGCTCCCCGGGGGGCGGAGCTGGGAGCCGCGCAACTTCGACCGACAGTGGCACGGACCAGTGCCGATGTATCGTGCCCTCACCGAGTCCTACAACGCGGCGACCGTGCGTATCGGCATGGATGTCGGGGTCGAGGCGGTGGTCGATGTCCTGGAGCGGGCAGGGCTCGCAACGCGGCCACCGCCCCATCCGTCCCTGTTGCTCGGTGCGCTCGAGCTGTCTCCACTGGAGGTGGCAGACCTTTACCAGACGCTGGCGACCGGTGGCTTCCGGGTGCCGCCGCGCGCGATCCGGGAAGTGACCACAGCTGACGGTGTCCCGCTTTCGCGCTATCCGCTCAGCCTGTCGCGCGGCGTCGACTCCGATCTGGCCTACATCACCAGCCGGCTCCTGCAGGAAACGGTTCGCGATGGCACCGGACGCCGGGCAGGTGCGACCCTGCCGGCGGACTGGCGCCTTGCCGGCAAGACCGGGACTTCGGACGGACTTCGTGACAGCTGGTTCGCCGGGTTCGGCGGTGACCGGCTGGCCGTCGTCTGGGTAGGGCGCGACGATAATGCACC
>SLQW01000196.1 GCA_007131295.1 Pseudomonadales bacterium | reverse complement strand
GCTCGCAGACACGCGCATCGAGGCGCCGTTCGACGGTGCGGTATCCGAGCGGCTGGTCGACCGCGGCGCCTTCGTGGCAGTGGGCGAGGCGCTCGCTCGGCTTTATCGAGTGACGCCGCTCGAGGTTAGCTTCACCCTGCCGGAGCGATATCTGCGTCGCATCGAAGAAGGTCAGCGGGTGAGCCTGCGTACGGTGGCTGATCCCGATTCGAACTTCGAGGGTGAGATCAGCTTCATCAGCCCGTCAGTCGACGAAGCCACGCGCACGATCCTGGTCAAGGCGGAGGTGCCGAACAGTAATCGCGAGTTGCGGCCGGGGTCTTTCGTCAGTGCGGATGTGACGCTGGCACGGCGTCCGGGACGACCGGTGATCTCGTCGGAGTCGCTGGTGGCGACGCGCGAAGGCTACATGGTGTTCGTGATCGACGGTGAGCGCGCTGCGGCGCGGAGGATCGAGACCGGCCTGCGCCAGGGCGGCGTGGTCGAGGTGGTCTCGGGTCTCGAGCCAGGCGAACGCATCGTTCGCCAGGGCCATCAGCGGCTGGACGATGGCCAGCGGGTGATCGTGCTCGAGCCCGCGGAGGAGCACGGCGGATGATCTGGTCTTTCTGCATCCGCCGTCCGGTACTCACGGTGGTGATGTTCGTCATCTTCGGCATCTTCGGCGTCTACGGCTTTCTGCAGATGCCGGTGCAGGAATACCCGGATGTGGACTTTCCGATCGTCAGTGTGACGGTCCCGCTGCCGGGGGCGGCGCCCGCTGTTGTCGAGTCGGAGATCCTCGAGCCGCTCGAAGCCGAGATCAACACGATCGAGGGGCTGCGTACGCTGCGCTCCACGGCGCAGGAGGAGCTTGGGACCATCGTTGCCGAGTTCGAACTCTGGCGTGACATCGATATCGCCACCCAGGATGTGCGCGATGCGGTGGAACGGGCGCGCCGTCTGCTGCCAAGCGACGTCGAGTCGCCGGTGGTGCGCAAGCTCGAGGCAGACGCGCAGCCGATCATGTGGATCTCGCTCGTTGGCGACGAGCGCTGGGATGAGGTCCGACTTACCGACTACATCGACAACACGCTCAAGCAACGTATGGAGACCGTGCGCGGCGTGGGTCAGATCCTGGTCGGTGGCATGCGCGAGTACGCAGTGCGCATCCGCCTCGATCCGGCCCGCCTCGCTGCCCACGACGTTACTGCGCAGGAGGTGGTGCGCGCGATTCAGGCGGGGAACGTCGATACGCCATCGGGTCGGGTGGAAGGTGAGCGCCGCGAGTTCCTCATCCAGACTCGAGGCCAGTTCGCGAGCGCGGAGCCGTTCAACCAGCTCGTGGTGGCGCAGCGAGACGATATTCTCGTTCGGCTTGCGGATGTGGGCGAGGCCGTGGACGGCGTCGCCAACGATCGCCAGCGCGGGCGTTTCGCCGGCGAACCCACCGTGGCCATGGGCGTCATCAGACAGTCCGATGCCAACACCGTTGCGCTGGCGCGCGCCTTGCGTGAGCGCATAGCCGAGCTGGCCGAGGAGTTTCCGCCCGGACTCGAATACCACATCGGCACCGATGCCTCCGAATTCATCGATGAAAGCATCGACGACCTGATCTTCACCCTCATTCTGGCGACGATCCTGGTGATGCTCGTGGTGCTGTTCTTCCTGCGCAGCCCGCGCGGGACGCTCGTCACCGTCCTGGCGATTCCCACCTCGCTACTGACGGCGCTGGCGATCATCAACCTGCTCGGATTCAGCATTAACGTCCTCACCATGCTGGCGCTGATCCTCGTGATCGGCATCGTCATCGACGACGCCATCATCGTCCTCGAGCGGGCCTATCTGCACATGGAAAACGGTGCCGATGCAGAGCCGGCTGCGCGCATCGGGACCACCGAGGTGGCCTTTCCGAATATCGCCAACACGCTGGCACTGGGGGCAGTGTTCCTGCCGGTGGCGTTCACCGGCGGCATCATCGGCCAATTCTTCCTCGAGTTCGGCGTTACCGTCGCGGTTACGGTGTTCGCCTCGACCCTGGTGGCGCTGACGCTCACGCCCATGCTCTGTGCGCGCATCCTCCGGGTGCCTTCCGAGCACGGCCGATTGTGGGCGATTTCGGAACGCATGTTTGCCGGTATCGAACGCGGCTATCGCGCCCTGCTCGACTGGGCGCTGCGCCATCGCCTGCTGACCGTGCTTGCTGGCGTGCTCGCCTTCGCCATCGGCATGGTGGCGCTGGCGCTGGTCTCGAAGGAATTCGCACCGGTGCAGGACCGCTCCGAGTTCATTGTCATCTTCGAGACGCCCGAAGGCTCGACGCTGGCAGAGACGGACGCATTTGCCCGTGAGATCGAGCGCGAACTGGCCGAGACGCCGGAGGTGAAACATCAGTTCGTCGGGATCGGGCTCGGTCCGGGCGGGGTGGGCCAGCCGAACCGTGGTCAGGCCTTCGTCTCCATGACGCCGCGACACGAGCGTGAGCGGCATCAGGTGGAGGTGATGCAGGATCTGCGCGAGCGGCTCGACCTCCTTACCGGCGGTCGCGCGTTCGTTGCGGAAATGGGTCAGGGCGGTATGCAGGGCGATCCCATCGAGGTGGTGCTCCTGCACCCCGACATCGACGAACTGGCTTCGCGTCAGGAAGCCTTGATGGCGTGGATGCAGGATCGGCCGGAGACCTTCGTCGGCGTGCGCACGGATCTCGAGCTCACCAATCCGCAGGTCGAAATCGTGGTGGACAGGGATCGCGCATCGCGCCTCGGCGTATCCGTTGCGGACGTATCGGAGACGCTCCGATTGATGTTCGGCGGCGTCGAGATCTCCAAGATCGAGGTGGACGGCAAGCGCTACGATGTCCGTACCGACGTCTTCGGGCGCGGCGAAATGGTGCCGGCGGCGCTGCGCGACGTCTATGTGCGCGCGAACGGGCAGCTGCTCGCGCTCGATGGCTTGGTCGAGATCGAGGAGACGATCGGACCGAGTCGTATTCAGCGCTACAACCGCATTCGTGCGGCGACGATCTCGTCGCAGGTTCCGCCGGGCGTTTCCTTGGGTGACGCCATCGCGAGGCTGGAGTCCGAGCTGGGGCGGACCCTGCCCACGGCGGCCGACTGGGAGATGGCGGGGCAGTCACAGGCGTTCGAGGAGTCGTTCTATTACCTGAGCATCGCAGTCGCGTTTTCGGTGATCTTCATCTTTCTCATCCTGGCTGCGCAGTTCGAATCCTTCCTGCACCCGTTCACCATCATCATGGCGCTGCCGCTGGCGATGGTGGGGGCGTTCGGCGCACTCTGGGTGCTGGGTCTGCCGCTGAACGCCTATGCGTTCATCGGCCTGATCATGCTCATGGGTCTGGTGGCGAAAAACGGCATCATTCTTGTGGATTACACGAACGTGATGATCGGCCGTGGACGCACACCCAGGGTGGCGGCACAGGAGGCGGCCGAGGCGCGCTTCCGGCCTGTGCTGATGACGGCGATGTCGACCATCCTCGGGATCATGCCCATCGCGCTCGGATTCGGCGCCGGTGGTGAGTCGCGTATGCCGCTCGGCGTCTCGGTGGCGGCTGGCCTCGCCACGTCCACGTTCCTGACGCTGCTGGTGGTCCCGGTGGTGTTCACACTGGTTTCCGATCTGCGCGAGCGCATGCAGCGCCGCACTGACGCAGCTGCAGAGGCGCGCCTGGCGTGAAGAAGCTGGTGCAGATCCACGTCCACTTCGAGTACACGGAGGCCATCGAGGGCATCCTCGACCGCCACGAGATCGCCGAGGCGGTGCGCTACCCGATGATGGACGGCCGCGACCGCGACGGTAAGCACTACGGGACGCAGATCTTTCCCGGCAACGTCACCGTGGTTCAGGCCGTGGTCGACGAGTCCGGGCTCGATGCCCTGTTCGAAGACCTCGAGCGCTTCCGCGCCGCGAAAGCCGCCCACGCCCACCTGCAGGCCCTCGTTCTCCCCATCGAACGCCGCCTCACCGACTGACCCCGAACGCGTCAGCGGCCGGCGGCGCCGAGGCGCTGCATCTGCTGCAGCCAGGCCTGGCGACGGGCGTCGCTGACGTTCTCGACCAGGCCGAACAGGTTCTCACGGACCGGCTTGATGCCGGCGAACTTGAGGATGTTGCGCTCGAGGCTCTTCAAACTGTGGGCGCGGAAGTACCAGCGATAGGCCAGGGCAGGCATGCCCATGGTCACGACCACGCGCGCCGAGCGGCCCTTCAGGCGGGACTCGAAGCGGCCGTTGCCGACGGGCTGAAACGCGAAGTCATAGCGGAATACCTGCTCGAGGAAGGCTTTGAGCAGTGCGGGCATGGTCCCGAGCCAGAGCGGGTAGACGATCAGCAGGTGCTCGCTGCGGTGGATGGTCGCCTGCGCCGCGGTGATCACGTCAGGTCGCTCGCCGTCCTCGAAGTCCTTCTTGTTGCGAATCAGCGGAAACTCGAGCTGCGCGACGTCAATGGTTTCCACCTCGCGGCCGGCGGACTCGGCGCCGGTGCGATAGGCGTCCTCGAGGGCGTTGCAGAGATGGCCTCCGGCTGGATCGGGGTGGCCCTGGATGACGGCGATATGCTGTGCCACGGCAGTGGTGCCTCCCTGGGATCCGGTATGGTCAAGTCTAGCAACCTGGCGGTTCTCTCCGCCCCGGTATCGAGGCGCGTCGGTTACTGTGCCCGCGTTCGAAACAGTGCGCTGGACCGTTCCACGGTCCTGCTCACGGCTGCCGCGATCAGCTCGGGGTCTGCGGCAAGCACGGTCACCTGGCGCCGCGCTCGGGTGAGTGCGGTGTAGAACAACTCTCGCGTTACCACCGGGCTGGGCTGTGGCGGCAGAACCAGCGCTACGTGTTCGAATTCCGAGCCCTGGGCCTTGTGGACGGTCATGGCGTAGACGGTTTCGCAGTGGCTGAGCCGGCTCGGCAGGACCCAGCGGATGCCCTGGCTGACGTCGCCCTGCGGAAATGCGACCCGCAACGCAGGCTCGCCGCTCGTCGGATCGTCGATGCGCAGGGTGATGCCGACGTCGCCGTTGCGCAGATCCAGGTCGTAGTCGTTGGCGGTGACGATGACCGGCCGGCCTTCATACCAGGCGTGTCGGGTTCCGGATCCGGACTCGATGTGCCCGTGGCGCGCCAGTTCGGCCTCGATCCGCGCATTGAGCGCCACGCGACCGAGGGCACCTTGATGCACGGCGCAAAGCAGTTGGAAACGCGCATGCGCGGTAAGCACCTCCGCCGCCCAGAGATCGTTCGCTGCGGCATCCGCAGCGGCAGGGGGGCGCCGATCCTCGAGGACATCCAGGAAGCCGAGAATGCCTGGCGCGGCGCCGAAACCGTTCCGCGCCAGTTGCAACAGCCGGCTGTCGTCGCCCGGTTCGAGCGGGAGGAGGTGGACGTCCTCGAAGGTCGTATCTTCGAGCAGCGCAAGCGCTGCCGCCGAATCGCCGGCGTTGACTGCGCGCGCGAGGCGACCGATACCGCTGTCGGCGGCGAAGCGATGACTGTAGCGGAGCATGACGACAGCCTGGTCGAGCTGGCTGCCCCGTGGATCGACGTAGGCGTCGTCGAGCGTTTCGCCGCTGACCTCGGCGAGCCAGGTGCGTGTCGCCGGGGTGTAGTGGCCGCGCTCTGCCCGGCCGCACAGGCTGCTCAGAACGGCGCCGGCCTCAACCGACGCGAGCTGATCCTTGTCGCCGATGAGGACCAGGCTCGCATGCCCGGGAAGCGCAGCAAGCAGTGCGGCCATCAGGGCTTCGTCGATCATGGAGGCTTCGTCGACAACGACTGCGTCGAGGGGCAGCGGTCGTTCGGCGTGGTAGCGGAAGCGTTCACCGCCGCTGGCGCCGAGCAGCCGGTGGAGGGTCTGCACGTGCGCAGGAATCGCAGCGCGCAGCGCCTCGGCGTCGGGTAGCCGCGAAAGGTCGAGATCGGCGATCTGTCCGGCGATGGAGGCGTTCAGGCGTGCAGCTGCCTTGCCGGTGGGGGCGGCGAGCGCGAGCCGCAGCGGTTCTGCTTGTTCGAACGCCAGGGCCTGCAACAAGGCCAGCAGCTTGACCACGGTAGTGGTCTTGCCGGTTCCCGGTCCGCCCGTGATAACGGCAAAACGCTGGCGCGCAGCAAGCGCGCAGGCGAGCTTCTGCCAGTCTTGGCCGTCGGGGGGCTGCTGTCCTTTTGGGAACAGGGCATCGAGCAGGCTGCGCAGGCGCCTGGGGTCGTGCTCGCGTCTGTCGAGAATGCGCGCCTGGATGCTGCGCTCGATGTAGCGCTCGTGTTCCCAGAAGCGGCGCAGGTAGAGGTTGCTGCCGTTGAGGACCAGCGGGGTGCGGGCTGGATCCTGGATCAGTGGGGACCGCCGCAGGGCAGCCCGCCAGCGTTCGCCATCGACATCGCGGAGGACTTCGGCGAGGGATGGCTGAGTGTGGCTGCGTACTGCCAGTTCTTGCGGTGCGGTCAGGATGGCGTCCGGCTCGGCCAGCGTATGGTCGAGGTTGAGCAGCAAGTGGCCGCGGCCAGCCTGGTGGCTGACGAGGGCCGTTGCGAGCAGGACGAGGGGCTCGTCTTCTTCGGCGCGTTCGGCAAGGGTTCTCGCGAGCGCGTAGTCGAGATCGCGGATCCAGCCGGCGTCGGCCCAGTCGGCCAGCAGCCGCAGCATCGCGCTTGTGCTCGCCAGCGCAGTCATGGGCGTCCCTTCCAGATGGCGGCGTTGTAATGGACCCTGTCCGTTAGGCGAAGGTGCGCCTCGGGTCCGGCGGTTGCCAGGTGAGCGACCGTCGCGGGTCGGCGCGCCCGCTTTGCGGGCACGCTCTCCCACATGCGTTTCGCCTGCGGTTGGCTATGTGTCGTGGGAAGGCGTGCAGCGCGTAGCGCTGCGCGCCGATCTGGAGCGGGTCTGCGCCAGGGCTGCTCGCGGGTATCGGAACGTGTGGCCTTGCGTGCAAGCGCCGGAGGTTCGCATCCGTTAGATCGCAGCGCAGTGGGCTCGACTTGCGCAGTGCGGGATGCAGTCATGGGCTGGGCTCGCTGCGGAGCAGGGCGTCGATCCCTTCGATGACGGCGCGTTCGGGGCGGTGGTGGAGCACGCCGCGGGAGTCGGCGCCGATACCGCGCAGGAATACGTACAGGCCGCCGCCTACATGTCTGTCGTAGTCGTAGTCGGGCAAGACCCGTGCGAGGTGGCGATGCAGGGCCAGCAGGTAAAGAACGAGCTGCACGTCGTAGCGATGGCCGAGCATGGCGGCGTTCATGCGCTCCGTCGTGTAGGCGGCGTCGTTCGGGCCGAGCCAGTTCGACTTCCAGTCGACGACGTAAAAGCGACCGTCGTGTTCGCAGACAAGATCGATGAAACCGGTGACGAGCCCACGCAGCATGTTCGCTTCCAGATCAGGCCGTTCAGCGCCTGCCAGGACGCCGTCGCGCACGCGAGCATCGAGCGCTGCGGTTTCGGCCGTATCGACCGCGAACCAGAAATTCTGCTCTGCACGGTAATTTTCAAGATCCGCAAGGCGCATCGGCGCAGCGCTCGCGAGCGGGAGCTCGCTGCCGAGCAGATGCTGCAGCCAGCGGTCCACCATCTCCGCATGCGACGCCCAGCCGCGGAGCTTGCAGCGTTCGTGGACGTGTTCCGCCCGCCGCGGGTCGCGCAGGACGTTACCGATGCCGCGATTGCAGGCCCACTCGATCAGGTCGTGCAGAAACGTTCCTGGCTCGGGCCCGCGCGGAAATGCATGCACGGTGCCGGGCACGGGCGGCGCGTCGAAGGCGGTGTCGGCTTCGAGACCCCCTGCGCCGGTCAGCGCCTCGGCAGCGGGCGCCTCGTCATCGCGAGTCGCATCGCGGGCGGTTTCGGGCGCGCTGTCCTCGCCGGGGCCGTGGGCAACGGACTTCAGCGCTGAGTAGCTTGCGATCCACCAGCGTTCGAACGGGGCATGCGTCGGCGTGAGCGCTTCGCGTCGGGGCAGGGATGGCTGGCGCGGCGCGTACGGCTCGATCGCGGGTGCGATGGTTACGTCGCTGATCGCGAGGGGCGCCCGCGGTGTGTCTACTTGAGGCTCTTCCTCCGCGAGCGTCTCCAGACAGGCGCGCACCGCGTCGTGGTCGTCCATCGTCGCGCCACCTGCGAGCAGATATCCGAGCGGCCCGCGATGCAGCTGCGGCCGGCTGTTGTTGCCTGGTGCTATGGGTCCGACGCCGATGAAGGTGGCGTGCCGGGCGCGAGTGAGCGCTACGTACAGCAGGCGGATCTCCTCCTGCAGGCGCTCAGCGTCGGCGGCGGTCCAGGCTTCGCCCGCGTCCTTCTTCGGCGCGATCTCGAGCTGCGTCCCCTGTTCGGGGTCGTGGTAGAGCGCATCGCGGTGTGTGCTCGAAAGCTCCCGCCAGTGGCTCGCGAAAGGCAGCACCACGATCGGATACTCCAGGCCTTTGGAGCTGTGGATCGTCACGACCTGCACCAGGTCGGCGTCGCTTTCGAGCCGCAGGATCTGCTCCTCGCCACCCGGGTCGGCGATATGCTCCGCGAGCAGGCGGATCAGGGCGGCCTCGCCATCAAGCGTCGTACTCACCTGTTGCGCCCACTCTGCCAGGTGCAGAAGGTCGGTGAGGCTGCGGGCGCCGTCGCGCCGCGCGAGCAGGCGCTGCGGCAGGCCGTAGTCGTGCATGAGCCTGCGCAGCATGGGCAGGACACCGAGTTCCGCCCAGCAGCGGCGGAACCCGGTGAAACGGCTCTGCTCCGCCTCCCATGCCAACTCGTCATGCTGCAGGGCGTCGAGCTCGGCGAGGCTGAGGCCGAGAGTACGGGTGGCCAGGGCCTCGCGGACGAGCCGGGCATCTTCCGGTGCGGCGGCAGCCTCCAGCCAGCGCAGGATGTCGCGGGCCTCGCCGGTCTCGAACACCGAGTCACGGTCGGAGAGGTACACGCTCTGGATGGTTCGCTCGGCGAGTGCACTGCGGATGTAGTGCGCTTCCGTCCTGTTGCGTACGAGCACGGCGATGTGGCGTGGCTCCAGTGGCTCGAAGTCCCCGTCGGAAAAGACGAAGCCCGAGCGCGCATGGTTGAGCCAGGCGCAGATGTCTGCGGCGGCGTGTTCGGCAAGATGGGCCTGGTAGTTCGCAGTGCGCAGCGGCTTGGGTTCGTCGAGCCACCATGCCGTGAGTGCGGGTGGCTGCGCCCCTATCAGCTTGAGTGTCTCCTTGCGGCCGCGGGCATGGACCGGATGAAACGGCACCGGATCGTCATCGCCGCTGCGGAACTGGAACGCCCCGCGTTCGTAGGCCTCCGCGCGCGCGAAGATCTGGTTCACCGCGCCGACCATGGCATGTGTCGAGCGGAAGTTGGTGTCCAGCGTATGG
>SLQW01000082.1 GCA_007131295.1 Pseudomonadales bacterium | reverse complement strand
GTGATCCAGAACGTACCGCCTCCGCTGTAGATGGAGTCCATGGCCTTGCGACCGTGCTTATAGCGTTCTGCCATGGTCGCCGTCACGGCAGTCCAGATCGGTCCGGCGAGGCCGGGATAAGGTGCGAAAAAAGCGTGCAGGCCGTTGCGGATGGCCGTCACGAGGTGCAGCCGATCGGCGCTGTAGTCGATCTGCTCGTCCGGACGCAGATGATCGACTCGGGACATGAGCGAGCGTCCGACCAGGATGTCGCCGAACGCGATCACGTAGGCGATCACGGCGGTGGGTACGGCGAGCAGGAAGATGTCGAGGCTCGGGAAGCCGACCGCGAACGGCAGGTACTGCCACATGGCCGCAAAGTCGGGTCGCGTAATCCCCCACTGCACGCTCGGGGGCGGATACTCACCAATGGCCCAGGCCACCGCGATGGCGATGACCATCCCGGGGACCATGCCGTAATTGGCGATGCGACGGACGATCGCGTGGCGACCGACCCAGCCCTGAAACGCCGTGGAGAACAGCATGAACACCGCGACCAGCATGCCCAGCGTGAGCGAAATTGGCGTTTCGGCAAGCCGGCCACCGGGCTGGATCTCGCCCACGAGCGCTGCGATGCCTGCGCCCATGATGATGCCCGCCTGCAGGGAGTTGGGCACCAGGTGCACGAGGGTGCGGCCGAGCCGGGTCACTGCGAGCACGAGAAAGATGAGGAACACCAGAAACTGCAGCGCGAACAGGGCCTGGATCGCTTCCGGACCGGGCTCGAAGTCGCCCAGGTACACCAGCACCACCGGAATCGCCGGCGTGATCCAGCCGGGCACCATCGGAACACCAAGCAGCGCCGGCAGCATGAAGCCGATGCCGCAGACCACCACGAAGGCGAGCGCCACCTCGTAGGGCAGACCGAGATACTGCTGCAGCAGCGGAATCATGCCCAGGCTGACCACGAACATGATCAGCGCCTGGATCATCTCCGCGGTTTCCCAGCGATAGTGGATGAATGGGAGGCGGATCTTGAACGGCCCGGCCGCCCAGTAGGGCTGCTCTTTGCCGTGCTCGCGCTGGTGTAGCTGCATCGTCCCCCTCCGTCCTCTCGTGAGCATGCGTGGAGCCTGCGCTGACCCGCCGCATGCGGGTCAGCGGAACGCCCCGAGTCAGGCCAGCAGTTCGGGCAGGCACTCCACCGATCTGCGCAGACGGACCGGATCGAGCCCGGGAATGCGCAGCCGTGCGGCGATGAGGTGCGTGATGCCGAGGCTCTCTCGATAGCGCTGCACCTGTTCCCGGACCCAGCCGGGCTCACCGACGATGGCCCAGTCATCAATTTTGGCGACCACTTGGGTCCGTGGTCGCGGCATTTGCGCCAGGCGGGCCTTGAGTTCTTTGATTTCTGCTGCCGAGTCGCTGACGTGGATCGTTCTCATCACCGGGATGCAATCGATGCTTGCCGCGCCGGCAGCCCGGTGCCGGGCGTAGTTCGCCGTCAGCGTCTCCAGGGTCTCCAGCGGTGAGGCCAGATACGGCAGACCGAGCCGCCCGGCCTGGGCCAGGGCCTTCGGACCGAACGCCGCTACCCAGATGGGTGGGTGCGGCTGTTGCCGGGGCCGCGGCGAGATGGTGACCGCTGTCGCTTCGTCGATGGTGATGGGTTCACCGGCCCAGGCTCGCTGCATCGTTTCCAGAATGCTCTCAAAGATCTCCCGTTTCGCGGTCGGGTCGATGTCGAAGGCCTTGAACAGGTCAGCGGCAAAGCCACGGCCGACGCCGAGGATCACGCGGCCGTGAGACAGCTGATCGAGGACCGCCACCTGCTCCGCGGCCAGCAGCGGATGGCGCAGGGTCAACAGGTAGCTCGTGGTACCGAGCCGCAGCGTTTTGGTGGCCGCGGCCACGCTTGCGAGTTGCGTCAGCGGGTCGGGGATCGCGCCGGTCTGGAAATGGTTCTCGGGCAACCAGAAGGAGTCGTACCCGCACTGCTCCGCAATGATGGCTTGCGCCTGCAGGTGCTGTGCACTGCCATCGGAGAGGTCCCACGGCGTCAGTCCCAGGTGCATCGACGGTCATCCTCGCTGTCGCGGCCGGCAGGATTGCCGGGCATTATGCCCGGGCCGCGAATGGTCTGATGCAGGCTGTGCCGGGAAGTGAGAGTCTGCGGCATACGCCCCCTGTCAGCGGGGGTGGGGAGAACGACAGCGGAGGGGGCTCGATGCAGGGCAAGCGGATTCTGATTACCGGCGGCAACAGCGGCATCGGACTGGTCGCGGCGCGTGAGTTGGCGCGCGCCGGAAACGAGGTCGTCCTGGCGAGCCGCGATACGGAAAAGACCCAACGCGCGCTTACCGAGATCAACGCCGTGGCCGCAACACCTGCGGTCAACCTGCCGGTGGACCTGGCGAGTCTTGCCAGCGTGCGTGCCCTCGCGGAGCGCTTCCTCGCCGAATACGACCGTCTCGATGTTCTCGTCAACAATGCCGGGCTGTTTCCCACCCGCCAGCAGTTCACTGCCGACGGCTTCGAGATGCAGTTCGGCGTCAACCATCTCAGCCACTTTCTGCTCACGCACCTGCTGCTCGACCGCCTGCGGGATAGCGCGCCGGCCCGGGTGGTGAACGTGTCCTCGAAGCTGCACGCGAAGGGGAAGATCGACTTCGACTCCTTCCGTGGCATGGCGAAGTACGATGCTCAGGCGGCCTATGGCCAGTCCAAACTCGCCAATGTTCTATTCAGTGCGGAACTCGCCGCGCGGCTCGAGGGCAGCGGCGTGACGAGCAACGCCCTGCATCCGGGTGGCGTCGCGACCGACATCGTTCGTGATCTGCCCTGGGTCGTGCGCAAACTGCTCGGTTTCATCTTCATCAGCCCGGAGGAGGGGGCGAAAACCACGATCATGCTCGCATCCGATCCGGAACTCGACGACGTCAACGGCGCCTACTTCGACCAGTGCAGACGGCGCGAGCCGTCACCGCTGGCGCAGGACGAGTCGTTGCGGACCCGGCTCTGGGACGTCAGCGCCGAGCTCGCGGGAATCTGACGACCATGCCCTGGCGCCTGCGTCTGCTCTACGGCGTCGGTCAGCTGCCGGTGGAGGCGCCAGGCGTGCCACCGCAGCGCGCGGAGTGACGAATCACATCAGCAACGACGGTGTTTCGCGTCGCACCGGTGGTGCGGTGATCGCCGGAGTCTTGTTCGGGGGATGAGGGATGAACGACGAGGTCAGCATCCTGGTGGATGTGCTGCTGCCGTGGATCCTGCGGCTGATCATGTTCGGCATGGGTCTGCTGCTGACGGTGGGCGATTTCCTGCGCTTGCGTCACTACCCGCGGGCGGTCGCCGCCGGTCTCGGCGGCCAGCTGCTGTTGCTGCCGGCGGTCGGATTCGCGCTGGCCTGGCTGTGGCGCCTGCCAGCGGAGTTCGCCATTGGGCTGGTCATTCTCGCGTCCTGCCCCGGTGGCACCACCTCCAATCTGGTCTCGCACCTCGCCCGTGGCGACGTGCCCCTGTCGATTACGTTGACCGCCGTCAACAGCATGATCGTCATTGCGACCATCCCGCTCTACGCCGTGCTCGCGCTGGCGCTGTTCGTCGGTGTCGATGCGGATGTGCGCCTGCCGATAGGCACCGTGCTCTGGTCCGTGTTCAATTTCACCCTGCTCCCCGTTGCGCTCGGTATGGCCGTGCGCGCTCTGGCGCCGAACTTCGCCGAACGCATCCGCCGACCGTACGACGCGGCCGCTGTCGCCGCCTTCGTGATCATCATCCTGCTGATCCTCTGGGACTCACGGGAAGGCCTGTTCGCCATGTGGCTGCAGATCGGCAGCGTGACGCTGGCGCTGAACCTGGTGATGACCGGCATCGGCCTGGCCATGGGCGTGCTGCTCGCGCTCGGCCTGCGGCAGGTGGTCACGCTTGGCATCGAGATCGGCATTCAGAACAGCGTACTCGGCATCGCTGTTGCCGGTGCCGTGCTGCACGGCGTGGCGGGGCTGGACGGCAGCATGATGCTGATGCCGGCGGCCATCTACGGGCTGCTGATGTTTCTGCCGATGGTGGCGATCATCCGCTACGGGCGCCGCCGGCTGCCGCTGGGCGATCCAGGGCCTGGCGAACGCTGACGGCGGGGCAGGGTCTGGGCGAAATCAGGCTGCGGTACTCGCGTGCGTCGATGCTTGGTCGCGCAGTGTGGAAGCGTTGCCGTCGAGCCCAATGCCGCTTAGTTCAACATGGCCGTGCACTACCAACCCGAATGCTGTTGATTGCGGCCTCGTCGAGTTCATCAGGACTGTCCGGGTTCTCTGGACATACCCTCGAAGAGCTGGTGTTGCAGGTCGGCCCAGTTCGCATTCCTGTTCGCGATGGCAAGCTTTACCCGCCGCGGCAGCCGCCGCAGCCGATACTCGGCGCGCTGCGCGAGACTGCGACTGCCCACCTCTACGTACCAGATCAGTTCCAGCCGTTCGGCTCCGCGGGTGAAGCGCGCAGCGCGGCTGCCCGCAGCGCGGTGTTGCTGCAGGCGTCGGGCCGGGTCGGTGCTGATCCCCGTGTACAACCGGCCGTCGCAGTCGAGCAAGTACAAGTGCCAGAGATCACTCATGATCGACGGTCAGTCCTGGTCTCGCGGTGCCGAGGCCATCGGGCCAAGCAGCAAGGCGGCGCCGAGCAGGACTATGGCGACAATACCGACGCCAAGGTAAAGGCCGATTCTGCGTGCCCTGGTCATGCGGAAGCTCAATCCATGCGCAGGCCGCCATCGACGTTCAGCGTCTGACCGGTGATGTAGGAGGCGTCTGGTGAGGCCAGAAAGGCGACCGCGGCGGCCTGCTCGGCCACGTGACCCTGGCGACCCATGGGAATGCGGCTGATGGCGCCTCGCCGCGGGGCTTCCGGATCAAGCCCGAAGCGAGCGGCGGTACGGCCGAACGTGCCGTCCATCATGTCGGTGTCGGTGGAACCCGGGCAGACGCAGTTGACGCGAATCTTGGCCGGCGCCAGTTCCAGCGCCAGCTGCTGGGTCATGCCGATCATGGCGAACTTGGTGGCGCAGTAGGCGCCGTAGTCGGGCAGGCCCACGCGCCCGGCCATGGATGAGATGTTGACGATGGACCCGCCCTGGCCGCCGTCGCGGATGGCGCGGCCTACCGAGCGCGTCACCCGATAGAGGCCATTGAGGTTGACCTCCACCGTCCGCACCCACTCGGCTTCTTCCATGTCCAGAATCGGTGCTGCGCCGGCCTCGCTCGGCAGCGCTGCGTTGTTGACCAGGATGCGGATGCCGCCGAACGCGTCCTGTGTCGCCTTTACCAGGGCATCAACCGCGGCGCTGTCCGTCACGTCCACGTCGAAGGCGAGGGCGCGGCCGCCTCCAGCCTCGATCTCGGCGGCGACCGAGGCGGCACCAAGCCAGCCCTGCTCGCGCTCGTGGGTGGGCAGGCTGTCGGGGGCACGTGGCCGTCCCGAAACGACCACCGCGGCGCCGTCCCGCGCCAGCCGGAGGGCGATAGCCCGGCCAATGCCGCGCATGCGCCCGGCGCCCGTCACTACCGCGACCTGACCCGCCAGGGGAGGTTGCTCTGTGCTCATTTTCCCGCCACTCCGTCGTTGCCCCGACTCAATCCCGCCAGCATTCTCACATAGAATGACCGGCGTGCCGCCTGAGGGGCCTCTTGCCATCGGGCTGAAAAAACCCTGAAATGAGGATTGTGCGGTGCGAACCGGTGCCTATGCTGGCGCCGGGCTCGTGGCCGGCGCTCCTGCCCGCCCCTCGGAATGGCATGCCTTGACCCGCTATACAATCGCCCACGTCTCGGACGTCCATGTGCCACCCTTGCCGCCGCTCGGCGCGGCGGACTGGTTCAGCAAGCGTCTCCTCGGCCTTTTTTCCTGGCATCGGAAGTGGAAGGCGGAGCACCGTATGGAGATTCTTGCGGCGCTCGAGCGCAGTCTGGAGGAACTCTCACCCGACCACATCTGTGTGACGGGCGACCTCACCTTCACGACCCATTCCGGCGAGGTAGAGCAGGCTGCACGCTGGCTGGCGTCACTTGGTTCCGCGACCGGCGTCAGCCTGGTGCCCGGCAATCATGATGCCTACGTCCCGGGAGCCCTGGAGCAGGCATGTCGTGCCTGGGCGCCCTGGATGACCGATGACGCCAGCGCCCAGCAGTGCTTTCCCTTCCTGCACCGGCGCGGTCCGGTAGACATCATTGGCCTGAGCAGTGGGATACCTCTGCGTCTGCCGCGCACTGTAGGCCGGGTGGGCGCCGGGCAGCTCGATGCGCTCAGGGAGCTGCTGGCGCGCATCGCGGACGATGGTCGTCCCTGCATCGTGCTGATCCATCACCCGCCTCAAGAAGGTGCCGCACGCCGCGGCAAGGAACTCCTGGATCGCGAAGCGTTGCGCCGCGTGCTCACGGAAGAGCGCGTCGATCTGGTGTTGCATGGCCACCTGCACCGGCCGGCCAGGGCCACGCTCACGGGCAAGCACGGGCCGGTCGAGGTGCTCGGTGCCAGCTCGGCCTCTGCGCTGGGCGATCGCTATGCGCCAGCGCATTACCATTTGCTGGAGTTCGACATCGAAGACGGTCAGATCGCGACCACCCTGCGCCACGTCCGCTATGACCGGGCGCTCGGGGCCTTCATGCCGGGAACCGGGGAGCAGCTCGCCCCTCTGCCCGTCAGCAGTGCGGCCGCCTGAGCCGCGCCTTCCATCACGCAAGGAGGACATTGGACGCTCGTGCTCTACGCCCTACCTGACCATGAAGTCATGCAAACGCTGCTGCCCGGGATCGAGGCACGCCGGCTTACGGTCGTCGAGGCGCGGCAGGCTCTCGTCGAGCGGCCTGGACTGGTGCCCATTGCGATCCGCCCTGGCGCCGGCGGCTCAGCAGGCAGCCTGATCTACTTCGCCGATATCGGTGACACGCCGTTCCTCGAGTGGAAGTACATCTACACCATCGAGCGCCTGGCCAAGGAAGGGCGTATCGACTACGCGTTTGCTACGGACTTTGCCCTGCTCGATGAAGAGCTGCCGGTAGCTGACGGTCTTGTCCCGGACGGTCTGCTGTTCCACGTCTCGCGCTGTGGCTCGACGCTTTTTTGCAAGGCGCTGGCACGGGTCGAGTCGAACCTCATCATCAATCAGGGTGGCCCCCTGCAGGCCGGATTCTGGGCCACACTTACGGACGGTTACCGAAATCCGCTCGAAGCAAGCGTTGAAAACCTCGACCGCTTCCGGCGGATCGTGCTGCTCATGACCCGACGCCGTCGGGATGATTACGAACGCTGCCTGATCAAGTTCATCAGCTGGAACACGATCTACCTGGAGTTCATCCGGGCGGCGTTTCCTGACGCCCGGGCGCTCTACCTCTATCGCGAGCCCGGTGAGGTCATCGCCATCGTCCGGCAGGAGACCACTGCCGCGCTGCATGCGCGGGGGACGCCGCTCGCGGACGTCCTCACGGGGCTGCCGGCTGTGCAGAGCCGGGAACTCGGCGACGTCGAGTTCCTGGCCCACTGCTATGCGCGCTACTTCGAACAGGTCCTGGAACACGCCGAGGCCCTCGCGCTGACGCCGGTGAACTTCCGCCAGACGGTCCGGCGCGAGCATCTGCCGGTCCTGCTGGAGCGCGGCCTCGGCTGGATTCCGACAGCGGAGGAGCTGGCGCGGATGCAGGCCCAGTTCGACCTTTACTCCAAGGACGATTCTGGACGCACGCGGTACGCGGGGGAGGCTGAGGATCTGCTTGAAGGGTTAGGCGAATACGGGCGCAAGAAAGTCGATGAGCTGACCGCTGAGCTGACGGCTGCCCTGGATCGGCTGCCCCGGAACCCTTTCCGCCAGACTTGACTCCCAGGCAACCCGTCAGCCGGAACGACTGGATCCAGTGTCGGAAGTGTGGTGTCTAGCTTGCTGAATATGCTAATGTTTAATTGTGGGAGGCGGGTCTGTGTCGTTTGCTTGCGCGTCTCTGATCGTGAGGCTCCTCCCTGAAATCGTGGAGGTCGGGCGCACAAGCGCCACTTTCGACAGGGTCGCCGGGTTTGATACCGCGTGAACTCTGATTCGATTCCCTGGGAACCCGATATACATGACTGGACGCCATGAATCCCATGATGCTGGGCCTGGACTGCTCAGCGTCATAGTCCCGAACTACAATTACGGCCAATACATCGAGCGCGCGATTCGCAGCGTCGTCGACCAGGACTACGACTCCATCGAGCTCATCGTGGTGGATGATGGTAGTTCTGACGACTCGGTCGCCGCGGCCAAGCGTGCACTCGCCGGCACAGATCGCCTCGTGCACGTCGAGTTGATCGAGTTCGGCCGCAATCGTGGCAAGCTTGCGGCCCTGAATGCCGCCCTCGAAGTCGCGGTGGGCGAATACAGCGTCATCCTCGATTCCGACGACTTCCTAGTCGACGATTACGCGAGCCGCTGCATCACCATGCTGCGTCGCGCCCGCCTGCGCGACGACCAAGTCGGCTTCGTCTATACGGACTGCGCCCTTGTGGATCGCAACGATGAGTTCATCGATCGCGGCCGCTCGACCCAGTTCGACGCCGCACTCGTGGAACGGTTGAGCTTTCTGCCCGAGCCTGCAGTAACCCTCACCGAGGCGCTACGCGGTGCCGCTCCTTTCGACGAGTCCATCCGCAAGGCCACCAAGCATCACAAGTGGCGCCGCATCGTCGCCAACGGCTGGTCTGGAGTTCACCTCGCCGAGCCGCTGTTCTGCTACCGCATGCACGACGCCAACATGTCCGGCATTGGTCGAAAAGTACTCTCAGAGGCCGAGTCCGGCAGCAGAGGAGAGCGCATCCTCTCCGGCTACTGGGAGGTTTCCCCGAAAGCGGTCGCCGCCCCGTGACAACTTCTAGTACTCCGGTGTCTGGCCGCGTCGAGCCAGACACCGGCGATACGGCCCGCGTGACGCAAGTGCGTAATCCCCTGGAAGCCTACGGAACCTGGCTTGCCACCGTTGCGGACGACTGGCCGGAAGAGGCGGTTGACATCGCTTATCGCCAGTTCATCGACACCATGGCGGCCATGATTCCGGGTGCCGTGGCTCCGGTGACCTTGAAGATCCGTGAGCAGCTGCGCGCCTGGGGACCAGGCGAAATCACCGTGGTCGGCAGTGAAAAGGGCCTGACGCTACCGTGGGCTGCCATGGTCAACGCCACGGCCGCCCACGCTCTGGATTTCGACGATAACTTCGATCCCGCCAAGGCGCATATTTCCTGCGTCATGTGGCCGGCGATTCTGGCGGTCGCGGAGGACCTCGGAAGCTCGGGACGTGAGTGCATGGATGCCTACCTCGCGGCCATCCAGATCGTCGGTCGCATTGGTCAGGGTGTGAATC
>SLQW01000201.1 GCA_007131295.1 Pseudomonadales bacterium | reverse complement strand
TCGGCCGCGGAGGTCGCCCGTGCCATTCGCGAGATGCGCGTCCGCGGCGCCCCCGCCATCGGCATCGCAGCCGCGTGGGCGCTGGTGGTCGAGGCCGAAAGGTGCCGGGAATCCGACCCGGTACTGCTACGCCAGCGGGTCGAGACCGCGGCCGCCGGCCTGCGCGGGGCCCGCCCGACCGCGGTCAACCTGGCCTGGGCGGTGGACCGCATGCAGGTCCGGCTCGCCCTGGCCGACAACCGGCGCGAGAGCATCCTCGCCGCGCTGGCCGACGAAGCCCGCCGCATCGAGGACGAGGATCGCGCGATCTGCCGCGCCATCGGTGAACATGGCCTCAGCCTGCTGCACGCCGATTGCGGCGTGCTGACCCACTGCAATGCCGGCGCCCTCGCCGTGTCCGAGCGGGGCACCGCGCTCGCGCCCCTGTATGCTGCCGGCGAGCGCGGCCTGCCGGTGCGGATCTATGCCGACGAAACCCGACCGGTGCTCCAGGGCGCCCGCCTGACCGCCTGGGAGCTGTCCAGGGCGGGGCTCGACGTCACGCTGATCTGCGACAACATGGCGGCGACGCTGATGGCGGCAGGGACCATCGACCTGGTTCTGGTCGGCACCGACCGGGTCACCGCCAACGGCGACGTGGTGAACAAGATCGGCACGCTCGGCGTCGCCATCCTCGCCCGCCACTTCGGCATTCCGTTCTACGTTGCCTGCCCGTCCTCCACCTTCGATGCCGCCACCGCCCGCGGCACCGACGTCGAGATCGAAGAACGCGACCCGCGGGAGGTCACCACCGTCAGCGGTGTCGCCATCGCACCTGAAGGCATCAAGGTCAGGAATCCGGCCTTCGACGTCACTCCGGCAGATCTGGTGACCGGCATCATCACCGAGCACGGCATCGCGCGACCGCCGCTGGCCGCCAGCCTCAAGCAGATCCTGAGCGCCGCGTGAGCCAAAGCCCGTCGCCCTATATCACGCCGGCGGGTGCCGCCGCACTGCAGGCCGAACTCAGCGAGCTGTGGAAGGTGAAGCGACCGGAGGTCACCCGCAAGGTGGCGGAAGCGGCGGCCCAGGGCGACCGCTCGGAAAACGCGGAGTACATCTACGGCAAGAAGCAGCTCCGGGAGATCGACCGCAGGCTGCGTTACCTCTCCAAGCGCCTGGACGAGGTGGTTGTGGTCGACCGGGAGCCACCGGAGCGGGACCGCATCTTCTTCGGCGCCTGGATCCGCCTAGCCGGCCCCGAGGGCCGGGAGGTGTGCTGGCGCATCGTCGGTGCGGACGAGATCGATCCGCGCCGCGGCTTCATCAGCATCGACGCCCCCACCTCGCGGGCGCTGATCGGGCGCCGGGTGGGCGAAGTCATCGATGTCCCCGGGCCCGACGGCCCGAGCAGCTTCGAGATTCTCGCCATCCGCTACGGCGACGCTGGCTGATGGGCCCCGACCACCCCGTGGTCGCGGCGCTGGACGCGCTCGTCGCCCGCTGCCTCGCCCACCCGGAGCGGCTGCGCACGCGTCACGACCGGGACTGGCCGTCGCCCTGCGAGCGGGGCCAGCCCGACGCCGACGGCATGATCCGCTGGGAGCCGGTGATCCGCGACGACTACACCACGCTGGCCGGACTCGAACACGCCCTGGAAGAACCCGTGCACGAGGACCTGAAGGCGTTCTACGGCCGCTATTGGTCCTACAACCTCGAAACCGAGGCGCCCCAGGGGCATGTCAGCCTGATCGGCATCTGGAATCCCGACGACGGCAAGCGCCTGAACGAGAACCTGCTCGGCCACGCACTGCAGCAGCGGCGCTTCTTCGGCCTGCGCAAGCGCTACCCCATGACCCTGTTCTTCGCCACCACCGAGGAGGAGTCCGAGTACATCCTGAGCCTCGACAATCACTCCGGCGAAGTCATCGTGGAACGTCCAGGGACGCGCGACTGGCGCGTAGTGGCACCAGGCCTCGAGTCCTTCCTCCGCTCTCTGACCCCGGCCTGAGACCACAGCGGCCCTTGCCGGCGCCCGGACCCCTGTGGTCGAATCGGCGCCCCGTTCCAGCTTCCGGTGCACCCATGGATCGCCTCCGGCTGCAGCCCGTCGCCAACGTGCAGGGCGAGGTGCGCGTCCCCGGCTCCAAGAGCCTCTCCAACCGGCTGCTCCTGCTCGCGGCCCTTGCCGAGGGCGAGACCCGTCTCGAACACCTGCTCGACAGCGATGACGTGCAGCGCATGCTGGTTGCGCTGGAGCGTCTCGGCGTCGGCGTCACCCGCAGCGGAGACAGCATTACCGTTCGCGGCGCCGGCGGCGCGCTGCAAGCTCCCGGCAACGACATCGCCGAGCTCGAACTGGGCAACGCCGGTACCGCCGTGCGTCCGCTGACCGCCGCACTCACGCTCGGCTCCGGCCGCTTCCGGCTCAAGGGCGACCCGCGCATGCACGAACGGCCCATTGCGCCCCTGGTCAGCGCGTTGCGTGACCTCGGTGCAGACATCCACTACCTGGAGCGCGACGGCTTCCTGCCACTCGAGATCACCGGCAGCGGGCTCCGGGGCGGCGACGTGACCATCGACGGCAGCCTGTCGAGCCAGTTCGTGTCTGCGCTCATGATGGCGGCACCCCTGGCGCAGGCACCCGTGACCCTGCACCGCAGCGGCGAGCTGGTCTCGGATCCCTACATCGAGATCACCCGCCGCTGCATGGCCCGCTTCGGGGTCGATGTGGCCTGGCCGGATCAGCGGCGGCTGGAGATTCCCCGCGCCGGCTACCGCAGCCCGGGCATCCTGGCCGTGGAGGGCGACGCCTCCTCTGCCTCCTACTTCCTCGCGGCCGCGGCCATCGGCGGTGGACCCGTGCGAGTACTCGGAGTCGGCAACGAGAGCATGCAGGGCGACGTGGCCTTTGCCGAGGTACTCGAAGCCATGGGCGCCACGGTCCGCCGCGGACCGGACTGGATGGAGGTGGCCGGCGGCGAACTGCGCGGCATCGACATGGATCTCAACCACATCACCGATGCGGCGATGACCATCGCCACCACGGCCCTGTTCGCAACCGGTCCGACCCGGATTCGTAACGTGGGCAACTGGCGGGTGAAGGAAACGGACCGGATCGCCGCCATGGCCCGTGAACTGCGCAAGGTGGGCGCGGCGGTGATGGAGTACGCCGACGGTCTGCTGATCCGGCCCCCGGCGGCACTGCGCTCGGCGAGCATTCACACCTACGACGACCATCGCATGGCCATGTGTTTCGCGCTCGTCGCCCTCGGCGGCGTGGCGGTGACCATCGAGGACCCGGATTGCGTCCGCAAGACCTATCCCGGCTTTTTTCAGGACTTCGCCGGGCTCGCCGTGCGCGGATGCGACACCACCTGATCCTCACGACGCTCGCGGTCATCCTGACCGCCTGTTCGCCGCTCTACCGCCAGCTCGGCGGCGACTACGACCCGCCTGGATCCATCGAAGACCTCAGTGCGGATGCCCGCGAGCTGCTCGCGGCAGCCGCGGATGGCATCGACCCCGAGCGGTTTCTCGACGCGCACGTCCACATGATCAGCGACGAGATCGACCCCCGTGCGCAGATGCTGCGCCACCCGATCCGTCACGGGC
Organism: Pseudomonadales bacterium; assembly: GCA_007131295.1. GTDB lineage: Bacteria > Pseudomonadota > Gammaproteobacteria > Pseudomonadales > Azotimanducaceae > SLTB01. The sequence continues at coordinate 5,829 of SLQW01000201.1, read as the reverse complement.
GGATGCGCGTCCTGCTCGCCGCCGCCGGCGTCGATCCCGACGCGGACTGGGAGGCCGAATACATGGAGCGTCTGCTCGCCCTGATCGAGGCGAGCCCGCTGCCCGGCCGCCACCTGCTCTATGCGCTCGATCGCGCCTACGACCGCGAGGGCAACGTGGATCCGAATCGCACCTCACTCTACGTCTCCAACAGGCGCGTCATGGCGTGGGCCGAAAACCACCCGGACGTGCTGGTACCGGCAATTTCGATCCATCCTCACCGCGCGAACGCGCTGGCGCGTCTGGAATACTGGGCAGAGCGGGGCGCGCGTTTCGTGAAATGGCTACCGAACAGTCAGGGCATGGATCCGGCGGAGCCTGCCCTCGACGACTTCTACGTCGCCATGGCCCGGCATGACATGACCCTGCTGAGTCACACCGGGGCCGAACGCGCGCTGCCCGCCGCGGTGCAGGAGTACGGGAACCCCCTGCGCCTGCGACGTGCCCTCGACCACGGGGTGCGCGTGATCGCCCTGCACGGTGCCGGCGACGGCACCCACGTCGACCTCGACGATCCCGGTGAGCGCCCGGTGAGCGGCTGGGCGCTCCTGCTGCGGCTTCTAGAAACACCCGAGTACGACGGCCTGCTGTACGCGGACACCTCCGCGCTGACGTTCCGAACCCACACGCCCGAACCGCTCCTGAGCGTGCTCGCGCGACCGGACCTTCAGCGCCGTTTCGTGCACGGCTCTGACTATCCCCTGAGCGGCGTCCGCGCCGCCGTCAGCCTGCGCGGTCTGGCGCGGGCAGGATTCATCGAGCGCGGACAGATTGCCGCCCTCGACGAAGTCCGCAGCTGGAATCCGCTTGCCTTCGACTGGGTACTCAAGCGCACCCTGCGCCACCCGGAGACTGGAGCACGCCTCGCTGCCGATGTCTTCACCTTCGATCCGTTCGACTGGCCATCATCAGGCGTCAGCGGGATACTGGAACTGTATTCGCCCCGAGGACATTGACCATGAGTCATCGGAAGGCGCTCACAGGCATCGTCGCAAGCCTTCTCTTAAGCGCCTGCAACGAGCAGCCGAGCATGGATTCGGACTACTTGGCCGCCACCGAAGCCTGGCGCACTGAGCGCGAGGCGCGCCTCACCGAGCCCCACGGGTGGCTCAGCCTCGCAGGCCTGCATCCGCTTGCAACCGGGATAACGACCATTGGCAGCGGCGCGGACGTCGACGTGCGTCTTCCAGGCGGACCGGCAAGTTGGGGCGTCCTCGAGTTCGATGGCGAGGCCCTGCGCCTGACCGACGGTGACGCTCGCGTGGCCGTGGACCGCGGCGACGCGGAGCCACCCGAATTGGCGTGGCGTTCAGGCGCGCAAGGCGCTGCAGTGGCCGCCGACGACATCCTGGTCCAGATCCTCGATCGCGGCGATCGCCCGCATCTACGGGTGCGCGACCCGAATGCACCCAGCCGGCGCGACTTCGTTGGCCTCACCTGGTTCGAAGTGGATCCATCCTGGGCCATCGACGCCACCTTCGAACCGCACCCTGAAGGCACCACTCTGCGCATCGCCGACGTCACCGGCAACGTCTCCGCGCAGCCGAATCCGGGCGCGGTGTCGTTCCGGCGCGACGGCGAAACCCATCGTCTCCAGGCCGTGCAATCGTCGCCGGACGCCCGCATGTGGTTTATCTTCTCAGACGGCACCTCGGGGCGGGAAAGCTACGGGCTCGGCCGCTTCCTCTACTTCGACCCGCCGGAGAACGGCAGCGTCAAACTCGACTTCAATCAGGCGTACAATCCGCCCTGCGCATTCAACCCGCACACGACCTGTCCGCTGCCACCTCCGGACAATCGGCTGACCCTGCCGATCCGCGCCGGTGAGATGAGCTACACCGGCCCGGTCGGCCTGCAGCCGGAGTCCGTCACGCTCGAGGACTGACGCTGCAGCGGTGGCGCAATCGCACGGACACGGGCACGGACTTCCGCAACAGACGCGAGGAGGCACCGCGCCATGCCCGAAGGTCCCGAGATCCGCCGCGTCGCGGATCGCCTGGCCGATGTGCTCGTAGAGCGACCGCTCACTTCGGTCTGGTTCCGCTTTCCGCACCTGCAGGCGAGGATCGAGGCGCACGCGCCGGAGCGGGTGGAATCGGTCAGGGCCTGGGGCAAGGCGCTGCTGATCGAGTTCGACGATGCCCGCACGCTGTATGCCCACAACCAGCTCTATGGTCGCTGGTTCGTCCGCCGGGCCGGCAATCGGCCGAACACGGGGCGTGAGCTGCGCGTCATTCTGGAAACAGGGCGGCACGCTGCGCTGCTCTACAGCGCGTCGGACATTGCGCTGCTCGAACCCGGCGCCTGGCGCGAGCACCCCTTTCTCGGCAAGCTCGGCCCCGACGTATTCGCAGCAGAAACAACCCCCGCCTTTCTACGCAAGCGCCTGCGCTCGCCCCGCTTTCGGCGCCGTGCGCTCGGGGGGCTACTAATGGACCAGCGCTTTCTGGCTGGCCTCGGCAACTACCTACGCTCAGAAATCCTGTTCACCGCCGGCGTCCATCCTGACCTGCGCGCGGACGACCTCGATGACGCCACGCTGGCACGCCTGACCCGACAGATCCGCAGCCTTGCCCAGCGCGCTTACCGCACCGGAGGTGAGACGGCACCGAAGGCCTGGGTCCGCCAGCGCGCTGCGTTGGGCCTGCCCCGCCGTGCCTGCCGCCAACTGGTCTTCGAGCGCGACGATGAGCCCTGCGCGGCCTGCGGTACCCTGGTCCGCCGCATGGATTACGCCGGCCGCCGGCTCTATTTCTGTCCTCGTTGCCAACCAGCCGCCGAAGCGGAGCACGCATGACCGAGATACGTTCCAACAGCGTCGATCCCGACGAAGTCGCCTTCTACACTCGCCTCGCCGACCGCTGGTGGGATGCGGAAGGCCCATTCTGGCCGCTGCACGTCCTGAACCGTTTGCGCAGCCAGTGGATCGTCGAGCGCATCGCCCCCGACGCCTCTGCGCCAAAGCCGCTCGCAGGCATGCGCATGCTCGACATCGGCTGCGGCGGCGGTCTCCTTGCGGAAGCGATGGCCCGCGCCGGCGCCGACGTAACCGGCATCGACGTCACCGAGCGCAACATCGCGGTGGCGCGTAACCATGCCGAGCGCACTGGACTATCCATCGACTACCGTCACGACAGCGCCGAGGCACTGGCAACGGCGGGCGCGGGTTTCGACGTCGTACTGAACATGGAAGTGGTGGAGCACGTCGCCGACCTGGAAGGCTTCATGGCAGCGGCCGGAGCACTGGTGGCACCGGAAGGACACATGTTCGTCGCCACGCTGAACCGCACGCTCGCAGGCTTCGTGATCGGAATCGTCGGCGCCGAATACGTGACTCGGCTCCTGCCACGCGGCACGCATCAGTGGTCCCGTTTCGTGCGCCCGGAGGAACTCGAGCAACTGCTTGCGCGCAGCGACCTGAGCGTGGTCGAACGCACCGGAGTACGGGTCAACCCCTGGCGTCGTCGCATGACCCTGACGCGCTGGCTGGGGGTGAACTACATGGTGCACGCGAGGCGCAATGCCGCCAGCGCCTGAGCGCGGAGCCCGTTCGTTCACCGGCAACGATGAAGGTATCCTCACGCCAGTTGTTGTACTGTGCGGGTGGCGAAGCATGCACTACGCCGCTCGCATCGACTACTTGAGGGAGAACGCGCAATGGCAACATCGAACCATGGAGCTGCACCGCGCTGGTTGGGGACGCTGCTGCTGGCCGGTGCGGTCGGCCTGCTCGGGACCGCCTGCGGCGATGACCCGGGTCCTGCCGAGGAGGCAGGACGGGCCGCTGACGAAGCGGCTGAGGAAGCGGGAACCCAGCTCGACCGCGCCAGAGAGGAAGCCGAAGAGTGGGCCGAGGACGCGCGCGAGCGCGCCGAGGAAGAAATGGAGCGGGCTCGCGAAGCGGCCGAGGAACGATTGGAGGACGCCGAAGACGAAGCGCGTGAACGCGCGCAGGAGGCCCAGGACGAACTCCGTCGTCGCGCCGGTCAGTACTGATCCCCGCTAGCGGTGCCCCAGGACTGGATGCGGCCGGTAGGCAGCTTCCAGTTCAGCGATGTCCTCCGCAGCCAGGGTGACGTCGAGCGCACCGAGGGCATCCTCGAGATGTTCGGGCTTGGTGGCACCGATGATCGGTGCCACCACCCCGGGCTTCGCCAAAACCCAGGCCAGCGCCGTCTGCATGGGCTTGACCCCAAGGCGCTTCGCCACGGCTGCATTGCACTCCGCGATCTCGAAATCGTTGTCCGCAAAGTACATGCGGTCGGCGAAGTCATCCGACTTCGCCCGGGCCGTTTCGCCGCCACCACCCTTGTGACGGTTTCCGGCCAGAAAGCCGCGCGCGAGCGGACTCCAAGGAATCAACCCGACCCCGTCGTCGAGGCAGAACGGATTCATCTCGCGCTCCTCCTCGCGGTAGATCAGGTTGTAGTGGTTCTGCATCGATACGAAGCGGCTGAAACCGCGCTCCCGCGCCAGCGCCTGGTAGCGGGCGAACTGCCAGGTCCACATGGAGGAGGCCCCGAGATAACGCACTTTGCCCGCGCGAACGAGATCGTTCAGCGCCTCCATGGTCTCTTCGATGGGCGTGCGCGGATCGAAGCGGTGGATCTGGTAGAGATCGATGTAATCGGTGCCGAGACGTTTCAGTGAGGCATCGCAGGACGCGATCACGTTCTTGCGCGAGAGGCCGTGGCGGTTGCGCTTGCCTCCGTGAGTGCCGCCGAAGCACTTGCTTGCGATGACCACGTCCTCGCGATCGTCCACCAGATCCCTGATGGCGCGCCCAAGGACTTCCTCGCTCACCCCGTTCGAATAAACGTCCGCGGTGTCGAAGAAATTGATGCCAGCGTCCAGCGCTCGTTCGTAGAACGGCCGCGAAGCCTTCTCGTCGAGCACCCAGTCGCGCCACTCCGGCGTGCCATAACTCATGCAGCCGAGACAGATACGGGAAACGGAGAGTCCTGTCCTGCCGAGATTCGCGTACTTCATGCGGAGGTCTCCAGGTCCGGACGGATCAGGTACTTGGCGCCCGTGGACTGCCGCGCGTAGACGGCGATGGCCTGCGGGTCGAGAGCGCCGGCCAGAGGCACTTCCTCGGTGTAGCGGCTGGCGAAGGTGGTGGTGATCTCCGCGGCGACGCGCTCGCGCAGCTTCTGCGCCGCCTCGGGACCAATGCGCTGCAGGAACGGCGGCAGCAGCCAGCCACCGAGGCCCCAAGCCATGCCGAAGTCGCGATGCAGCACCGTGGGGCCGCGGTCGAGACCGCCGTAGATGTAGACCTGCTTGTGCACGGTGGAGCCGTAGCGGCTGTAGCCCTTGGCGGTCTTCAACGCCGCCGCCTCCATGCAGCTCAGGATCTGCCCGGCGAGTTCGCCGCCGCCGGTGGCGTCGAACGCCAGCGTCGCGCCCGTATCCACCAGCGCCGCGATAAGGTCATCGCGGAACGTGGTCGCCGAGCTGTCGCAGACATGCGTCGCCCCCTGCTCGCGCAGTAGCCTGGCCTGCTCGTCACGCCGGACGATGTTGATCAACGGTACGCCGTCGTTCAGACAGATACGGTTGAGCATCTGGCCGAGATTGGAAGCGGCCGCCGTGTGCACGAGGCCACTGTGGCCTTCCAGGCGCATGGTCTCGACCATGCCCAATGCCGTGAGCGGATTGACGAAGCAGGAGGCACCTTGAACCGCCGTCGTTCCCTCAGGCAGCGCCAGGCACTCCTTGGCCTTCATGGCCCGGTACTGCGCGTACATGGCGCCGCCAAGGATGGCCACGGTCCGCCCGAGCAAAGCC
>SLQW01000161.1 GCA_007131295.1 Pseudomonadales bacterium | reverse complement strand
GTGCGCGGCGACCCGACCCTGGCCGAACGCTTCTTTACCCTGTTCCGTCGGCCATGAGTGGAGGACGCGACCAGCCCCTGGCGATCTTCGATCTCGATGGCACCCTGGCCCTGATCGAGCACCGCCTCCACTTCATTCGAGGCAAGCCCAAGCGCTGGGATCGATTCTTCGCCGCCTGCGAAGCCGACGCGCCGAACCCGCCCGTCATCGAACTGGCCCGGACCCTGGGTCGGCAGGCGGGCTGGGAGATCTGGATCTGGTCCGGGCGCAGCGACGAGGTGCGCGCCGAGACCGAGCGCTGGCTCGACCGTCACCTCGGGATCGATGCTCCGCTCACCATGCGCCGCGCCGGGGACCACCAGCCCGACGTCAGTCTCAAAGCATCCTGGCTCTTGGCGCTCTCGCCCGCCGAGCGCGCCCGGCTGCGCTTCATCGTCGACGACCGCGCCAGCGTCGTTGCCATGTGGCGCCAGCACGGCGTCACCTGCCTGCAGTGCGCCCCCGGTGACTTCTGAACTTCCGTACGAAGTCGCCGTCTCGGTGGTGCTGAGGTCTACAGCGCACTCGAGCGAAGGCGTATAAAGGCAGGCATCAGTCCGGGTCGGCCACACGGTCACGCCAGTTTGTCGCATGAATTTGCGGCGATGCGGGCGGTAGCCCGTCTAATGCGCCTGGTCCTGCGCTTCATGGGTGCTTCGAAACGGTGAAGCCACCAGACGCCGGTGCGCGGACATGCCGAAAGCGCAGGGGTCTAAGAACGGATGAAGCGCCAACCCAGTTCCCGGCCCGCATTCGGATACTTGCGCGCCAGCGCATGAGGTAGCTCGACATCCGCCACGCCGCCTTCAAGGTCTCGCTCGAAGTACTTGCGGGCCAAGGCAATTGCCGACCGCAGCCCTGGCTCGAGACCATCGGGCAGCAAGGTCATCCGGTCCTTGCCACCTTTTTCCGCTGCGAACCACGATCTCGCGGCGCTAGAAGTCCACATCCTTCACCCGCAATCGCAGCGCCTCGTGTAATCGGAGACCCGCGCCGTAGAGTAACTTCAGAACCAGTCCCTCGATGCCACGCACGGCGGCGAGCAACCTTGCCACCTCCTGGCGCGACAACACGACCGGCAGCCGGGGCTTGCGCCGCGAGCGCTGGAAATCCGAGATATCACCGAGCTCGACGCCGAGCACCTGCCGGTAGAGAAACAGCAACGCACACAAAGCCTGGTGCTGTGTTGCTGGTGCGACGTTCCTCTCCAGCGCCAGATGGTCGAGAAACTCTCGCACACCGTCTGCGCCGACTTCGCGTGGATGGCGACGACGATGAAAACGGACGAAGTTGCGGTACCAGTGGACGTAGGACCGTTCAGTCGCGAGGGCATAGTCGCGAACGCGAATGGCTGCACGAAGCTGATCCTCGAGCTTCGGCGCTGTGGGCTGAGCGCTCATGCATCGAAGTCTTCGCCAGCTCGGCCAATCGCGCCAGTGGCGATCAGACCGAGCGGTGTAGGAAATCGTCCATTGACGCCCGCAGCGGAAGCGGAGAGTCTCCCTCCATCGAGTTATACGGACGCGTCCTCAATCCAGTTACACGGACGCGCCGATAACCCAGTTGAACGGACCTCCATTCAATAAAATAGTTAGGCGGCCGGGCGATGTCGATGCAAGTTCGAGAGGCCATGGAGAAAGACTTCGACCAGATCATGGGCCTCTACAGGCAGCTTCAGCCGATGGACCCGGTTCTTACCAACGGGCGCGACCGGGAGGTCTTTCTAGAGATCCTTCGCGCGCCGAATCTTCACCTGTTTGTTCTAGTCCTCAGGGACCAAGTGGTCTCTACCTGCTGCTTGAACATCATTCCAAACATCACCCGCTCCGCGAGACCATACGCAGTCATCGAGAACGTAGTCACCGATGAGGCAGTGCGCGGGCGAGGATTTGGCCAGGAGCTCATGAAGCATACACTTGGGTTCGCGTGGACAAAGGACTGCTACAAGGCGATGCTCCAAACTGGGTCGACGCGGGAGTCTACGCATGCTTTCTACAAGTCTTGCGGTTTCTCTGGTGATGAGAAGACTGGGTACGTTTGCCGGCCCGCCTAACACGTCGCTCCAGCGGACCGTCAAAAGCGTCACGCCTTTTGCGTGCCCAAAAGCCGCGCCTCTTTTGCCGGCCGCTGAGCTCAGACGTTAAGCGGCTCACCGCTTCGCATTGCACGGAAAAGCTTGACATACCATTTATGGTATATATGCTTTCGGCATGTGGACCATCTTCGAGCATCGGCGGACCACGCGTCAGCTGAGGAAGCTTCCAGACGAGATCCTGAAGCGATATCAGAAGTGGAAGGACATCGTCGAGGTCTCGGGCCCAGCAGGGCTCGGGCTCATCCGAGGTTTCCGAGACGAATCCCTCGCTGGAGAGTGGAAGGGCCACCGCTCATCGAGACTCAACGAGCAGTACCGTGTGATCTATCGGATCGAACAGGAATCCGTCCTCGTTGAGGTGGTCAGCGTCACGCCACACGACTACCGGAGGAAGTAAAGTGGTGGCCTATCGGAAAGCCAAGCGAACTATTGATGTCTCACCCGGGGAATCGGTCCGGATCATTCGCGAGCTACAAGAGCTTACCCAAAAGGAGCTCGCCTCGCTGTCCGGAATCCCACAATCAACGATCTCCGCGATCGAGCGAGATCGAATCAATCTCGGCGTAGAGCGGGCTAAACAACTTGCACGTGCACTTAAGTGCCATCCTTCTGTGCTCGTGTTCCCTGGCTGGGACGTTGAGCACGAATCCGCCGCTTAACAAGCGGCTCGTTCGGACGCCGCTCCGCGCCGCCGCACAGCCTTGGCGTTAAACGGCACGCTAGCGCATGAAGACGACCGCGTACTTTGACTACACTCGCCGCCGGCCTGACCGACGGGCTATCCGAGATGAGTGGATTCAGCGTGCCCTCGACGCTCCTATTGCAGAGCAGCTTCAGAGTGATGGGCGGACACGAAGGTGGGTATACGTCGAAGAGGTTGAGCGGTACCTTCGAGTCATCGTGCTTGAGGATGGAGAGACCGTACACAACGCGTTCTTTGATCGAGGCTTCTCACCGTGAACGTCAAGTACTTTAGGGACACCGATACAGCTCTGCTGGAGTTTTCAGAGAAAGAGGTTGCTGAGACCAGGGAGATCTCGGAGAACATCTACGTAGATCTCGATGAGAATGGAAACCTCGTCAGCATGACAATTGAGCACGCGAAAGCGAACTCGAGTCTTCCGACAGTGGACGTGCAAGAAGTCAACTCCGGTGCCGTTTAACAACAGCTTGAAAGCGACTCCGGTCAGCCTGTGCAGAGTCCAAAGCGTCGTGCTCGGCGCGCTGGAAGCTGAGCGTTAGCCGTCGTAGGCCACTTCACATGAGGCAGATTTTCACGATCCTCGAGGGCGAGCTGCTCGGTAGAGCGGGACCGAACCGTAAGCTTCCCCGTCAAGGAGACAGTTCGAAAGTAGAGTTTCCGGCGACTTGTGCGCGCATCTCGGCCGGCGTCAGGTCACCGAGCGAGTCATGCGGGCGCTCTTCGTTGTACTCCAGCATCCACCAGTACGTCGCTTCGCGGACATCGTCGAGCGATCGGAACAGGTGCTGATCCAATAGCTCTTCACGGTACGTCCGGTTGAATCTTTCGACGTAGGCATTCTGATTGGGTTTCCCCGGCTGGATGTACTGGATCGCCATGCCTTCTTGAGCGGCCCACTGCATGAACTGCTCGCCAAGGAACTCCGGCCCATTGTCGGTTCGTAGCAGTTGCGGTAGGCCATGGTCCTTCTGAATCCGCTCGAAGATTCGGATGAGTCGACTCGAAGTGATCGACGTGTCGATCTCGATGTGAATCGCCTCGCGGTTGAAGTCATCAACCACGTTGAAGGTCCGGAAGCGTCGGCCACAGGCGAGTGCATCGGCCATGAAGTCAGCAGACCATACGGTGTCCGGAAGCGCTGGGACATACAGTGGTGCGCGGACCCGTTTGGGGAGCCGTTGCTTTGCCTTACGGCGCAGATGCAGATTCATCAACTTGTACACCCGATAGATGCGCTTGTGGTTCCAGGGCTTCCCTCGCCGCCGAAGCAGCTTGCGACACTTCCAGAAGCCACGGCTCGGCCGGTTCTCGATCAAGGTTTCGAGTTCAGCGACGATCTCGGCGTCGCGGACTCTCCAGCACATTGGCGTTCTGTAGTACGCCGACCGCGTCAGACCCACACAGCGACAGGACCGAGCCACGGGCAACTCATGGGTCTCGACCAGGTAGCGGGCGGCTTCTCGTCTTTCGGCCGGCGTTACAGCTTTTTTGTGATCAGGTCCTTCATGGCGCTGTTCTCAAGCGCCAAGTCGGCGTACAGGCGCTTGAGTCGAGCATTCTCGGCCTTGAGCTCCTTGACCCGCTTCAGATCCGAAGCGTCCATGCCGCCGTACTTGGATTTCCATTTGTAATACGTCGCTTGGCTGATGCCGTGTTCCCGGCACAGCTCCTTGACCGGCATACCTGCATCGGCCTGCTTCAGGATCGCGACGATCTGCGTCTCTGTGAATCGTGACTTGCGCATCAGAACCTCCTGGCTCGACTATGCCAGAAAGCTCTACTTTCAAGATGTCCCAGCTATGGGGAAGCTTACGCAGGCACCCTGCGGTGCTTGAGTGCTTCAGTGTCGATTGGCGTGTTTCAGTGCTGGAGATCTTTCCCGGTCCACACGGGCTTCGTCCCTTGGTGCCCGCGCTTGCTCCGGGCGCAAGCGCAGAATTGGAGCTGCTTGTAGTGGCCCCGCTCGATCCCGGTGCGCCCGGCGTTGAGCTGCGGGTATTCGCAAGTTATCGGTCTCTTTGAGCGCGTACGCCAATAATGCGGCGGAACAGCAAACTAACATGCAGAAAAAGCGACGAACTCAAGAAAAGGTTTTACCGAACACCGTAATGCTCCATGCTGGCAACGTCGCAAGAGCGCAGTGGCGATGCCGGCCAATCCAAGCGTCAGGAAAATGGTGTGATCATGTCGCAAGCATTGATCGTCCCGATGGCATCACACGTCGCCTTGGTGACCTTCCTCTACGCACTTCTCACGCTTGCTCGGGCTCCTGTCGTCTGGAGCATTGGCCGTAAACCAGATGGCAGTAATCCTTGGGCTGCGGTCGAACACCGCATCAGCGCCAACCTTTCCAACCAGTTCGAGTGGCCGCTGTTCTTCCACGCCGCCTGCATCGTCATGCTGCATCTACAGCCCAGCCCTGCCGCTATCGCTTTGGCCTGGGTATTCGTGGCGGGTCGGCTGCTGCACAGCGCTGTCCAAATTCTTACCGAAAACATCCGGCTACGGGGTGTCGTGTTTACCGTGAATTTTCTGGCTGTACTTGGATTGTGGGTCTTGGTTGTCGTGGCTGCTGGTACGTCGCCGGTGGCCTAGCAATCAGTGCTAGTCGAACCCTATTGGGTCTACCGCCCGCACGCGTTTGCGCTACGCTGGCCGGCAATCGCCATCCCGGTAGGGGACGGCTTGATTCAGGCCATAGGCGTAGCGATGGAACCACCTGACACCCGCAATGCCGCTGAGTTCGAATGGCGAAAGGATGATGTATTTGATCGAATCGCCTCGCGCTACGACACGCTCTGTGACGTCTTCAGCCTTGGCGTCCATCGAATTTGGAAGCGCCGAGTGGCAAAGCGACTTGCAAGTGAAGAATGGTCAACACTGCTAGACGGCGCCACAGGAACAGGAGACATCATTCTTCGGGTGTTGTCGAGAACTGAACTCGGCTAGCGGAAGATCATCGCGTCAGACATCGGTGTGAAGATGCTAGGTATCTGCGAGCGACGCCTGGCACATTTCTCGGAGAGCGTTCAGGTCGAACAGCTGAACATGGAGAGCATGCCTTCTGTTCTATCGGTCAGTGTGGATGCGTACCCGATTTCCCTAGGTCTCAAGATCGGCTTGATTCTGAGTGCGGCCGCGCTCGGCGGAGGAGCTGTTGCGGCAGGCGCCCACGAGCAGCCAATTCAATGGCGAGAGGCGTTCGTAACCGTTTCGAGTGACATGGCGCCAGTGAAGGGACACGACGGACACTTCGTGGGGATGTCACACCAGCGTGGCTTTGCATTTTACGACCAGGGCGATGTGGCAACCGTTGAAGTTTGGCTTACCTTCGAGCGGGCAGAAGCCAAAACCAGATATCGAGGCTACGCTGTGTACAGCTTCGAAGACGAGTCCACAAAGGTTGGCCGCTTTTCCGGCGAAGGCGATCCTGTAGGAGCACAGTCGGGAGATTTTCGTTTCGAGGGCGGAACAGGGCTCTTCTCTGGAATAGCCGGAGACGGCAGCTTCACCGGGCGAGCATTTCCTACCGACGGCGACATCTATCTTGATGTCGAGGGTACGTACTCGCTCGCGCAGTGATGACCTTGGGCTAGGCAAAGTGCGCGTGGGTGGGGCGAATGCGCTGCATCCATCGATGACGACCTCTCCTCGCAGCGGTATGAGCGCTCGCCGCATGAGCTAGCCATGCTCGCTGATCTGGTTCGTTGGGATCCCGGAGACGTTCTGGTGGCGGACTTGAATTCAGAAAATCTCGCAGTGCTGGTGGACGCTGATAATGCGCAGGCATCCGCCGTGGCCAAAATTCTTGGCGAGGCGGCCAGATATGGGGCGACAACGATCAGGCGAGCCTACGGAGACTGGACCACGCCGTACCTGGGCCTGTGGAAGAAAGTCCTGCATGTTCATGCGATCCAACCAGTACAACAGTTCCGCTATACGACTGGGAAGAATGCCACCGACTCGGCGCTCATAATTGATGCGATGGATATCCTGCACGGCGGAAAGGTTGATGGCTTTTGTCTAGTCTCTTCAGACAGCGACTTTACCCGGTTGGCGACCCGGATCAGAGAGGCAGGATTAGCGGTTTATGGGTTTGGAGAAAAGAAAACCCCGCAGTCTTTTGTGGCGGCCTGCGACAAGTTTATTTATACGGAGATACTTGGGAATGAAGGGGGTAGGCCAAAATCCAAGCCCGATGCGAAGCTTGAGGCAGTCTTGACGGCTGCCGTGATTGCCGCAGCCCAGGAAGACGGCTGGGCTTTCCTTGGCGCTGTAGGATCTCATCTCAACAAGAATGATCCAGCGTTTGATTCTCGGAACTTTGGCTACAGGAAGCTCGGCGATCTAGTCCGTGCGCAAGCTTTCCTTGACGTTGACGAAAGACGGCCGCCTGTCGGAAGCGCGCCAGGACAGATCTATGTTCGGTTAACCAGCGCGCATTGACGACAATGCAGCGGATATCTGAAGGCGGCACGCTTATCGCTTGCGTGAGAACTCAGCCATGCTCCCGTGCTGCTGATGGCCGGTATTCCGCGAGATGAATGACCTGATCCAGATCGTTAAAGAACCGGACAAATGGACGAAGACGCCTCCGCCGGGACAACAGTTTCAGATGACGGTTCTTGCTTGGATCGAACGGGACGGCGGCTCCGCCGATCCGTGGACGCTGGCGCGTCTAGCTGTGCCTCGCCTGGCTGAGCTGGTCGAGGCCGACCAAGTCTCCGCCGAGTATTGGACGCATAAGCACCGGCGATTTCTCAGGCCGGCGCGCGAAGAGCTCACATCGAGTCAAAACTGGTTCGATCTCATGAGCCGAAGCGATGCTGAGCTGGAGAAAGATGCGGAGTTCCCGCACCGAATCGCATTTCAGCGAGACGGAATGATCGTGCTCCTTGCCAGAGCCGAATTTTGGAACATGGTCGGCGGGCCAATGCCCTATCATGATTCCGTTGCGCTTTCCTTCTTTGCTGGAACCGACCTCCGAAGCGAATTGGAGGCCATCTTCCTCGAAGCCTGCCGATCGCTTGGAATCGAGCGTAAGACCTTATAGAGATCTACGGTTAACGTTCATGACGAGCGGTCGCATATCGCTGGCCATCAATTGGAGATTCCAGTGCGGGTTCAAGGCCGAATCACAGACTGGCGCGACGAGAAAGGCTTTGGGTTCATCGGACCGTTTGGAGGTGGTGACCGGGTCTTCTTCCACATCAGCTCGATGACGTCACGTTCGCGTCGCCCGGCTCTCGATGATCGCGTTGTCTACACGCTCGAGAAGGACGAACGAGGCCGGCCCCGGGCGACGGACGTCGCGTTCATCGTCAAACGCCGAGCGGCGGCCGGTCTACGCAAGCCTGGGACAACTTCGATCATTGTTGCGGCGGCGTTTCTCGTCTTGGTCGCTGTTCTGGTCGCCAGCGCCCGGCTTCCACTCGCCGTTGGCGTGCTCTACGTCGTCATGAGCATCGTGGCTTATGCCGCGTACCTCTTCGACAAGTCCGCGGCCAGGGCCGGTCGCTGGCGGACCCGCGAGAGTACGCTTCACGCACTCGATATGTTCGGCGGCTGGCCAGGTGGGCTGGTCGCCCGACACGTGCATCGCCACAAGTCCAAGAAGGGTTCGTTCCGGGTCGCCTTCTGGATGACGGTCTTCGTCAACGTCTCTGCCCTGCTCTGGCTCATGTCCCCAGACGGCCAGAGCTTCATTGCCCAGCTAGGGCGGTTGCGTTGAGCTTGCAGCACTGCCCTGCGCTTACAGATCGTCCTTACGCCTTGGGGGAGTCGTCAGACGATTCCTCGTAATCGCCCCATGGGCGATCGCGTTCTCGAATCGCGTCACGAAAGCCCTTTTCTTGGCAGCTCGCGACCCAGCGGTAAGCCTCCTCAGAGCGGCGAGTGACGCCGTCGGCAATCCCTCGGATCACGGCGTTGGTCCGAGTGTTCTTCTTCTCGGGACGGTTGATCGCGATGACGGCTATACCGTCGCACTCTTCGTAGCGCGTTTCCTTGGTTTCGCTGCTTACAGGTTGGCGCTCCTCGCGATGTCAGTTCCGTGGCGAATGCTTCGTAAGCGCCGCGAGTGCGGCGAGGACCAGGAAGTGCCCAGGCAGGAAGATCAGCAGCGGATTGACCACGAGGGCAAGGAGCGCCACGTAAAGCCAGTGGGGCAGCCAGACCTGCTCCAGGCCAAAGGGCGTAAAGGCGTAATTGAGGTTTCGTTCCGGATCCGTGAACAGCCACCCGGTGTAGACCAGCACGATCGCGATCCCGCACTGCAGCCAGATGCCGCGCTTGTCGTAGCCGATACGCAGGCAAAACCAGATCACGAAAATAGGCAGGAAGACGTGGAACAAGGAGACGATGCGCGCCAGCAGCGGAAAATCGGGGTCGAACATGTAGTCGGTGATGCCGGTCAGGCTGCGTCCGCCGGCTGTGATCGCGACGATGAGATCCAGTGTCCATACCAGGCCGATGAATACGATGACCCCAGCCTGACTGGAAACGATAAGCCTGTCTTCGCGCCATACGGAGTAGAGCAGCAGAAACATGGCGGCGTTGCAGAGCCAGAGAAAATTTGCCGGGCCGTATGCCCAAAGCACTACGGGTACCCAGAAGAGCATCCAAAGGGAATAGCCTAC
>SLQW01000202.1 GCA_007131295.1 Pseudomonadales bacterium | reverse complement strand
GATGTCCTGAAAGCTGGCTGACGCCCGGGGGCTACGATGGATCGAGGGATGGCCGTTGGCCCTCCCGGAAGGCGTGGCATATGCTCAGTAGATGTGCGCGGTTCTGGCGACCGCGCAATCCTGCCGCACCGAGCGCGCTGAGCACGTGTTTCGTCAACTGTCACAAGGCCTCCTGGCACTTTCCTTTGTGGTCTCGCTGCTCGCCTGTGGTGGTGGTGGCGGCGGGGGCGCGCTGGCGCCGCCCGCCGGAGGTTCCGGTGGCGGAGGTTCCGGTGGCGGCTCCGGGAGCCTGCAGTGGATCGAGGGTGTCTTCGAGCCCGCTTCCGTGTATGCCGCCCGTTGTGAGGTACCGCGCAGCGGCCTCGACGGCCAGGGGCGACCGTATCCTGATCAGCCAGGCAGTCTCCTGCACGAGAAGTTCTGGCTGCGTTCCTTCAGCCACGATCTCTACCTTTGGTACGACGAGATCATCGATCGCGATCCGGCGCTGTTGCCCACCGCCGAAGCCTACTTCGACGTTCTCAAGACCGACGCGCTTACGCCGAGCGGTCAGCCCAAGGACCGCTTTCATTTTTCTGCGGACACCGAAGAATGGGAGCAGCAGGCTCAATCCGGAGTCCGGGCGGGATACGGTGCCCGCTGGGTGGTGCTGTCCACCACGGTGCCGCGTGACGTGCGGGTCGCGTTCAGTGAGCCTGGATCACCCGCCGCAGAAGCTGGCGTGGGCCGGGGTGCACGGGTCCTGGTAGTGGATGGCATCGACGTCGTCAACACGACGAACCAGGCTGAGATCCAGGCCATCAATGCCGCCGTGTTCTCGCCCCCGCCTGGCTCCACCCACACATTCACCGTCGAGTTGGCGGACGGGTCGGAGATCGTTGCCACCCTCACCGCGGGCAACGTCACCAGCACCCCCGTACAGAACGTGCGCACCTTCGACACGATGACGGGAACCATTGGCTATCTGACGTTCAACGATCACATCGCGCCGTCGGAGCAGCAGTTGATCGATGCGGTGAGGGAGCTTGCGGCCGCAGAGATCGACGAACTGATCCTGGACCTGCGCTACAACGGTGGCGGTTTCCTTACAATTGCCAGTCAGCTCGCGTATATGGTCGCGGGCTCGGCCGCCACGGCGGGTCGTGCGTTCGAATCGCTGCGCTTCAACGACAAGCATCCCACCCGCAACCCGGTGACCGGCGAGCTGCTGCAGCCCCTTCCGTTTCGCGCAACGACTGCTGCCTTCTCCGCCTTTCCGTCTGGCCAGCCGCTTCCGTCGCTGGGCCTTTCGCGGTTGGTGGTCATCACCGGCAGCAACACCTGTTCGGCGAGCGAGACCATCATCAATGCACTGCGCGGTATCGATCTCGAGGTGATCCAGATCGGCAATCGCACCTGCGGCAAGCCCTTCGGGACCTACCCGGCGGACAACTGCGGTACCACCTGGTTCACCACCATGTTCCAGGGGGTGAATGACCAGGGCTTCGGCGACTATCCCGACGGCTTCTCGCCCGAAGGTTCCAGCGGCATCCTCGGGGTCACGCTGCCTGGCTGTCCCGCGGCGGACGATTTGTCGCAGCCGCTCGGCAGTGCCGAGGAAGCACGGATCGCCGCCGCCTTGCACTTCATCGAGACGGGACGCTGCCCCGTGGCCGCAGCCGAGCTGCCTCGTCAGCACGGTCGCGTCCGGGAGGGTAAGGAGGCCGCCCTCGAGGATGGCTTAATGCCGGGGCCGGAATGGCTGCGCAATCGGATCCTGCTCCCATGAAGGGCCTCGCGCCTCTCGCGTTGCTGCTTGCGGGCTGCGTGCAGTCCGCGCCGGCGGAGGAACTGCCCGCGCGGCTGGTCGCTCCGGATGCGGCAGCGCGCGCCGAGCTGCGTTCGGTGGTGGCTGCGGCCATCGGCCAGGCCGACGTCGCGCTTGCGGATGATGCGCTCATGGCGGATGGCAATCTGACTCTGGAACGGACACCACGCCAGGATCCGCTCGGCCATCGACTGCCCGGGCGCGACCTCGGTGAACCCGAGCGCTTCCGGCTCCTGCACAGCGGCGGCGAGTGCGTGCTGCTGCACGTGACCAGCGAGCGGCGCTGGGTCCTGGAGCAGGCCCGCTGCGAGCCGCTCTGAGCTAGCCGGCCCGCACACATTTCCGCGAGACAGACCATGCGCCGGCGGGCGCGCCGCGGTAGCCTACGGCATGACGATTTTCTGGGAGACGTCGCATGGCCGGCAATGATCCGCAGGCGCTGGATGCGCTCTGGATGCCGTTCACCGCCAACCGCTGGTTTCGCGCAACGCCGCGCCTGATCACCGAGGCGGCAGGTGTGCGCTATCGCGACGCCGATGGGCGCGAACTGCTGGATTTCGCTTCGGGGCTCTGGTGCGTGAACGCAGGCCATTGCCATCCGCGTATCGTCGAGGCGATCCGGGAACAGGCTGGCAAGCTGGACTACGCCATGTCCTTCCAGCTCGGCCACCCGGAAGCGTTCCGGCTTGCAGAGCGTCTCGCCGCAAAGGCTCCGGACGGGCTCGAGCGGGTGTTCTTCTGCAACTCAGGATCCGAGGCCGTGGATACGGCGCTGAAGATCGCCCTGGCCTGGCATCGCCAGCGCGGCCACGCTGGCCGTACCCGGCTCGTTGGGCGCGTACGTGGATACCATGGGGTCGGTTTCGGTGGCATCAGCGTTGGCGGTATCGGCAACAATCGCAGGCAGTACCCGGTCCAACTTCCGGGAACCGATCACCTGCCCCATACCCACGCCACGGCGCAGATGGGTTTCAGCCGCGGCCAGCCGGAGTGGGGCGCGCATCTGGCGGATGCACTCGACGATCTGGTTGCGCTGCACGGAGCCGAGAGCATCGCAGCCGTGATCGTCGAGCCGGTGGCCGGCTCTGCCGGGGTCCTGGTACCGCCGGTGGGCTACCTCGAGCGCCTGCGCGAACGCTGTACGGCACACGGCATTCTGCTGATCTTCGACGAAGTCATCACCGGATTCGGTCGCATCGGCCATCTGTTCGGGGCGCAGCGCTTTGGTGTCGTGCCGGATCTGATCTGTTGTGCGAAAGGCCTCACCAACGGCGCAGTGCCCATGGGTGCGGTCCTGGTGCGGGACGACCTGTTCGAGGACTTCATGGCCGGACCCGAACTCGCCATCGAGCTGGCTCATGGCTACACCTACTCAGGCCACCCGCTCGCGACGGCAGCCGCCCACGCCACGCTCGACGTCTATGATGACGAGGGCCTGTTCGAACACGCGCGCAGCCTCGAGCAGCAGTTCGAGGACCGTCTCCATGGTCTGAAGCAGCGAGCGGCGATCAGCGACATTCGCAATATCGGACTGATGGGCGCGCTCGATCTCGAACCCGTGCCCGGCGAACCTTCGCGGCGTGGTATCACTCTGTTCGAGAACGCGTTTGCCGAGGGACTCGTGGTGCGCACTGCCGGCGATACGCTGGCTTTGTGCCCGCCACTGGTCACCCGTCCGGATGAACTCGACATGATGTTCGATCGACTCGAACGTGCGTTGGTGGCTTTGCCATGAATTCGAGGAACTCAATATGAGCCAACGGCTGCACAATGTGGCGCAGGACGGCACGCCGGAAGCCAGGGACCTGGCGTCGCTGCTGCATCCGAATACCAACCTCGTGGTGCACGAGCAGAGCGGTCCGTTGGTGCTTGAGAGCGCCCGTGGTGTCACGGTTTACGACCGGCACGGCAAGAGCTACATCGAGGCCATGGGCGGCCTCTGGTGTACCGCACTCGGCTATGGCGACGAGGAGGTGGCCGAGACCGCGGCTGAAGCGATCCGAAAGATGTCCTACGGGCATCTGTTCGGCAGCAAGAGCCACGAACCTGCGATTGCCCTGGCAGAGCAGCTCAAAGCTATGGTGCCTGTGGAAGATGGGCGTGTTTTCTACGGCTGTTCCGGATCCGATGCGAACGACACCCAGATCAAATTGATTCGCTACTACTTCAACGCCATTGGTAAGCCGGAGAAGAAGAAATTCATTGCCCGTTGGAAGGGCTATCATGGCGTGACTGTCGCCAGTGGTAGCCTAACCGGTCTGCCGCCGTTTCATGCCCACTTCGATCTGCCAATGGCTGGCGTCCATCACGTCAGCGCGCCCCATTACCGTCGTTTTGCCGAACCGGGAGAAAGTGAGGCTGCATTCGTCGATCGGCTGGCCGAGGAGCTCGAGGCGACGATTCTCCGCGAGGGGCCCGACACGGTCGCGGCCTTCGTCGCCGAACCGGTACAGGGCGCCGGCGGCGTGATCGTACCGCCGGCGAGCTACTTCCCGCGCGTTCAGGCGATCCTCGCGAAGTATGACATCCTGTTCGTCGCAGACGAGGTCATCACCGGCTTCGGGCGCACTGGAGCGCCGTTCGGATGCGATACCTTCGGCATCGTCCCGACCACGATCTCCCTCGCAAAGGCGCTGTCGTCGGCCTACCTTCCCATCAGTGCGGTAGTGGTCCCGGCGTGGATGGTGGAAGCGATCGCGGATGCCAGCGCGGAAGTAGGCGTGTTCGGTCATGGCTTCACCTACTCCGGCCATCCCGTCTGTGCGGAAGTGGCGCTGAAGGTGCTCGAGATTTACGAGCGTCGGCAACTTTTCGCACACGCCGCTGCTCTCGCACCCAGGTTCCAGGAGGGTCTGCGCCGTTTCGAGGGCCATTCCATTGTCGGCGAGGCGCGCGGGATCGGACTGATCGGCGCGATCGAGCTTGAGGCAGCCCCGGAGCTGCGCCAGACGTTCGATCCTAAAGCCGGTATCGGTGCGTTCTGTGCGAAGCGCGCGGAAGCACACGGCTTGATCGTACGACCGCTCGGGGACACGCTGGCGTTCTGTCCGCCGCTGGTTATCACGGAGGCGGAAATCGAGCAGGTGTTCGAGCGCTTCGCGCTGGCGCTGGACGATACGCTGGCCTACGTCCGCGCCGAAGGGCTGGTGGCGGGATGAGCATCCTGCGCTCTGCGCTGCGCACTGACGATGCGGCGTTCCGCAGCAATGCCGAGCACCATGCGTCCAGTGCTGCGGCACTGCGCGAGCAGGTGGCGGCCCTCGCTCTTGGCGGCGATGAACGCAGTCGGGCGCGTCATGTGGAACGAGGCAAGCTGCTGCCCCGGGACCGGTTGGAGACGCTGCTCGATCCAGGCAGTGCGTTTCTCGAAATCGGTCAGCTTGCCGGGCTCGATCTCTATCCGGATCGCATTCCCGGCGCCGGGCTGATCACGGGAATTGGCCTGATCAGCGGTATGCCCTGCATGGTGGTGGTAAACGACGCCACGGTGAAAGGCGGCACCTACTATCCCATCACGGTGAAGAAGCATCTGCGGGCGCAGGAAGTCGCACTCGAGAACGGGCTGCCCTGTGTCTATCTCGTCGACTCTGGCGGTGCCTTCCTGCCCATGCAGGACGAGGTGTTCCCCGACCGTGATCACTTCGGTCGCATTTTCTTCAACCAGGCGAAGCTTTCCGAAGCCGGCATTCCTCAGGTTGCCGTCGTGATGGGCTCCTGCACTGCGGGTGGCGCCTACGTTCCGGCCATGTGCGACGAGTCCGTTATCGTCCGCGAGCAGGGCACGATTTTTCTCGGCGGACCGCCGCTGGTGAAGGCTGCGACCGGTGAGGAAGTGGATGCGGAGGCGCTCGGCGGCGGCGACGTGCACGCGCGGATCTCCGGCGTCGTCGACCATCTCGCCGCGGATGATACCCAGGCGCTTGCCATGGCGAGGCAGATCGTTGCCGGACTGCACCTGCGGCGCCCTGAGCGCGTTGCCCGCCGACCCGTTGCGCCGCCGCTGTACCCGGGCGAAGAACTCTATGGCGTGCTGCCGCGGGACACCCGCACCCCTTTCGATGTCCGCGAAGTCATCGCGCGCTTGGTTGACGGCTCCGAGTTCGCCGAGTTCAAGGCGTTGTTCGGCGACACGCTCATCTGCGGTTTCGCTCACCTGCATGGCTACCCGGTCGGTATCGTTGCCAACAACGGCATCCTGTTTTCGGAGTCGGCGCAGAAAGGCGCGCACTTCGTTCAGCTCTGCGACCGCCGAGGCATTCCGCTCTTGTTCCTGCAGAACATTACCGGCTTCATGGTGGGCCGGAAGTACGAGAATGCCGGCATCGCCAAGGACGGCGCGAAGATGGTCAATGCCGTGGCGTGCGCCCGAGTACCCAAGTTCACGGTCGTCATAGGCGGTTCCTTCGGGGCCGGCAACTACGCCATGTGCGGGCGCGCCTACGCTCCCAGGTTCCTGTTCACTTGGCCGAATGCGCGCATCTCGGTCATGGGTGGCGAACAGGCTGCTCACGTGCTGGCCACGGTACGTTCGGATGGTGCTGCCGCCCGTGGTGAGACCTGGCCTGAGCCGGAGCGGGAAGCGTTCATGAACGGCATTCGTGCCGACTACGATCGTCAGGGCCATCCGTATTACGCGAGCGCTCGGCTCTGGGACGACGGTTGCATCGACCCGGCCCAGACCCGCGACGTCCTCGGTCTGGCGTTGGCCGTAGCCGTCAGCAGCCCGATCGAGACGCCGATCCCGGCCCGGACGCCTTCCGGATTCGAATCCGCACGCTTCGGCATCTTCCGGTTCTGACGAGGGAGGCAGGGCGCGTGATCGGATCTCTGCTGGTGGCGAATCGCGGTGAAATCGCCGTGCGCATCATGGCTACCGCACGCCGGCTCGGCATCCGCACGATTGCCGTCTACTCCGATGCGGATCGCAACGCGCTGCACGTGGCGCAGGCCGACGAGGCAATCCGCATCGGTCCCGCCGCAGCCAGGGACAGCTATCTGCGCGGCGACGTACTGATCGAAGCGGTCCGTGCGAGCGGTGCCGATGCGGTTCACCCGGGGTACGGCTTCCTTTCGGAAAACGCGGACTTTGCGGCAGCCTGCGAAGCTGCGGGCATCCGTTTCGTCGGACCGCCTGCGGCAGCGATCCGCATCATGGGAGCCAAGGATGCCGCCAGACAGCGGATGCAGGAGGCCGGCGTCCCCGTGGTTTCTGGCGCCGACGGTGACGAGTTTGCCGCCGATCCATTAGCGGCTGCAAAGCGGGTAGGTTACCCACTGCTGATCAAGGCTGCAGCCGGCGGTGGCGGCAAAGGCATGCGGGTCGTGCGGGACCGGAGCGACTTCGAGACCGCGCTCGCTGCGGTGCGCAGGGAGGCGAGTGCGGCGTTCGGTGACGATCGTGTGCTGCTCGAGCGCTGGCTGGAACGGGCTCGGCACGTCGAGGTGCAGGTGTTCGCCGACAGCTCCGGCAACACAGTTCACCTCTTCGATCGCGACTGTTCGGTGCAGCGGCGGCAGCAGAAGGTGGTGGAGGAGGCGCCAGCGCCCGGGCTATCAACCGGTTTGAAAGCGCGGATGTCCGAGGCGGCCATCGCGGCGGCCAGGGCCGTCGGCTACGTCGGCGCCGGGACCGTCGAATTCCTGGTCGCCGATGAGGAGTTCTACTTCCTCGAGATGAACACCCGCCTGCAGGTGGAGCATCCGGTAACCGAGCTGATCACCGGCGAGGATCTGGTCGCCTGGCAGCTCGAGGTGGCTTCCGGTCTGCCTCTGCCTCGGAGTCAGGATCAGATCGTAGCCCGTGGTCATGCCGTGGAGGTGCGGCTTTACGCCGAGGATCCGGCCAGCGGTTACCTGCCGGCCACCGGTCGCCTCGAGCGCCTGAAACTGCCGGTCGATGTGCCGCACTTGCGCATCGACTCGGGCGTGCGCCAGGGTGATGTCGTCAGCCCGCACTACGACCCGATGATTGCCAAGATCGCGGCCTGGGGCGTGGACCGGGAAGGCGCGTTGAACGCGCTCGCACGAGGGTTGGCGAACGTGCGCGTGCACGGCGTGCGCACCAATCTTGATCTCTTGCGAGCGTTGATCGCGGATCCTGCGCTCCGGGCCGGTGCCGTGCACACGGGCTGGCTCGAAGGCGAAGGCGCAAGTCTGGCGAAGCCGCCGCTGCCGGTGCTGACGCCCGCGGAACTGGCGCGCGCGGCCGTAGCGGTGGTGCTGCTGCGTCGAGAGGCAGCAGCAGCTGATCCGTTTTTCGCGCTTGGTGCGTTGCGCGTGAATGCGCCGATCCGCGAGCGGGTCACCCTGGAATGCGACGACGAACAATATCGCCTGCAGGTGGAATCGGCCGTCGACGGTTATCGGGTCTACCTTGCCGACGAGTTGGAGCTGCCGGTGACAGCGCAGCTGCTCGATGGTGTGCTTGATGCGGAAGTGGCAGGGGAGCGTTCCCGCAGCGACGTTGTCCTCGATGCGTACGGGACGCCGCCGGAACTCACGCTGATGGGCGGATCGGGGTCGCGCAGCTTTCGGCTGACCGATGCGCTCGCGGCGGCGCTGGACCGTGACGAAGCGGTGGCTGGATCCCTGCTCGCTCCCATGCCGGGACAGGTGGTCAGCCTCTCGGTTGCAGCAGGCGATACGGTGGCCGAAGGTGACGTTCTGCTGGTGCTCGAGGCGATGAAAATGGAGCACAGCATCCGTGCGCCCCATGGTGGAGTCGTCAGCGAGCTGTACTTTTCTATGGGAGATCGGGTCGAGGAAGGCGCGGTGCTGGCGGCTATCGATGCGGCAGCATCATAGCGGGAGCCGCGTCGTGTACTTCACCCGACGCAAGGCGAACGTTGAGCTCGGAGAAGCAACTGTGGGTCGGTCCACGAGCTGCTTCTCGAGGAGGGTTTCGCAGGCGGAGAAGCCGCCCCACCGGGACCCAAATGAGGGCTTCTGAGCCCACCCTGCGACAATTTGTCACTTCCCAGCTGTTCCCCGAACGATATCGTTCCCTTCTGTTCGGCGGGGGTGCCTCCGCCATGGTTCACTTCTGCGTCGGAGATGGGAATGTTGGGGCCCCTGCGTGTTTGCCTTGCTGCGTTTGCCTTGCCTTTGCTGCTGGGTGTCCTGCCGGTTGCGGCAATGAGCCAGACTCCTGCCGCGAGCGGCGCCAGCGACCGTGGCAGCACAGTCGAGGAATTGGTCGTGCGCGGTGAGCGCGGTGGTCTGCTTGAGACCGATGCCGAGGCCGCCGCCCGGATGAGCCGGATTGCCGGCGGCGCGACGCTGGTCGACCGCGAGGCCATGGAAACCACACGCGGTGCCACCCTTGCCGACGTCACCGAGTTCGCTCCCGGCCTGGTGGCGCAGGCCCGTTTCGGTCCGGAGGACCTGCGCCTGAGCGTGCGCGGTTCCGGCTTGAACCGCACCGGCCACGGCCGCGGCCTGATGCTCGTCATGCACGGCATGCCCATCAATGCCGCGGACGGCAACTTCGATGCGATTAACTTTGATCTCTGGTCGGCGCGGCGTCTGGAGGTATACCGGGGTGTGCAGGCGGCGCGCTACGGCGCCACCACGCTCGGCGGCGTCGTCGAGATGATCCCGCGCACCGGGCGCAGTGACCCAGGCATGGAGCTGGACCTCACCGGCGGCAGCTTCGACTTCCGCCGCCTGCGGGCCAGCTATGGTGCACAGCACGGCGATACGGACTGGTTCCTGGCGGCCAGCGGCACCCAGTACGACGGCTTCCGGGATCAGGCCAAGGCGCGTACCGCGAAGCTCCATGCGAACGTGGGGCAGCGCTGGAGCGATCGCCTGGAGTCACGCCTGTTCCTCTCTGCGGCCACGACCCGCAGCGAATGGCCCGGCACGTTGACTCGCGACCAGTTCGACGAAGACGCTTCCCAGGCCGCGCCCATCGCGCTCGCGCGCGATCTCTCCAACGACATCGACCACGTCATCGTCTCGGCGGCCACCCGGCTGCTCCACGACGATGCGGAGTCGCGCCTGACGCTGGGCTTCGGGCGCCGCGATCAGGATCATCCGACGCCGGGGGCGATTCTGGTGGAGCCGGCGGAAACGGCATTGATCGAGGTTGCGCATCAGCGTGAGATCGGCGGTGGCCTGCTCGACGTCGGTGCCCGAGGTGCGCACAGCTGGACGCGGCCGCGGCGCTTTGCCTATGCCGGCCCGCCGCCGTCAGATGTGTCCGCCGAGCGTGGTGCACTGCAGTCTTCGCGCCGCCAACGAGCCTACAACGTCGATCTCTTCGCGCGCTACGAGCGGCCACTGGGCGAGCGCTGGCTGGCGACGGCGGGTCTTACCCTCACCGAGTCCGAACGCCGGGACCGCCCGCGGGGGGATCTGGAACAAGGTGCTGCCTACGACCGGACCTATCGCTCGGCAGCGCCATCCGTCGGGCTCGTGTTCCTGCCCGACGACCGCCAGCAATGGTTCCTCGGTTTCTCCCGCGGCTTCGAGGCGCCGTCGTTCTTCGATCTCGACGGCAACCGCCCGCTGCAGGATGACGGCGTGCCCAGGCTCTCCGCGCAACGCAGTTGGACCCTCGAGGGCGGCAGCCGGGGTCAGACTGAGCGGCTGCGCTGGGAGGCTGTGCTGTTCGCGGCACGCCTGGATGGCGAGATTCTGCGGATCGATCCGTTTGGTGCCGTTAATCCTCCAGCGGTTAATGCCGACCGCACTACCCGCCTCGGAGCTGAACTGGGCCTGGATGCCGTGCTGCACGACGGCGCTTCGGGAAGGCTGGTGCTAAGGCAGCGGGCGGACTTCAACCGCTTCCGCTTCGATGATGATCCGGTCCATGGCGATAACACCGTCCCCGGTATTGCGCCCTGGCTTTACCGGGGTTGGCTGGTCTACGAATCGGCGCAGGGCTGGTATGTGGGTCCGATGCTGCACGCTGGCGGTTCCATCGACGTCGATCTGGTGAATGAAACGAAAGCGCCGAGCCATGCCATCTTCGGCCTGCGCGCGGGGCTCGAGCGCGAACGCTGGTCGCTGCGCGCCGAGGTCACCAATCTCACCGACCGGGATTGGGTGAGCACAACCAACATCCTGAACCGGGCGGCGCCTGGCAGCGGCATCCTCTTTCCTGGTGATGGCCGCGCCTTCTACCTGACCTGGGCGCTCACGGCGCAGTGACGTTCACAGGGTCCGTGCCGCGCTAGAATGGAGCTCTCTATCGAGGAGCCAGAAGCGTGCCAAGCTCATTGCCCGATTTCGACTTCGGTCTCGGTGAAGACCTCGACATGCTGCGCACCAGCGTGCGCGGCCTGTGCGAAAAGGAATTGGCGCCGCGCGCCGCAGAGATCGACCGCGACGATGCCTTTCCGCGCGACCTCTGGCCGCAGTTCGGCGCCCTCGGCCTGCACGGCATCACCGTCGAGGAGGAGTGGGGTGGTTCCGGCCTTGGCTATCTGGCCCAGTGCGTTGCGCTGGAGGAGATCAGCCGGGTCTCCGCCTCGGTGGGCCTCTCCTACGGCGCTCACGCCAACCTCTGCGTGAACCAGATCCGCCGTTGGGGTACGGATGACCAGAAAACCCGCTACCTGCCTGAGCTCATTTCCGGTGAATACCTCGGCGCCCTTGCCATGAGTGAGCCCGGCGCCGGCTCCGACGTCATGGGCATGAAGCTGCGGGCGCGAGAAGTGGAAGGCGGCTACCGGCTTGACGGCAGCAAGATGTGGATCACCAACGGTCCAAGTGCTGACGTGCTCGTTGTGTACGCCACGCTGGACCCGGCGCTCGGCAGTAAGGGCGTCACTGCCTTTCTGGTGGAGCGCGGCGACGCCGGCTTCGCCTGCGCCCAAAAGCTCGACAAGCTCGGCATGCGCGGCTCGGAGACCGGCGAGCTGGTGTTCACCGACTGCTTCCTACCGGCGGAGCGGGTGCTCGGTGAAACGGGTCGGGGCGCGGCTGTGCTCATGAGCGGGCTCGACTTCGAGCGGGTCGTGCTGGCGGCAGGGCCGGTGGGCATCATGCAGGCCTGCCTCGATCTGGTGGCGCCGTATCTGCACGAACGTCAGCAATTCGGCCAGCCCATCGGCAGCTTCCAGCTCATGCAGGCGAAGCTTGCCGACATGTACACGCTCACCAATGCCGCGCGCAGCTACGTCTATGCGGTCGCTCGGGCTTGCGATGCCGGCCGCACCACCCGCTTCGACGCGGCGGGCTGCATCCTGTTCGCCGCCGAGCAAGCCACCCAGGTGGCGCTGCAGGCGATTCAGGCCCTCGGCGGCAACGGCTATATCAACGACTACCCCGCCGGCCGCCTGCTGCGCGACGCCAAGCTCTATGAAATCGGTGCCGGCACCAGCGAGATCCGCCGCATGCTCATCGGCCGCGAGCTATTCGAGGCCTCGGCCTGAGGGCCGGATGCGCTGTGCGCTCGCCCGGGTTTCGTTATAATCCTGCGGCCCGGGCCGGATGCACGTCCGGCTCTTTTCGTTCTCGTCGGGCGTCAGCCTGCAGGTCCAGCCCTTTGAGCCGGACATGCACCCAGATCTCGGAGTGACCATGCTGCAACTGCCAGTCATCGCCATGCGTCTGCTCGCCGTCGCGATTATCGCGGTGGCAAGCTCGGGGGCCCTGGCCATCCCGCCAGGCACGGATGCGGAAATCCGCGAGCGCATCTCGCCCTTCGGTCAGTTGCGGCGACCACAAGTGGATGAGGACAACGGTGCCGTCGCGGAGGCTCCGGTCGAGCGCGAGCCGCGTGCGGCGGAGGCCATCTATGCCCAGTTCTGCGGCACCTGCCACGAAATCGGCGTGGGTGGGGCGCCGCGCATGGTTGCTGCAGAGTGGGATGACCGCATCGCGCAGGGCATGGACGTTCTCTACGCCAGCACCATCAATGGCCTTGGAGCGATGCCGCCCGGAGGTACCTGCTTCGACTGCAGCGAGGACGAGCTGAAGAAGACCGTCGACTGGATGGTGGAGGCGGTGCAGTAGCGCCTCGGATTCAGTCCAGCAAGTTCTTCAGCGCATCCAGGGAGGCGCGCGCGCGTGCCTCCCTGCGTTCTTCGGGTTCGTCATCGCGCCCTTCCCAGACCACCTGATCCGCCGGCAGTTCCGCCAGGAAGCGGCTGGGTTCCGTGCGCCGGGTCTCGCCGCGGAAGCGACGTTGCCGGGTCAACGTCAGCGTGAGCGTTTCCATTGCCCGGGTCAGGCCCACGTAGGCCAGCCGCCGCTCCTCGGCCACCTGCTCGTCACTGACGCAGTTGCGGTGGGGCAGCAGTCCTTCCTCGAAGCCCATCAGCCACACGTGGGCGAACTCAAGTCCTTTGGCGGCGTGCAAGGTCAGGAGCTGCACCTCGTCAGGGTCCGCTTCGTCCTCGTCGCGATCGAGGGCGTCGTCCAGCGCCAGGCTGCGCAGGATCTCTGCAGGTTCCTCGCCGGTCAGGCTGCGGCGTTCGATGGCAGCGAGCAGCAGCTCGACGTTGCTCCAGCGCAAGCGTGCCTGGTCGCTGTCGCGGCTCTCTCCGGCGAGCCAGTTTTCGTAGCCGCAGTCTGCGAGCAGATCGCGCAGCGCCGGAGCGGGCCGGTCCAGGCGACCACGCCAATGTGCCAGCCAGTCGCGGAACGCGAGCAGGCGCCGTGCGGCGCTGCCGCCGAGTTCGACTGCCAAGTCGCTGCTGTCGATGGCGTCGAGGAGCGATGAGCCACGTCGGCCCGCAAGGCGTTGCAGTCCGCTCAAGGTCGCGGCGCCGAGTTGGCGCCGGGGCACGTTGATCACCCGCAGCAGTGCGCCGTCATCGGTGGGGTTCACCAGCAACCGGAAGTAGGCCAGCGCGTCGCGGACCTCGCTGCGATCGAAGAAGGAGTTGCCGCCGCTCAAGCGGTAGGGCACGCGCAGTGCCTGCAGCCGCAGCTCCAGCCCACGCGCCTGATGATTCGAGCGGTACACCACGGCGAACTCGCCCCAGCGAGCGCGCAGCCGGGCACGCTGCTGGACGATCTCGCTGGCAATCCGGTCCGCCTCGCCCTCATCGTCGGCGACTGTCACGATCCGCACCGGGTCGCCCGGCCCGCGCTCGCTCCACAGGCGCTTTGCGAACAGGTGCGGATTGTGGCTGATGAGCGCGTTCGCGCTCTTGAGGATGCTGCTTCGCGACCGGTAGTTCTGTTCGAGCTTCACCACCGTAAGCGACGGATAGTCGCGCGCGAGGGTCACCAGATTGTCAGGACGCGCGCCTCGCCAGGCGTAGATCGACTGATCATCGTCGCCCACCACCGTAAAAGCTCCACGTTCACCGGTGAGGAGCCGGATCAGTTCGTACTGGGCGCCGTTCGTGTCCTGGTATTCGTCGACCAGTAGGTAGCGCAGCCGTGCCTGCCAGAGCGCGCGTCGCTCCGAGGACTGCTGCAGCGCGCGCGCCGGATGCAGCAGCAGGTCGTCGAAGTCCACTGCATTGCTCACGAGTAGATGATTCTGGTAGTCGCGATAGACCGCCGCATGGGTACGGTCCAGCGTACTGCGGGCGTTTGCGGCAGCCTGATCCGGGGTCAGCAGGGCGTTCTTCCAGTTCGAGATCATACTGAGCGCGGCACGGCCCGCATCGCGCAACGCCGCGGCATCTACCGCGCCCCCCCAGTGCATGCGCAAGAGCTCCCTGAGCAGCGACTCTGCGTCGGCCGTATCGAATATGGAAAACCCCGGACGCAGACCCGCCGCGGCCGGATTTTCCTTAAGGATCCGGAGGCCCAGGCGATGGAAGGTGGATACGGAGACGCTACGGCCGGGCCGGCCCGCGCTGGCGGCGACGCGTTCGCTCATTTCCCGGGCAGCCCGATTGGTGAACGTGACCGCGAAGATCTGTTCGGGAGCAAGGCCACCCTCGCGCAGGAGATGCGCGATCTTGGCCGTGATCACACGGGTCTTGCCGCTACCCGCGCCAGCCAGCACCAGCAGTGGGCCATCCATATACCGCACGGCGGAAATCTGCTGCGGGTTCAGCTCCACCGGTGATGCGGCGCTCCAGGAAAGGGTGAATCGGTCAGGGTGCGCAAGGTTAGCGGTGCGGAGGGTTCGGTCACAAGCGCCTGGGATTGGAGGCCGACGCCGGCACGCCGGCACCGTCATGATGGGTGCCAAATTGTTCCCGGAAGGCCAGGGCTTCGGCGATCTCAGCGCGGCTGATGGTCTCGCGGCCATTCATGTCGGCGAGGGTGCGCGCTACCCGTAAGGTGCGGTGCCAGCCGCGCGCGGACATGCCCATGCGGCTGGCGGCGCGCTCGAGCAGAGCGAGGCCCTCGCGGTCCGGTCTGCAGATGCGTTCCGTGGCGCGTGGGCCAAGGCGGGCATTCAGAACGCCCTGGCGTTCGATCGCTACCTTGCGCGCGGCGCAGACTCTGGCGCGTGCGATTGCGTCCTCATCCTCGCTTTGCGTAGACGTGCCATGGGCAGGCGTGCCCCGGGCAGGCGTGCCCCGGGCAGAGTCGTTGCGGCTTGCCGCCGCCAGAAGGTCCACGGGAACGGCGGCGACTTCCACCTGCAGGTCGATGCGGTCGAGCAACGGTGCTGACAGGCGACTCTGGTAGCGACGTTGGGCCTCTCCGGAACAGACGCAGCTGACCCCGCCTCGGCAGTCGCGGCCGGCCGGGCAGGGATTCATGGCGGCGACGAGCTGAAATCCCGCTGGAAACTCGGCGCGGGCGCGGGCCCGCGCGATCACCACGTTGCCCGACTCGAGCGGTTCCCGGAGATTCTCCAGCACGCTGCGGGCGAACTCGGGCAATTCGTCGAGGAAGAGCACGCCGAGATGGGCCAGGGACACCTCGCCGGGTAGCGGGTCGCTACCACCGCCCACGAGGGCCGCGGCAGTCGCACTATGATGGGGCGCACGGAAAGGACGCCCAGGGAGCAGGCCGTCGCCCAGGCGCCCGGCGAGGGAGTGGATGGCGGCCACCTCGAGGGCTTCGTCAGTGGACAGCGGTGGCAACAGGTTCGGCAGGCAGCGGGCGAGCAGCGTTTTGCCAGTGCCCGGAGGACCGTGCATAAGGAGATTGTGGCCGCCCGAGGCGGCTATCAGGAGTGCACGTTTCGGTCCGTGGTGGCCGCGAATCTCCGTAAGCGTGCCGCCCTGAGTCGGCCGCGTTCGTACGACCCTCTCGGCGGCTTCGAGTCGCGGGCCTCCGCTCAGATGTTGGACGACCTGCTCCAGCCTATCGGCAGCCAGGGCGCGCGCCTGCTCCGGCAGTGCAGCCTCGATGGCATTGCCGGCTGCGACCACGATCGGTCGCCCGGCGCTGGCCGCCGCTGCAGCCGCCAGCAGGGCGCCACGAACGGGGCGCAGATGACCGTCGAGCGACAGTTCGGCCAGAAACTCGGTGCCCTCCAGTGCTGCGGCGTCGAGCTGCCCGGTGGCTCCCAGGATCGCGAGGGCGATAGGCAGGTCGAACCTGCCCCCGCTCTTGGGCAGATCCGCGGGCGCCAGGTTGACCGTGACCCGTCGATCCGAGGGGAAGCTGTATTGGGCATTGGTGATGGCGCTGCGTACCCTGTCGCGGCTTTCACGCACCGCCGTTTCCGGTAGCCCGACGATGTTGAAGCTGGGCAGGCCCATGCCGAGGTGGGCCTCGACTCTCACCTGGGGGGCGGCCATGCCCTGAGCTGCGCGGCTGAAGGCGGAGGCGAAGTGCATCGCTGCGTTCGCCTCAGTCTTCGGCGCGGTCGAGGGTCGACTCCAGCCGGGCCACGTCCCGCTCCAAAGCCTCGAGCTTTTCCCTGGTGCGGCGTAGTACGGCCTGCTGCACCTCGAATTCTTCCCGCGTGACCAGTTCGGAACGCGCCAGCATGCCCTGGACCATGGCGCGGAGGTTGTCCTGAAACCCCGGCGGCAGGGCTGGGCCCCCGCGCGGTAGCAGGTCGCGTATCTGCTCGGTGAGCTTGCGGATCGGATCGTCTGCGGCCATGGCGCGCACTCCCTTCGGGCATCGTCCGGGAGCTTAGTGCTCCGGTGAAATGGGGTCGAGGGAGAATGCCCTCTCGTGCTGTGCGTCTTGACGGAATTGGCTGTCCGTCGCCGCAGGGTCGCGCACGCAAATAGTGCGCAAAAATCATGCGTGCACCATCGTAATCGCACACTTTTGGTGCATAAAAGGAGGGCCTGGATGCTTTGATTCTCTCAAGTCATTGTTTTGAAATGTGTTTCAAAGGCAGGCATGGAATCTGCAAACCCCTCGTCGCGCCGGCGAATTCGATGAATGGCCGGTTTGGGGAAACAGACGGTGAAACCGCCTTCCCCCGCAAGCGGACCGGGGCCATTAGCGAATGACGCCGGATCCTCAACGACAATCAAGGAAAGGGGACGTAAAAAATGATCGTACCGTACAAGCACCTCATCGCAGGCGCCGCTCTCGTCACCTCGGTGGCGGCGGTCCAGGCCCAGGAGCTCCCTCCTGGCACGGAAATCACCGGCGAAGTTCTCATCGGCACCGACTACCGCTTTCGCGGGATTTCTCAAACCAACCGCTCGTTCACCGTTCAAGGCGGAATCGAATTTGCCCACGAGAGCGGCTTTTACGCTGGCTTGTGGGGCTCCAACGTCGACTTCTCCGGCGGTGCTCTCGAACTCGATCCCTATCTCGGCTTCGCGGGCAATATCACCGACGACGTCGAATACGACGTGGGTATCATCTACTACGGCTATCCGAAGTCCGGCGCTGATCCAGACCTCGACTTTATCGAGCTCTACGCCAGCGTAAGCTTCATGGGCATCGACTTCGGTGTGGACTATTCGCCGGACTACTTCGCCGAGACCGGTCGCTACTTCTACGTCCACGGAGCCTATGGTGTCGAGCTGCCGGGTGAGATCGGCCTGGACTTCCATATCGGTTCCAACATCTTCAAGAACCGCAGCAATCTCGACGAATTCCTCGAGATCGATGGCACGGGCGTCAGCGCGGGCAGCACCTACCTCGACTGGAGCGTGACGCTTTCCGCGGAAGCGTACGGCCTCGAGTGGTCCCTCGCTTACGTGGACACGGACCTCAAGCGCCGCGAGTGCTTCGGTGGCGAGAAACTGTGCAGCTCGACCGTCGTCCTCTCCGTGGGCAAGAGCTTCTGAAGACGAACGCGTAGACTTGCCTCTGCTCCCGGGGTGCAAACCCCGGGGCAGATCTTCCCGGGCGCAAGCCCAGTGAAGCTGGCTGAAAGGTGCAGATGGCAGGTCTGACACTCAAGCGAGGAGACACTCCATGAAACTCGTCACGGCAATCATCAAGCCCTTCAAGCTCGATGACGTCCGCGAATCCCTTTCGGAAATCGGTGTACAGGGTATGACCGTCACCGAAGTAAAGGGTTTCGGACGCCAGAAGGGCCACACCGAGCTTTATCGCGGCGCCGAGTACGTCGTGGATTTCCTGCCGAAGGTCAAGATCGAAGTTGCGATCGACGACAGTCAGCTCGAGCAGGTTGTGGAAACCATCACCAAGGCCGCGAACACGGGCAAGGTTGGCGACGGCAAGATCTTCGTCTCCTCGCTCGACGAGGTCGTGCGGATTCGCACGGGCGAAACCGGAACCGACGCCGTGTAAGGCGCGCTCCGGTCGCGGGGGCGACCTCTCGGGCTGTGGTCTTCGACCTGCCAACCACTGGCCCGCGAACGCACCCCACTGCGGCATACACCTTTCAGCCTTAAGCCAGACCTCGTAAGGAGGACTTCACTGTGGAAGATCTGGTCTCAACCAATTACGCCATAGACACGTTCTATTTTCTGATCTGCGGCGTGCTCGTCATGTTCATGGCTCCTGGGTTCGCCATGCTCGAAGCCGGTCTCGTGCGTGCAAAGAACACTGCCGAGATCCTCACCAAGAATGTCGGCCTGTTCTCGATCGCGGTCGTCATGTACATGCTCGTGGGCTACTACCTCATGTACATGGGGATCTCCGAGGGCGGGTACTTCCCCAGCTTCGGTTTCCTCATTGGCGATGAGAATACGCTCGCCGAGACCGTTGCCTCCGACGGCGACATCTACTATTCGAACCGTTCCGACCACTTCTTCCAGGTGGTGTTCGTGGCAACCGCCATGTCCATCGTCTCGGGCGCCGTGGCGGAGCGCATGAAGCTCTGGGCCTTCCTCGCTTTCGCAGTTGTCATGACCGGCTTCATCTACCCGATCCAGGGTGCCTGGAGCTGGGGCGAAGGCTGGCTGGATGCTGCCGGCTACTCCGACTACGCCGGTTCCGGCATCGTCCACATGGCCGGCGCCGCCGCTGCCCTCGCAGGGGTGCTGGTCCTCGGTCCGCGCGCCGGCAAGTACGCAGCCGACGGTTCCTCTCGTGCTATCCCAGGCGCAAACCTGCCGCTCGCCACGCTCGGTGTCTTCATCCTCTGGTTCGGCTGGTTCGGCTTCAACGGCGGTTCCGAGCTGAAGCTCTCTGACGTCGACTCCGCAAACGCGGTGGCTCAGGTGTTCGTGAACACCAACCTGGCAGCAGCCGGTGGCGTACTCGGTGCGCTGATCCTGGCGCGCATCATGTTTGGCAAGGCTGATCTCACCATGGCGCTGAACGGTGCCCTGGCCGGCCTCGTGTCGATCACCGCCGAGCCGCTCGAGCCCTCCGCACAGGCAGCCTGCATCGTCGGCATTCTTGGCGGCATGCTCGTGGTGCTGTCCATCGTCGGCCTCGACAAGCTGAAGATCGACGATCCGGTCGGTGCGATCTCCGTGCACGGTACCTGCGGTATCTTCGGCGTCCTCGCCGTGGTGGTCACCGGTGGTGCGGCCATCGGCGCCCAGCTCCTCGGCATCGTCGCGATCTTCGTCTGGACCTTCGGCCTCAGCCTCATCGTCTGGCTGCTGCTGAAGGCGGTGATGGGTATCCGCGTCTCCGAGGAAGAGGAGTACGAGGGTGTCGACCTCTCCGAGTGTGGCCTCGAGGCCTATCCGGAGTTCATGAAGGGCGGCGCGAAGAGCTGATCCTTCACCCCCTCGAAGCAAGTCGGAAAGGGGCGCCTGCGGGCGCCCCTTTTCTATTCGGGTGCACAGAATGGACCCAGTGCTCCGATCCTATTCGCTCCCGATTTGCTACCTTTTGCGCCTCATTTCGCAGGAATCAAGGTTTGGAGTAGGGGCGTGAGTGAGGTCAAGCAAGGCTGGGTGGATCGCTGGTGTGAGACTGATGACGGGCTCTCGATCCATGCCCGCGACTATCCGGGACCGAACGCATCGGCCGCGACCGTCGTCTGCCTGCACGGCCTGACGCGCAACGCCGCCGACTTCGAGCATCTGTGCGAGTATTTCCAGGATCGCTGCCGCGTGCTGGCCATCGAGCAGCGCGGACGCGGGCAGTCCGACCGCGATCCGGATCCGTCCCACTATGAAGTCGGGCGCTACGTTCAGGACACTCTAGGCATGCTCCATGCGCTCGGCATCGAGCGCCCGGTGCTCGTCGGCACGTCCATGGGCGGGCTGATGTCGATGCTCATGCTGGCGGCGGCACCGGACAGATACCGGGGGGCCGTGCTCAACGACATCGGTCCCGTGGTGGAGGCCAGCGGCCTCGCGCGCATCCAGGGCTACGTCGGCCAGGGCCAGCCGGTGGCAACGTGGGACGAGGCTGCTGCGGTGGCCAAGGCCAGCAACGGTGACGCTTTCCCCGACTTCACCGACGAGGACTGGCTGGCGTTCGCTCGGCGCCTGTTCCGCGAATGCGAGGATGGCCGGCTGGAACTCGACTACGACGCCGCCATCGCGCAGCCGCTGAATGCGAACGCGAGCACCGCGGTACCCCCCGACCTCTGGGCCGTGTTCGATGCCATGGGCGAGGTGCCCCTGCTGCTGGTGCGCGGTGCGCTCTCAGACATTCTTTCGGCTGCAACCGTCGAAGAGATGCAGCGTCGCCATACCGCCCTGCAGGCGGTGGAAGTCCCCCGCGTGGGGCACGCACCCATGCTCGATGAGCCCGAAGCGCTCGCAGCCATCGAGACATTTCTCGCGCGAGTGGCGCGCTGAGTTTCCACCCGAAACCGCGGCTGCTCCGCGGCGCGTGAGAGCGCGCCTGGGGACGAGGCTGTTATCCTGTTGCGCGTTGGGGAGCCACCATGATTTCGCGCAACGAGCGAGCCCGCCGGAGGCTCGCGTACTTTCTTCTGGCGCGCATGCGCATGAAGCGGATGATGCGCTATTTCGACCCGCGCACTGCGCTGGCGCTGACCATTGGGCTAAACGGTGCAATCAGCGTCGGGCTGCTTGCCGGCCTCGCCATGCTGACGCAGGAACCCTTCATTTTCCCTTCCGTGGGTGCCAGTGCGTTCATCCTTTTCTACCGGCCGCTGGTGGCTGCGGCTTCGCCGCGCAACACCCTCCTCGGCCACCTGATCGGTGTGCTGGCAGGTTGGCTCAGCCTGTGGGCGTTCGGGCTGCTCGGCGCCCCGAATGCGTTCGAGGCGGGTGTCGACGGTATTCGCGTGCTGGCGACTGCCATGGGGGTAGGACTGGCCTGCGCAGGCATGGTGTTTCTGCGGGCCGCGCATCCGCCGGCGGCCGCCACGTCGCTGATCGTCTCGATGGGGCTGGTAACGTCGCTCTGGCACCTCCCCCTCCTGCTCGCCGGTGCGGCCCTGCTCGTCCTCCAGGCGTTCGTGATGCATCGCATCGCGGGTGTGCGTTATCCGCTCTGGTCGCCGCTGGAGCCTGATGAAGACTGGCGCTGAACCGGCCCTGCGGCGAAGGTGCTAAAATCCGCGCCCGCGCAGCCCCGCCAGGCGCGGTCTTTCGAGCACAGGTGCCCCAATGCGTTACGTCAGTACCCGCGGTCAAACGCCACCCGAATCGTTCCAGGACGCGGTGCTTACCGGGCTTGCACCCGATGGCGGTTTGCTGGTCCCGGAAACGATTCCCGACGTTTCCGATCGTCTCGAAGCCTGGCGCACGCTTTCTTTCCAGGAGCTGGCGCTGGAGATCATCAGCCTGTTCTGCGACGACATTCCGCGCACGGATCTGAAGCAGCTGATCGATCGTGCCTACGCCGGCTTCGACCATCCGGACGTCACGCCGCTGGTGACCGTTGGGGAACGGCAGGTGCTCGAGCTTTGGCATGGTCCGACCCTGGCATTCAAGGATGTGGCGCTGCAGCTGCTCGGGCATCTTTTCGATTACATCCTCAGCGCCCGTGGCCAGTCGCTCAACATCCTTGGCGCTACCAGCGGCGATACCGGAAGCGCGGCCATCGCGGGGGTCCGCGGTCACCACAACATCCACATCTTCATCATGTTTCCTCGTGGTCGTACCAGTCACGTGCAGGAACTGCAGATGACGACGGTGCCCGATGCAAACGTGCATGCGCTGTCGATCGACGGCAGCTTCGATGACTGTCAGGCCCTTCTGAAGTCCACGTTCGGTGATCTGGAGCTCAAGCAGACCATGCGTCTTGGTGCCGTGAACTCGGTGAACTGGGCGCGTGTCATGGCCCAGATCGTCTACTACTTCCATGCCGGTCTGCGCCATCGTGACCCCGTCAGCTTTGCGGTGCCTACCGGTAACTTCGGCGACATCTTCGCTGGCTGGCTTGCCGCCAGGATGGGCTTGCCTGTGAAGCGGCTGATCCTGGCGACCAACGAGAACGATATCCTCTCCGTGTTTTTCAATACGGGCATCTACCGGCGCGGACCGGTGCATCACACCATCAGTCCTTCCATGGACATTCAGGTCGCGAGCAACTTCGAACGCTATCTCTATTACTCTTGTGGAGAGGAGCCAGAGCGCTTGCGAACCCTGATGGCCGAATTTGCTAAGTCGGGTGAGATTCGCTCGGAGCCGGGCGATTCCGGGGTCATCGACCCCCTGATTGACGCCAGAGCGGAGGACACCGAATCGACCTTGCACATGATTCGCGAGACTTGGCAACGTCACCACTATCTGCTGGATCCCCACACGGCGGTCGGGGTTGCCGCGGCCGAGGCAGTGGCGCCCGGCGAGCCGGTGATTTGTCTGGCTACGGCTCACCCGGCAAAGTTTCCCGACGCGGTGAAGGCCGCGATCGGTGAGGACCTCGCACATCATCCTGCGGTAGATGCGCTGGAGGGTAAACCCGTGCGCAGCGTCGAGCTGCCGGCAGATCTTGCTGCCGTGAAGGCCTTCATCGAGACCCACGGCATCCGCTGAGCGACGGCTTCAGGGAAACAGCGCGTTCAGTTCGGCCAGGTCACGGATCTCCCAGGTGGGCCGGATGTCCGATTCACCCCAGGCCGAACCGCTGCGATTCACCCAGACGGTGGCCATCCCCACTGCATGGGCTCCGCGTATGTCGTCATCGACGTGGTCGCCGACATGCACCGCGGCTCCGGCACTCACGCCCGCCTCCTGTAGCGCACGTTCGAACATGGCCGGGTGGGGCTTGCGCCTGCCCACCTGTTCCGCACTGAAGTGAAATGTGAAGTAGCGATCGAGACCGAGCCGCCCCACGTCCGCGTTGCCGTTGGACAGCGCGCCGAGAATGAACGACCTGCTGAGGTGGGCGAGCGTGTCGAGAGCGTCCTCGAAGTAGGCGATGTCGTGGCGGGCGTCGAGGAAGGCAGCAAATGCTCCAGCCGCGAGTTCGGCGACGTTGGCGTAGCCGCATTCCCCCAGGGCAGCTTCCACAACGCGGTGACGCAGCGCGGAGATTTCGTTGGCGAGCCCGGGCTCTCGCGCCAGCAGTTCCTCTCGGATGCGGGTGAAGTCGTCCCGGTCGAGACGCCGATTCACCTCCGGCGCGTGCGTGTCGAGATAGTCACGCATGCGGTGCTCTGCGCGCACGATCACGGGCGCGACTGGCCAGAGCGTGTCGTCGAGGTCGAAGGTAATGAGGCGGACTGCATCTGGGCGTTGCACAGCGGTTATTCCTCTTCGGTATCGCGACGGCGCGCTCGCGGATGGCTGCGATCGTAGACTTCTGCAAGGTGCCCGAAGTCGAGATGGGTATAGATCTGGGTCGTCGAGATGTCCGCGTGGCCAAGCAGTTCCTGGACTGCTCGCAGGTCGCCCGACGACTCGAGCAGGTGGCTGGCAAAGGAATGCCGGAGGGCATGCGGATGCACGCGACCGTCCACGCGGCGCTCGAGACCGCGCTGGTGCAGCCGCTGCTGGATGGTGCGCGGGCCCAGGCGTCGGCCCTTGCGGGATACGAACAGTGGGCCGCCGCTATGGGCGCCATTTCCGGGGGGCATAATCTCTGCGCGTCGTGGTAACCAGGCGCGGATGGCGTCGCGGGCCGGCCCTCCGACCGGCACCATTCGGGTCTTGCGTCCCTTACCGGTGACGGTGACCAGCGCGTCGGCAAGATCCACATCGGCGACGTCGAGGGCGACCACTTCAGCCAGCCGCAGGCCACTGGAGTAGATGAGCTCGAAGCAGGCCTGGTCGCGTCGCGCCAGAAAATCGTCGCTCGCGGTTGCGAGCAGGTGGCTCACCTGATCTGCGTCCAGGGTCCGGGGCAACCGACGGGCCGACTTCGGCGCCGGCACGCCGTGTGCTGGATTGCGCTTCAGTCCTTCGCTTCTGGCGAGAAAATCGAACAGGGCGCGCTGGGCCGAGAGAGCGCGTCGAATTGAGCGGCCGTCGAGGCCGCGCCGGTGTTCCGCCGCGACGAAGCCGCGGACGTCGTGGACGTCCACCGCGAGCAGGGTACGCCTTGGGTCCCGGACAGCGAGATGCTCGAGAAAGCGCAAGAGGTCGCGGCGGTAGGCTGCCACCGTATGCGGTGAGAGTTGCCGCTCATGCTGCAGATGCTCCAGGAAGCTGGCGACCTGATCGCGGTTCGACGCGGCAGCCTGGGTCGCGTCGGGAGTTGGCTCGCTCACGCCGTGCCGGTGGCCCCGGCCGAGCCGGGCGGCGGAGCCTCCTCAGCGAGCAGGCGGGCGATGGCGTCGCCGAGAAAACGAATGAACAGCGTGCCCATGTCCGGAGTGAAGTGATCTGGGTCACGGCTGCCCAGGGCGAGTAGCAGCAGACCGCCCGGAATCTCAACTGGCATCACTGCGGCGGAGGCTACTTCCGCTTCGTATTCGCCGAAAAGGAACTCGAGTTCTGGCTGCCGTAACAGGCCGCAGACGATGCGACCGGGGCGCAAAAGATTGCCCACGGCTGGCTGGGCGTCGGCTTCCGACGTCACCGGCAGGGCAATGTGCAGCTCGGCGGCGAGCTCGGGTGGAAAGCCTTCCCTGCTGATAGCGTGCATGGCCACCGCATCGAGATCGAAGCCCTGACGTAGCCCCTGCGCGAGCTGCTGCAGTCTGGCGCCAGCGCCGCGAGTCTCCATGAGATGCAGCGTCAATTCCAGGGTGCGTTCGAACAGGCGGTGATTGAATCGAGCCGTGCGCACCATTTCGTTGAGACGCCGCCGCATGCCCTGGTTGCGTTCCCGCAGGAGCGTCAGCTGACGCTCGACCAGGGAGACTGATCCGCTGCTGCCGTGGGGCAGGACCAGGTCCATCAGCAGCGGCTCGCGGCCGGTGAAAAAATCCGGGTGATCGCGCAGATACTCGGCTACCTGTTCGGCGCTCACCGATATCGAGTCTTCAGCTCGGGGTGACAGCCACGGTGCGGGTTTGTCGCTCATAGCTCGATCCGACCTTCGAACACCGCAGCTGCAGGTCCCAACATTCTAATGCGGGACCCGGGGCCCTGCCAGGACAGCCGGAGCTTGCCGCCGGGCAAGGATACCTTCACGCGCTCGTCGACCAGGCCGCGCCGCTGTGCCGCGGCAACGGCAGCGCAGGCACCGCTGCCGCAGGCACGGGTTTCGCCGGCGCCGCGCTCGTACACGCGCAGCCGCAGGAAGCCACGGTCGATCACCTGGCAGAACCCGACGTTGACGCCCTGGGGAAAGGCCGAAAGCTGCTGAATGCGCGGACCGAGCTCGGTTACCGGCGCTGCGAAGATGTCTTCGCATATCAGCACGGCGTGAGGATTCCCCATGGATACGAGGGCGAGATCGAAGGACTCGTTGTCGATCTGAACCCGTGCGCTGTCGCCGTCGAGCACACATTGCTCTGTGGCCACGCAGGGTAGTGCGGACGGATCGAAGACCGGCTCGCCCATGTCCACTTCCACCTGCCCGTTCTCGCGCAGGCGACATTCCACCCGGCCGGTGTTCGTCTCAAGCGTGATTACCGATTTCACCGTGAGCCCGCGGTCGCGGACGAAGCGCGCGAAGCAGCGGGCACCGTTGCCGCATTGCTCGGCCTCGCTGCCGTCGGCATTGAAGATGCGGTAGCGGAAATCCGCGTCAGGGATCGTCGGCGGCTCCACCACCAGGAGCTGGTCGAAGCCGATGCCGGTGTGGCGATCGGCCATCCGGGCGATGGCCTCAGGCTTGAGTGTGGCCGTCTGCGTGATCAGGTCGATGATCGCGAAGTCGTTGCCGAGACCATGCATCTTGGTGAAGTCGAGCTGCATCGTTTCGTTGCCGTCAGGCGCCGTCGGGTGGTGCATCGAGACTGCCGGCTACGAGCCGCTCCAGCGCAAGCTGGTCGTCCAGGGTTTCCCGCCGGCGCACCAGCATATGCCGGTTGCCCTGCACCATGACCTCTGCGGGTCGATTGCGTGAATTGTAGTTGGAAGCCATGCCGAAACCGTAGGCGCCTGCCGTGTGCACCGCCAGGAGGTCCCCTGCGCATGCGGCCAGCTGACGGCCCTTGCCGAGAAAATCCGACGATTCGCACACCGGGCCGACGACGTCGACCGTCTCTGTCTTGCCTGCCTGCGTGGGATCTCCGACCGCTTCGATGCTATGCCACGACCCGTAGAGCGCGGGCCGCAGGAGGTCATTCATGGCACCGTCCACCACCAGAAAGTGCCGTCCCTCGTTTTCCTTCACGTATTCGACGCGGGTAAGAAACACGCCGGCCTCTGCCACCAGCCAGCGACCAGGTTCGAACAGCAGGGTTTCGCGGCGGTTGCCGAGACGACCCAGGATCGCTGTCGCGTAGGCGGCGATCGACGGCGGATCTTCTTCTTCGTAACGAACCCCTAGGCCGCCACCAAGGTCGATGTGCTCCAGAGCGATGCCGTCGGACTCGAGCGTCTCGACCAGCGCCAGGATGCGGTCCAGTGCTGCAACGAACGGGTCCAGGCGCGTGAGCTGGGAGCCGATGTGGCAGTCGATGCCGCGCACCTCCAGCGAGGGCGTTGCGGCCGCTCTGCGATACAGATCCGGTGCGGCGGCCACCGGAATGCCGAACTTGTTCTCCTTCAACCCGGTGGAGATGTAGGGGTGGGTGGCGGCATCCACGTCGGGATTCACGCGCAGCGAGACCGGAGCACGGCGACCGAGCCGGGCGGCCACGGCTTCGAGGCGATCGAGTTCGGCCGCCGACTCTACGTTGAAGCAGGCAACGCCGACCTCGAGTGCCCGTTCCATTTCGGCCACGGTCTTGCCCACGCCGGAGAAGACCACGCTCCCAGGGTCGCCACCCGCGCGGAGCACTCGCTCGAGCTCAC
Organism: Pseudomonadales bacterium; assembly: GCA_007131295.1. Classification (GTDB taxonomy): domain Bacteria; phylum Pseudomonadota; class Gammaproteobacteria; order Pseudomonadales; family Azotimanducaceae; genus SLTB01. The sequence continues at coordinate 1,242 of SLQW01000202.1, read as the reverse complement.
CGCCGGAAACGATGTCGAAGCCGGCACCGAGCTTCGCGAGCAGCTCGAGTACGGCGAGATTCGAGTTCGCTTTCACCGCATAGCACAGACGGTGGGGATGGCCTTCGAATGCGGCCGTGAAGGCCCGGTAGCGCGCGGCGATCGCGCTGGCCGAGTAGGCATACAGAGGCGTCCCGTAGCACTCGGCCAGGGCGGTGAGAGCGACGTCCTCCAGGTGAAGGACGCCGCAGGTGCGCTGTACGGGAAGCATGGTCAGCTGCGGGCGATGGGCTCGTGATTGGTCGCGGTGCGAGTTTCTGCCAGGGCCTCGGCATCCGGTGGCGTCAGCGGTCCCTTCTGGCCGCAGGTCGCCGCCAGCAGCAAAAACGACAGGACCATGATGCGAGCGGGCAGTGGCATGGTGACGACTCCAGCGAAACGAGGGCGGAGCATAGCAGCAGTGCTGATGTGGTCCTACTCGGTGCCCTTGGGATCCATGCCCAGCCGCTCGCGTCCCCGTGCCACTGCCGCCCTTACCTGAGCGGGCGCGGTCGCTCCGAAGTGGTCGCGGGCTGCTGCGGAGCCTTCGGGCGTAAGGACGTCGTAGACGTCGTCCTCGATCTGTGAGGCGAAGCTTGCGAGGGTGGCGAGCGGCAGTTCGGCCAGATCGCAGCCGGCGCGGACCGCATGCGCGACCGCCTGGCCAACCGCCTCATGGGCGTCTCGGAAAGGCAGTCCCTTGCGAACGAGGTAGTCGGCAAGATCGGTGGCTGTGGCATAGCCGCGCACAGCGGCTGCGCGCATGGTCGCAGCATCGGCGGTGAGCGCCGGGATCATGTCCGCGTACGCCTTCAGGCAGTCGCCCACTGTATCCACCAGGTCGAACAGGGGTTCCTTGTCCTCCTGGTTGTCCTTGTTGTAGGCGAGCGGCTGCGACTTCATCAGCACCAGGAGCGAATTGAGGTGGCCCACCGCCCGGCCGGTCTTGCCGCGGACGAGTTCCGGCACGTCCGGGTTCTTCTTCTGCGGCATGATCGAGGACCCCGTGCAGAAGCGATCGGGCAGTTCGACGAATCCGAACTGGGCGGACGACCACAGCACCAGTTCCTCGGACAGGCGCGAGAGGTGCACCATCGTCATGCTCGCCCAGGCCGCGAACTCGATCGCGAAGTCGCGATCGCTCACCGCGTCGAGTGAGTTCTCAGCCACGGCTTCGAAGCCGAGCAGCTCTGCCGTGAACGCTCGATCGAGCGGGAACGTCGT
>SLQW01000210.1 GCA_007131295.1 Pseudomonadales bacterium | reverse complement strand
GGCCGGGCGCTTTGCGCCCGGCTTTACCAGTGAATCCCGCGGGTTAGGGCGGCGAAGGCGGCGGCTTCGGGCGCCATTTCCTGATCCTTGAGCGCCTGGCGATCGCCGCGTGCCGCTGCGGAATCGGGAAACAGCTTGTAGCCTGCGTTCAGGATCACGTCCATCGCCTTCGGCCATAGCGCCCAGGCTACGGATGCTGCCGTTCCCAGCCGGGTCGAGACCTGCTTCGGCCGCTCCAGAACCGCCTTCGCGACCAGGTCGGCTGCCTCGTCGGGTGACAGCGTAGGCACGTACTTGTAATGGGCCGTCGGGGCGATCATCGGCGTGCGCACCAGCGGCATATAGACATTGGTGAAAGTGATATTGCGGTCCAGGAACTCGGTCTGGGCGCAGCGTGAGAAGGCATCGAGCGCTGCTTTCGAGGCGACGTAGGCGGAGAACCGGGCCATGTTCGTCTGCACGCCGATGGACGAGATGTTGATGATCTGCCCGTCCTGACGCTCGATCATGCTCGGCAGCAGATTCATGATCAGGCGCACGCTGCCGAAGTAGTTCAGCTGCATCGTGCGTTCGAAGTCGTGAAAGCGATCGTAGGAGAGTTCCAGCGAGCGCCGAATCGACCGGCCGGCGTTGTTTACCAGCACGTCCACGTGGCCGTGGTCGGCCAGCACGCGCTCGATGAGTCCATCGCAGCCGGCGAGCTCGGACACGTCCGCGCTGTAGATCCAGGCCTTGCCACCGCGCGCTTCGATCTCGCGTCGGGTTTCCTCGAGCTTCTCCTCGTTACGCGCGACTAACAGCACCCGCGCACCTGCGTCGGCGAGCTTGAGCGCGCTGGCCTTGCCGATGCCTGACGACGCGCCTGTGATCAGCACCGTGCGTTCCCGGATACGTCCGCTCAGGCTGCGGTCGCGGAACAGGTCCGGATCGAGGTTCCGCTCCCAGTAGTCCCATAGCATCGGCGCGTAGTCTTCGAGCTGTGGGCAGGTGATCCCCGAGCCTTTCAGCGCTTTCTGGGTCTCACGGTCGTCGTAGAGCGTGGCGAAACTCATGTAGCGGAAGACTTCTCGCGGAATGCCGAGATCCGCGAGCAGGCTGTCGACGATGCGGCGCACCGGCGGCAGGTTACCGATCAGGTCGAGCACGCCCCGCGGCAGGATGGCGAGCAGGCGGTGGTCGATGCGCAGTGAGAATCCGGGCGCGTGCGCCGCTTCCGCGAACAGGTTCATCACCCTGCCGACGGACACCGGCTCGGGCGCCACCAGGTGAAAGGTGCCTTGATCCTGGCCACGCGCGTGCGCGATGTGGTCCATGGCCGCCGTGACGTAGTCCACCGGAACGATGGAAAGGCGACCGCCCTCGATGCCGATCAGCGGCATCCAGCCGGGGAGAGCGTGGCGCAGGCGTTGGATGAGCTTGAAGAGATAGTAAGGGCCGTCGATCTTCGAGATTTCGCCGGTCTTCGAATGCCCGACCACGATGCCGGGACGGTAAATCCGCCAGGGCACCTTGCATTCGAAGCGCACCACCGCCTCGGAATCGTGCTTGGTACGGAAGTAGGGGTCTTCGGTGGGCGCCCACTCGTCGAACATGTCCTCGCGAAAATGGCCCTGGTACTGGCCGGCGGCGGCGATGGAGCTGACATGATGAAAGCGCTTCGCGCCGATCGTTTCGGCCAGCGTAACGGCGTGGCGGGTGCCTTCCACATTGATCGCCAGCTGCGCCTCGGCGTCGTCGTTGGTCAGGTCGTAGATGGCGGCGCAGTGGAACATTTGCCCGACCTTGCCGGTGAGCGCTTCGATGTCCTTCCTGGTAAGCCCGAGATTCTTCTTGGCCAGATCGCCGCTGATCGGCACGACCCGCTTGGCGGCTTCGCCCCAGCGCTCGCTCAAGCGCTTGAACCGGGTCTTTGATCCGGGCCGGATCAGGACATAGACGGTTCCGCGGCGCGCGAGCAGGCGATCGACCAGATGCATCCCGATGAAGCCGGTGGCGCCGGTCACGAAGTAGTTCATGAGGTGTCGCTCCCTTTCCCTGTCCCGATGGTCGAGATTATCAGCATTCGACGCTCCGGGGCGTCGCAGCCATACTGTCGAGCTGTTCGAGGAGAGCCTTTCATGGATCGCGAGACCCTTGCGGCGCGCCTGCGAGAAATCCTGCCCGCGGACGCCGTCGTCGACGACGAGGAGGCATTGCGTCCGTTCGCCGGTGATGCGCTCACCGCCTACCGGCGCATGCCGCGGGTCGTCGCATTGCCCAGCCGGGTCGAGCAGGTGCAGGCGATCTTGAAGCTGTGCGCAGCGGAAGGGGTGCCGGTGGTGGCCAGGGGCGCCGGTACCGGACTCTCTGGAGGCGCGCTGCCGGATGAGGCCGGCGTTTTGCTGGTGCTGGCGCGTATGAACCGGATCCTCGACATCGATCCGGTAGCGCGGACGGCGCGTCTCGAACCTGGCGTGCGCAACCTCGCGATCTCCGAGGCTGCCGCGCCCCACGGGCTCTACTACGCGCCAGATCCCTCCTCCCAGATCGCCTGCTCCATCGGCGGCAACGTCGCCGAGAATTCCGGCGGCGTCCACTGCCTGAAATATGGCCTGACCGTGCACAACCTACTCGGCGTCAAGTTCCTGACTGCGGACGGCGAGCTGCTGGAGATCGGTGGCAGCGCGCTCGATGCCCCGGGACTCGACCTGCTGGCTGCCATCACCGGTTCGGAGGGGCTGCTGGGCGTCATCGTGGAGGTGACAGTACGCCTGCTGCCGGTTCCGGCAGCAACGCGGGTGCTGATGGCAGCCTTCGCTGACATCGAGGACGCCGGCAACGCGGTGGGGGAGATCATCAGCCAAGGCATCGTGCCGGCGGGTATGGAGATGATGGACCGGCTCGCGATCGAGGCCGCAGAGGATTTCGTCGCGGCGGGCTACCCGCGGGATGCCGCGGCCATCCTGCTCTGTGAAGTGGACGGTACGGCAGACGAGGCGGAGGAAGAACTCGCCCGCGTGGCGGAGCTGCTGCGGAACTGCGGCGCCACTTCGATCCGCGTGGCGCGTGACGACGCCGAGCGGGCACGCCTGTGGGCCGGACGCAAGGCCGCCTTTCCGGCGGTGGGCCGTATCGCTCCCGATTACTACTGTATGGATGGCACCATACCGCGGCGGCATCTGGCGCGGGTGCTGATCGAGATCGAGCGCGTGGCGCAGACCTTCGGATTGGCCGTGGCGAACGTGTTCCATGCCGGTGACGGCAATCTGCATCCGCTGATCCTCTATGACGCCAACGCGGAGGGCGAGCTCGAACGTGCCGAGGCGTGCGGCGCACGCATTCTCGAACTCTGCGTGGAAGTGGGTGGCACGATCACCGGCGAGCATGGCGTCGGCGTCGAGAAAATAGATCAGATGTGCAGCCAGTTTGGGGCCGTTGAACTCGAGCGCTTCCATGGCCTGAAGGCCGCATTCGACCCCGAAGGCCGACTGAATCCGGGCAAGGCGGTACCGACGCTCGCACGCTGTGCCGAACTCGGTGGCATGCACGTGCACGGCGGTAAGCTGCCTCATCCGGAGCTGGAGCGCTTCTGAATTGAGGGGTGCGATGAGCGGTATGAGTGGCGATGCGAGCGCGGTATTGGCAGAACAGGTGCGCGCGGCGGCCGCGTCGGGACAGATCCTGCGCATTCGCGGAGGCGATACCCGCAGGTTTCTCCGCGCGGACGCGGTCGCCGACGCGGATGCGGACGGCGAGCCGCTCGATCTGCGCGAGCATCGTGGCGTCATCGCCTTCGAGCCGGCGGAGCTCGTGCTCACCGCCCGCGCAGGAACCCCCCTTGCGGAGATCGAAGCCACCCTGGCCGAGGCAGGCCAGTACCTGCCGTTCGAGCCGCCGCACTTTGGTAAGGACGGCACCTTCGGTGGCGCCATCGCCAGCGGACTCGCCGGGCCTGCCAGGCCATGGCGCGGTTCGGTGCGCGACGCGGTGCTCGGCATCACGCTCCTCGATGGCCACGGCGCCATCGGCCGCTTCGGTGGACAGGTCATGAAGAACGTCGCCGGCTACGACGTGGCGCGCCTGAACGTCGGCGCCATGGGTGCGCTCGGGGTCCTGCTCGACATCAGCGTGCGTGTCCTGCCCCGGTCCGCGAGCGAGACCACGCGGGTATTCGAAGTCGGCATGGGCCAGGCGCTGCAGCGGATGACGACTCTGGCGCGCAAGCCCCTGCCGATTACTGCGCTGGCCTGGGAAGATGGCCGCCTGCGGGTACGGCTGTCCGGGTCCGAGACAGGTGTGAGCGCCGCGGCGCGCGCGCTGGGCGGTGAGGCCTGCGGCGAGGACCACGCGTACTGGCATGCCCTGCGTGATGGCACCTTGCCATTCTTCGCCGGGCCCACACCGCTGTGGCGGATCTCACTGCCGGTGACGGCACCGCAGCCGGACTGGGTCGGCAACTGGCTCCTGGACTGGGGCGGTGCGCAGCGCTGGTGTCGTAGTGACGTCCCTGCGGATCAGGTGTTTGCCAGCGCAGCCGCGGCAGGTGGTCATGCGTTGTGCTGGCGGCCGACAGTTGCGCGCTCGCCGCTGCCTGCAGCGATGGCAGAGCTGCAGGGTCGCATCAAGGCCGTGTTCGATCCTGCAGGGACGCTCAATCCGGGCGTGCTCTATCCCGAGTTGCTCTGAAGGTATTTCGATGCAGACCCGGCTCCGCCCCGAACTGCTCGCCACCGACGCCGGTCAAGAGGCTGATCGCATCTTGCGTAGCTGCGTGCAGTGCGGATTCTGCACCGCCACCTGTCCGACTTATCAGCTCCGGGGCGACGAACTCGATGGCCCTCGCGGCCGGATTTGGTTGATCAAGGAAATGCTGGAGCGGGACACTGCCGGCGCGGAAACACAGCTCCATCTCGATCGCTGTTTGACCTGCCGCGCCTGTGAGACCACGTGCCCTTCCGGCGTCCGCTACGGCCGGCTGCTGGAGATCGGCCGCGAAGAACTCGAGACGCACGTGCACAGGTCGTGGCACGAGCGTCTGCTGCGGCGCCTGCTGCTGGCGCTGGTTCCGTTTCCTGGTCGCTTCCGCCTGCTGCTCCGTACCGGCCAGTGGCTGCGCCCGGTGTTGCCCGAACGCCTCCGCGATGTGGTGCCGCTGCTGCAGACCGGCGTGCGCCGGCCGCCGGACCAGCATCACTTCTCGCGCCGGGTCATCCTGCTCGCGGGTTGCGTGCAGAGCCTGGCCACGCCCGCCACCAATCGTGCCACTCAGCAGGTCCTGAATGCGCTAGGGATCGGTGGCATAGAGGCATCCGGCGCCGGTTGCTGCGGCGCGCTGCCGCAGCACCTTGCGGCAGCGGAGGCAGCCCGCGACATGGCGCGCCGCAACGTTGACGCCTGGTGGCCGCTGCTCGAGCAGGGCGCGGAGGCGCTGGTCATGACCGCGAGTGGTTGTGGGGTTCAGGTACGCGACTACGGCGTGGTGCTGGCTTCTGATCCAGCTTATGCGGACCGGGCGGCTGAGGTGGCGCGGCGGACGCTGGACCTGTCGGAGTTCCTGCTCGGTGAGGATCTTTCGGGCTGGCGTCTCCCGAAGCCACTGCGGGTGGCATGGCATGCACCCTGCACCTTGCAGCATGGGCAGCGCGTCACCGGGCGGGTAGAGCAACTTCTCGACCGAATCGGTTGCGAGCGATTGCCTGTGGCAGACGGGCACCTCTGCTGCGGCGCCGCCGGAACCTACGCGATCCTGCAGCCCGAACTGTCGCGGCAGTTGCGCGATGCCCGCCTCGCCGCGCTGGGGCGGCACGAGCCGGAGCTGATCGTCAGTGCCAATGTCGGCTGTCAGATGCACCTGGCCGGCAACGACGCCGAGATACCCGTTCGGCACTGGGTGGAGCTGCTGGCCGAGGCCACTCCGTCCTAGTGGGCCGTGCGTGAAGTGCGGTGACTAAGGAGCACAGCCGGGGCGTGCAGATCAAGGCGCGGAAGCGCAGGAATAGCACCGCTATTTCAAGCTTTCGCATCGCATCGCTGCGCGTTGTGGCGCAGCGGACAGTTACCGAATTTTGCCCATGACCCACCAGCCTGCTGAGCTCAACGCGTCGCCATGAGCAGAAGGTTGCGCGGCGTGACCGGTCTTGGGCAGAAGCGCCACAGTGTCACCGCGTAGCCCGCCGCCTCCAGGGCCTCAGCCCGATCCAGGACGATCCGCAGCTCGAGCAGACGGCGGAACGCTTGCCGTACCAGTTCCAGGCGCCGGCTGCGGCCATCCCGCTGCCAACCCACGCGCAGCCAGTGCTCGAGCTCCCGCGCCGGCGGCAGTTCCAGTCCATGATGCCTTGCGAGGCGCGTGCAGAAGTCGGCAAAGTCGAGGCGTCGGTCCGCACCGCGCAGGGACGGTTGCGCCAGATAGCTGTCCACGCCCCGCAGCTTGCGCTGCAGGGCGTCGTAGCCACTCCGGTATGCGCGTTCCCTGAGTCTTGCCCGGCGCACCGAAGCGGGTGCGGTAACCGTGTCCTGTACCGCCAGATGCAGGCTGTCGTTATCGAATGCGAGCCTGCTGCCAGCCGCAGACAAGGGCTTCCAGGCAGGGGTCAGGTGATAGCAGCAGGGCGCCAGGGCGATGCCCGCGACTTTACTGTCGACGACGCGTTCGAGCAGCTGCTCATGCAGAGCGCCACATGCGTGCAGCGCCATCACTATTGCAGAGGGGTCCAGCTCGGGCTCATCGCTGAGTACGTCACAGCGCTGGAAACTGACCGGCAGCGCGCCAGCCAGGCGGGTGCCCGCGGCGCACAGACGGGGATCGCGCTCCAGACATCGCACCGGCCGGCCGTGCGCTTCGGCGACGGTGCGGCCGAGATGACCCTTGCCTGCACACCAGTCGATGGCGAGCGAGCTGCGCACGGGCAACGCCGCGACGAATTGCCGGATCTGCTGCCACTTGCGGCCCGGCACGTGGCGTCCGGCGAAGCGGTCGCAGGCGAGGCGACCCGCCGCCGGCGGTGGTTCCGAAGCCTCTATGGTGGCCACGACATCGGGAAGCAATGGCTGCAACAGCTGCAGCAGGGCATCGCTGTCCTGCTCGAGATGGTCGAGCTGGGCCTCATCCAGGCCCGCTACAGCCGCCGCCAAGTCCGGGCGCTCGGTGAGCCAGGCCGGGTTCGGCTCCCGGAAAGGATTGCAGGCCCAAAGGGACCGGTGGCGCGCAAGGACGTCATCGAGCCGCGCCCGCGCGGCCGCGAGGTCGAAGGTGCTTGTCGGCATCAGTGACGTGCGCATGGCCGCTATACTGGCGTCTGCTCAGCGGTTTGCGAAGGTGTCGTGATCGACGAATCGGATCTCCTCTGCGGTCCTGGCTTGCGGCAGCTGCTGCAAAGTCGGCTCGCTGCGTTCAGCGTGCGCGGCCACGATGTCGATGACCACCATCACGCGGCGGTGGCCCTCACCGTTGTCGAGCAAGGCTTTGGCGCGGACCTCGACGGTCTCCCGAAGCACTGCGAGTGGCGGAACGAGGCGGCCCTGATTCTCACCCGGCGGGCGCGCCACCTGCGCCGGCACGCGGGACAGTGGGCACTGCCCGGTGGCCGTCTGGACCCCGGTGAAACGCCGGAGGTGAGTGCCCTGCGGGAACTCGCGGAGGAGGTCGGCCTCGAGCTGCCGCAGCAGGCGGTGCTCGGGCGCCTTGATGATTTCACCACCCGCTCTGGTTTCGTGATGACCCCGGTCGTGGTCTGGGGCGGGAGCGCCCGAGAACTCGTTGCGAACCCGGCGGAAGTGGCCAGCATCCACCGGATACCGCTTTCCGAATTGCTGCGTGAAGATGCGCCGCGCCTCGAGCGGCAGGCGGGCAGCGCCGAGCCGGTGCTGCGCATGCCGGTAGGTGAGGGCAACATCGCCACGCCCACGGCGGCGCTGCTCTACCAGTTTCGCGAAGTCCTGCTCTGCGGTCGCGAAACTCGCGTCGACCACTTCGAGCAACCCCACTTCGCCTGGCGCTGACATCGTCCTGCATGTCTTTGGCAGACGAGACCGGTCAGGGCGTCGGCGTAATGGCGTGATCAGGGGTGGCGCGCGGCGGTGGCTACTGTACTCGTTTCGGGTCGCGGGCTAACCTTGCGCGCGGCGTTGCCGGGGTGTCGGGACCGATGTGGTTTTGGCTCGGGGCAGCGATGTGGTTCATGCACGTTTGTTGGATGGAGACAGTCATGGCGATCAAGGAAGGGGATCGGATCCCCGACGTGAAGCTGAAGATCATGGGCGAAAAGGGCCCCACCGACATCAGCACCGGCGAGATTTTCGGCGGCAAGAAGGTGGTTCTGTTCGCTGTTCCGGGAGCGTTCACGCCCACCTGCTCCCAGGCCCACCTTCCGGGGTTCGTGACTCTGGCCGACAAGATCAAGGCCAAGGGTATCGACACCATCGCCTGCATGTCGGTCAACGACGCGTTCGTGATGGATTGCTGGGGCAAGGACAAGAATGCCGAAGAGATCATGATGCTCGCGGACTGGAATGCGGATCTGGCGCGTGCCATGGGGCTCGAATTCGATGCCTCTGGATTCGGTTTGGGCGTGCGCGCTCAGCGGTTCGCCATGATCGTCGATGACGGCGTGGTGAAGAAGCTGGCCGTCGAGGCACCCGGTGAGTTCGAGGTGAGTAAGGCAGAAGCGATCCTCGAAGCGCTCTGACAGCGAGTTCGGCGACCCGCATGCCCCCGGCGCAGCGCCATGCGCCGGGGTCGACTATGCTCGAAACGGAGGCATGCGCATGACGGGTCGCGGACCGGTTTTTCTCTTACGCCTGGGTGGCGCGCTAGCGATGCTGGCGCTGGCACTCACCGCCGATGCGCGTCTGGCTGCAGACGTGCCGTTCGCGCTCGCGCTCTACGTCATCCCCATCATCATCGGATTCTGGTTACCGCTGCCATGGGCCGGGGCTCTCATGCTCACTGCCCTGGCGGGCATCGCAGCTTCCGGCCTGCTGGCTGACGACTCCCCACTCATAGGCATGCGCGGTGTCATGCTCCTGCAGATGGCGCTTATCGCGGTATTGCTGCTCGCGCTGCGGCGCTCGCTGGACGAGGCTGCGCGCAGCAATCTGCGCGTGGCGCGGGTGCTCGACGGTGCCAATACCGGCTTCGTCGCCACGGATGCCAGTTTGGTGGTGCTCGATGCCAATGACCCTTGGCTGGAAATGATCGGCTCGCCACCCCTGAGTGAGGTCGTCGGGACGCGGCTGGTGGACTGGCTGCCCGAAGAGCGCAGGGCTGGCGTGGAGGCGGTGCTCGGGTTTCTCACCCCGGGTGACCGACGCAGCTTCGAGACAACGTTCGCGCAACGTTCCGGAGTGCAGCGCTTTGTGGTGGTTACCGCCTACGCGGAAAAAGTAGGCGATGGCGTCCGTCTGTCCGCCATATGCGCCGACGTGACGCCGATCCGTATGGCGGAAGCGAAAGCTCGGGCGTCCGAGCTGCAGCTGCGCACCCATTTGGAACACACGCCGCTGGCCGCTGTGGTGCTGGACCCGGAGCATCATATCCGCGGTTGGAACCGCGCTGCGGAGAAGATCTTCAGCATGCATCGCAGCCGAGCCATCGGCCGTAGCGCCTGGGAACTGGTAGCGGATGAAGATCAGTCCGAGCGCACATCGCCGTTCTCCGATCCCCGTGCAGAGGCGGGCCGCGACGGCAGCCGACGCGTAGCACAGCTTGCCGGCGACGGTCGCCGCGTCGTCGTGCAGTGGTACCACACGCCGCTTCGCGACGCGTCGGGGGAGGTCACAGAGGTCGCTTCGCTGGGTCTAGACGTGACCGCTCAGGAAGAAGTCGAGCGCGCGCTGAGGGAGAGCGAGGCCAAGTTTTCGTCGGTTTTTCAACAGAGCCCGGACTCGCTACTGCTGGTCCGCCGCAAGGACATGGAATTGCTGGAGGCGAATGCAACGCTCGAGCGGATGTTCGGCTGGAGCATCAGCGAACTCAGGGAGCGCTGGAGCGCAGACACGCTCGAGTTCTGGGTGGATCCCGAGCATCACAGCCGCTTCATCCAGCTGGCGTTGGAAAACGAGCGGGTCGAAGCTTTCGAAACGGAGCTGCTGTGCAAGGATGGCTCACACCTCGCCGTGCTCTGCTCGTCCAGCCATTTGCTGGTCGACGGTGAGCGATGCTACCTGATCACGATTCGGGACCTGACGGCCATCCGCGAGGTCGAGGAGGAACGCTTCCGGCTCCTCGAGCAGCTCCAGCAAGCGCAACGGCTGGAAAGCATCGGCCGTCTTGCAGGTGGTGTCGCGCACGACTTCAACAACCTGCTGGCAGGCATTCAGGGTTACACCGAACTCATCGACCTGGCTCGGGAGTCGCCCCATGACGTCGGGCAGTATGCGGCGCGGATCATGGAGACCACCCAACGCGCCGCTGATCTGGTGGGCAAGCTGCTGACCTTCTCCCGCCAGGGCGCCATGAAGAAGGAGCTCATCGACATTCACGATGTGGTTGCCGACATGGTGGATCTGTTCCAGCAGACGCTGGACGCCCGCATTCGCGTCGTTACGCGGCTGGACTCCCGCACGGCGACCATTGTCGGCGACGAAACCCAGATCTCGAATGCGATTCTCAACCTCTGCGTCAACGCTCGCGATGCATTGACCCAGGGCGGCGAAATCGAGGTCAGCACGATGCTGGTGGAACTGTCGCCGGCCGAGGCGTCGCTGGTCGACCCGGATCTGCAGGGCGGCAGCTATCTGCTGCTGCAGGTACGCGACGACGGCTCCGGCATTCCGCCCGAGGCTCTCGAGCAGATCTTCGTGCCGTTCTTCACTACCAAGCCCAAAGGTCAGGGCACAGGCCTCGGTCTGCCTTCGGTCTACGGTGCCATGAAGGCCCACGGCGGCACGGTGTCCGTCGCCAGCCGGCTCGGTGAGGGTTCGTGCTTCAGCCTGTATCTTCCGGTTGCGGCTGAACAGGTGGCGCCGCGGCAGTGCCGCGAGGTTCGGTCCGGAATGGCAGCGTCTGCCGGACAGTTTCAGGGCCGGGTTCTCGTGGTCGATGATGAACCGGGCGTGCGCGACACTCTGGAGCGCAGTCTGGAGCAGATGGGATATACGGTGGAGGTGGCCGGCGATGGCCATGAAGCGGTCACGGCCCTGGCGCGGGATCCGGCGGCCATCGATCTGGTGATCATGGACGTGAGCATGCCGCAGATGTCCGGGGGCGAAGCTTTTCGTGCCATGCGCGCGCTGCGTCCTGACCTGGACGTGATCCTGATGTCCGGATTCGATCGCCGTTCCGTGCTTCGCAAGGTGCTTGGTGAGGGCGCCGCCGGCGTTCTGAAGAAGCCGTTCACCCGCGACGAGCTGACGACAGAACTGTCGCGAGTGGCCGCCGGTGCGGACGCCGGTGCGGACGCCGGTGCCGCTGCCAGCGTTCGCGCTGGCATCAGTTGACGCTTGCGCCGCGTGTCAGGCGCGCACTCGGATCAGACACTCCTGCATAGTCGAAGCTACTAGGTTGCCGGCGCGGTCGAAAAACGATCCCCGCACGAACCCGCGGGCGCCGCTGCTCGACGGACTTTCCTTTGCGAACAGCAACCACTCGTCGGCGCGGAACGGGCGGTGGAACCAGAGGGCGTGGTCAAGGCTTGCACCCTGAATGCCACTGTCTGGGCCAGGGCGCCGGTCGTGGGGCAGAAGCGCGGTACTCATGAAGTCCATGTCGGACATGTAAGCGAGCAGGCAGAGGTGCACTTCCGGGTTGTCCGGGAGGGGTTCGGCAGCCCGTATCCAGGTGTGCTTGAAGGGAGCATGGCGCCCACCTTCGGTCATCAGCAGACCTTCGACCTGACGGCTGTCGATGGCATCGAAGCGGAAGGCGAAACGCTTCACCTCCGGGTGCTTCTTCGCGATTTCCGCATAGCGGTCACGATCGCTGACGAGGTCCTCCGGCCCCGGTACTTCAGGCATGGATACGGCGTGTTCGAGACCTTCCTCGGCGACCTGCCAGGACGATGACAGATTGAAGATCGCGCGACCGTGCTGAATCGCCACCACTCTCCGGGTGGTAAAGCTGCGGCCGTCGCGGATCCGATCCACGTCATAGAGAACGGGGAGATTCCAGTCGCCTGGGCGCAGGAAGTAGGCGTGCAGCGAATGCAGCATCCGCTCCGGTTCGATCGTTCTGTAGGCCGACGCGATGGCCTGGGCGAGCACCTGACCCCCGAAGACGTGGTGGCTGTTGGGATCGTTGTGACCGCGATAGAGGTTTTCTTCGATTTTTTCCACGTCGAGCAGACGCAGGATTTCGGCGAGAACCGCATTCATGGAGCTTTCGTCCCCGGAGCAGCAGGTGCGAGGGGAGGCATGATAGCGGAAACGATGGCTGTCACCGATCCTTCATACGGAAGTGGCGTTCGACTGCTTATCATCCGCATAGCAGCCTGCCTTGATACTGGAATGAGTGAGTGAGGTGATGTCGAAGCGTATCCTGCCCATGCTGGTGCTCATCGTGCCGGGTCTCAGCCTCGGGGGATCCCCGCCCGAGTGGTCGGAGATCCAGGCCGCGAGCCTGTCAGGTGAAGCCCAGTTGGAGCATGGTCTCCATAACGTCGAGTCGCAGCGCTACGAAGAGGCTCGTCGTTGGTTCGAGAGTTCGGCAGCGGCCGGTGAGAGCCGCGCCAAGCTCAACCTGGGCTGGCTTTACGAGGAGGGGCTGCTCGGCGAAGTCGACGGCCCCGCCGCGATTACCTGGTACACCCGCGGGGTGCAGGCGGGCGAGAGCGAGTACGCGATCAAACTTGCCTGGGTGCACCTGGAGGGACGTCTGACGCCGTCCAGTCTGGAAACTGCCGAGCAATGGTTCGAGTACGCGATCGACCACGGCCATATGCAGGCGAAGCTGGGTCTGGGTTCGGTGCTGATGGCCGAGGTGATGGGCGGTGACGCGAGCCGCAGCGAGGAGGCCATCGAGCTTTTCGAGGGTGCCCTCGATGACGGCTATCCTCTTGCCAGTTACTACCTCGGCCGCATCTATCGCGAGGGCATCGGCGTGCCGACTGATGATGCACGTGCGCTCCGCTACTACAAAATCGGAGCCGCAGCTGGCGTGGCGGACGCCCAGTGGCGTCTGGCGGAGATGTATGCGGAAGGGGCGGGAACGGACCAGGATCTGATCGAGGCGGGCAAGTGGGCCTATCTCGCCACGGCCAACGGGGCAGAACAGGGGCGCGATCTGCTGCGTGCACTTGAGCCCTTGCTCGACGGTGACGAGCGCCACCAGGCGCGGTTGCGCGCCTGGCAAGCCGCCGGCGGGGGTGACGTCAACCAATGATCCTGCGCTATCTCCATGTCTGGGGATCGAGAGCGGGTGTTAGCGTCAGTGGTGGCAGTCTTCATTGCGCGGAAATCGCGGTAGCAGGTCGGCTAGTGGGCCGTGCGTGAAGTTCGGTGACTAAGGAACACAGCCGGGCCGTGCAGATCAAGGCGCGGAAGCGCAGGAATAGCACCGCTATTGCAAGCTTTCGCAACGCAGAGCTGCGCGTTGTGGCGCAGCGAACAGTTACCGAATTTTGCGCATGGCCCACTACAGTCGATCGAGGTTGCGCCGTGCCGCCTCGGCCCTGGCCCGCATGCGCGCGACACGCTCAGAGTCCTGACGCGCCAGGTTGCGGTAGATCATGGCCATACGAGGGTGCTTCTCGAACCGCGCGCGGTTCCGGGCGATGAAGTCCCAGTAAAGGTAGTTGAACGGGCAGGCGTTATCTCCCGTGGCGTCGCTCGGATCGTAGCGGCAGCCTTCGCAATAGTCGGACATGCGGTCGATGTAACGCCCGCTCGCCGCGTAGGGTTTGGAGGCGAACGCACCATTGTCACCGTGCAGCGCCATGCCCAGCGTGTTGGGCAGCTCCACCCATTCGTACGCATCCGCGAACACACCGAGATACCAGTCGCATACGGCCTTCGGGTCGATCCCAGCGATGAGCGCGAAGTTGCCCGTTACCATCAGACGCTGGATATGGTGCGCATAGGCATTGCGACGGATGCCGGCGACGGTTTCGGCGACACAGTGCATGTCCGTTGCGCCGCTCCAGTAGAACTCTGGAAGCGGCAGATCCGCCTCCAGCGCATTGCGCTCGGCGTACTCAGGCATGTATAGCCAGTAGATCCCGCGCACGAACTCGCGCCAGCCGATGATCTGGCGCACGAATCCTTCGACGGCGTTCAGTGGTGCAGCGCCATCGCGCCAGGCCGCTTCCGCCGCCCGGCAGCACTCCAGCGGGTCGAGCAGCCCGGCATTGAGATAGATCGAGATGACGGAGTGGAACAGAAAGTCTTCGCCACTGGCCATTGCGTCCTGGTGGTCGCCGAAGTAGGGCAGGGCCGCCTTCAGGAAATGACTGAATGCGCGTTTCGCATTACCGGGCGTCACGGCGAAGCTGAAGCCGGCGAGTTCGCCGAAAGCGTCGGGGCAGCGTCGCTCGATCAGCCGCAGAACGTCTCGTGTCGTCGGGTCTGGGCGAAACTGCATGGGGCGGGGAATCGCGGGCCGCGCCAGCGGCGGCGGCAGCGGTTCCCGGTTCTGTGCATCGAAGTTCCAGCGCCCGCCGGCCGGCTCCCCGTCTTCCATCAGTAGATCGTGGCGCCTGCGCATGCTGCGATAGAAGTGTTCCATGCGCAGGGTCTTGCGACCGCGCGCCCATTCCGCGAAGTCCTCGGGGCTGCAGAGAAAACGGTCATCGGGTACCCAGGCGAAATTCGCCCGCGCGGATTCGGCCCAACGCTCGATCTCAGCCTTTACCCGCCATTCGCCCGGGAAAGTGATCCGCACGGGCATGGACCCATGCCGTTGCAGAGCGCGTTCGAGTTCTCCGCTCAGACTGCCGCTGTTGTCCGCATCATCGAGGTGGACGTAGTCCACCTCGAACCCGGCTTTGCGCAGGGCCTTGGCATGATGCCGCATGGCGGCAAACAGAAACGCAAGCTTCTTGGCGTGATGCGGCGCGTAGTCGACTTCAGCCGCGACCTCGGCCATCAGGATGCGGGTGGAAGCGGGATCGGCGTCACGCAGAGACGCAAGGGAGGCACTGAGCTGATCGCCCAGGACGAGCACGAGCTGCGACATCGCTGACTCCGAAGAGCAATGGTCGAGGTGTGGCCCGTGCTCGAAAAGCGTACCTGATCTTTGCCGAGTGTACCGCCTTGCCTCTTGCGCGACGGCAGCAGTCTTCGTGGGTGTCGCCTGGGAACTGCCGCCGTGCCTGCCGTCAGCCGGCGTGGGCCTCTTCGATGATCTCGAGTGCTTCCTCCAATGCGGCCATGGCTTCGTCATGGTTACCCTGCTGATGAGCCGCTTCGCCTTCCGTCCGCAGAACGATCACCGCCTCGATGACTTCGGCATCGAGCATGGGCCCTTCGGCAAGCCGGTTATCAATCTCGGCCATCAGGCGTGGACAGCTGCTGGCGAAAGTCGCTACAGAGATGAACATCGTCGCCAGTAAGACAAGTAGGAATTTCATGGGATTCTCCCAGTGGCGGAACATGATGTTTTGAAGTCTTTACGATCCATGCCGGTGCGCGCAACGTCAAGTTGCACCTTTGCAGTGCGGGCATGCGGCGCCCGCTACGTCTGTAGGCAGGAGCCTGTGAATAAAACGTGAAGATCACGCTGGCCACCCGATAGCTGCCAGCCATGGTGATGCCATCGCGCTATACTATTCGTCTACTTCGCTGGCGCTTCCGGGCTGGCCGAAATCGTGCATGCCGGGCGGCCGCCCGATCCGCTCATTGACGGCCACCCGCCGCGCCGCGTGCGGAGCAAGAAACTAGCTCAGGGCGTCGTTGTCAGAAACGGACTCGGTCGCAACCCGCGGCACGTTGGCACGGGCTTCACATTCGATGGATAGCGCATGATGAGCAAGCGGTTGGCGACCACGCTGGGCATTGCTGTGTTGTTCGCACTTGCGGTGTGGTGGCTCCTCCCCGAAGGCGACGACGGCACCGCCGCTTCGGGCGATCGGCGTGCCGCTCGTGGAGGTCCGGCCGTGGCCGTGGAGGTTGGCCCGGTCGCGCGCCGCGACATCACCGACGTCGCGTTCTACACGGGGACCCTGCAGTCGGGCACGCAGTTCATGCTCGCCCCCAAGGCCGGCGGTCGTCTGCGTAGTCTGCTCGTGGATATCGGTGATCGGGTGGAGCAGGGCCAGGTCATCGCGCGCCTCGATGACGAAGAGTTCGTTCAGAACGTCGCAGAGCAGCGAGCAGCGCTCGAGGTGGCCCAGGCGCAGCTCGAGGATGCGGAAGCGCAGCTGCGCGTCCGGAACCGTTCCTTCGAGCGGGTCTCCGATCTGCGACAACGCAATCTGGCCTCCGAGTCCGAGTTCGATCTTGCCCGTTCGGAAGCCGATGCGGCGGCCGCCAACGTCCGGGTCGCCAGGGCGCAAGTGGCGCAAAGGGAAGCAGCCCTGCGTGGCGCCGAAGTGCGCCTGTCCTACACGCGCGTTCGGGCAGAGTGGAATGGTGGCAGTCCCGACTCAGTACGCTACGTCGGTGAGCGCTTCGTCGACGAGGGCGCCAACGTGTCAGCCAATGAACCCATCATCTCCGTGATTGATCTGGACCGTTTGCGGGCGGTGACTTTCGTCACCGACCGTGATTTCGCCCGCCTGCGTCAGGGGCAGGTCACGCGGATCCGCAGTGACGCACGGCCCGGAGAGGAATTCGAGGGCAGGGTTGAGCGCATCGCACCGCTGTTGCGCGAGGATTCCAGGCAGGCGCGGGTCGAAATTCTGATCGACAATACCGATCGCCGGCTCAGCCCCGGGTTCTTCGTGAGCGTGGAAGTGGACGTGGAGCACATCGAGCAGGCGCTCGTCGTACCGCGCGACGCACTGGCCCGCCAGGGCGGACATAACGGTGTTTTCCTGGTCGATGAAGATCACGAGGGCGATGAGAGCGTCGTGCGCTGGGTGCCCGTACTCGAAGGCGTGCGCACGGAGCGCTACGTGCAGATTCTCGAGCCGGAGATCGAAGGGCGCGTCGTCACGCTCGGCCAGCATCGACTGAGCGATGGCTCGAGGGTACGGCTCACCAGTGAGGCGCCAGTCGTCGGTCAGGTGGGAGTTGGCTCGTGAAACTTGCTGACTTCACCGTTCGGCGTTCCGTCTTCACCTCGATGATGGCGCTGATCGCCGTGCTCGTGGGCGCGTTCTCGATGACTCGACTGCCCATCGACCTCATGCCCGATGTGACCTTTCCGACGCTCAGCGTCGTCACCACTTACGAAAACGCAGCGCCCGAGGAGGTCGAGGAGACCATTACCCGGCGAGTTGAGGAAGCGGTGGCCACGGTGGCCGGCATCGAAGAGCTGACCTCGATCTCGCAGGAAGGCAGCAGCCAGGTTCGCATCACGTTCCAGTGGGGTGTGGATCTCGATGTGGCTGCTAACGACATCCGCGACCGTCTCGATCGCATTGTGAACCAGTTGCCGGAAGACGCGTCGCGACCGCAACTGCGCAAGTTCGACCCGGCATCGTTTCCGATCCTGATCTTCGGCGTGGAGAGCAGGCTTGATCCGCTCGCGCTCAGACGCCTGATCGACGAACAGATCAGCTACCGGATCGAGCGCATACCCGGCGTGGCGGCTCTGGACGTCTGGGGTGGTCTGGAGCGCGAGATCCAGGTCCGGGTCGATCCCGCGCGCTTGCAGGCGCTCGAACTGCCCCTCGATCGCATCCGCACCGCCATCCAGGAAGCCAACGTCGCGGTGCCTGCCGGAGAGGTGGAGCGCGGCCGTCTCGACGTCGCGGTGCGCACGCCCGGCAGGTTTGACGATCTCGAACAGCTCCGCAATCTGGTCGTGGCACGGCGCACGGGCGGCAATATCCGCCTCGGGCAGATCGCCGAGGTGGTCGATACCCATGAGCGCGAGACCCGGATCGTCAGGATCAATCAGGAGCCGGGAGTGCGCATCGCCGTGCGCAAGCAGGCCGGCAGCAACACCGTGGAAGTGGCAAGTCAGGTCATGCGGGAAATGGATCGGGTGGCCCGCGACTTCCCGGAAGTGACGATCTTCCCCATCATTGACCAGTCCCGGTATATCCAGAATTCCATCGACAATCTGACCCGCACCATCCTTTATGGGGGCGTCCTCGCGGTTCTGGTTCTGCTGCTGTTTCTGCGCAGCATACGCGGCACGCTCGTGGTCGCGGTGGCAATCCCCACGTCCATCGTCACCACTTTCGCCCTCATCTACTTCGGCGGGTTCACGATCAATCTGATGACTCTGGGAGGGCTCGCCCTCGGGGTCGGACTGATGGTGGACAACGCCATCGTGGTGCTGGAGAACATCTCCCGGGTCCGCAAGGAGGAGACTTCGGACCGGGTCAAGGCTGCGATCGAAGGGACGTCCCAGGTGGGTCCGGCGATCATCGCCAGTACCGTCACAACGCTGGTCATCTTCGCGCCGCTGGTGTTCGGTGAGGGCATCAGTGGAGAGATGTTCCGGCAGTTGGCCTACACCGTGAGTTTCGCCCTCGTGTGCTCCCTGGTCGCGGCGCTGACGCTGGTGCCGATGCTGGCCTCGCGCATCCTCGAGCCTGAGAACACCCCGCCGACGATCGGCATCCATCCGTTCAAGTCTCTCGGCGAGCGTATCGGCAAGGGTTTCGAGCGCATGGAGGGCGGCTATCAGCATCTGCTCGGGATTCTGCTCGACAACAAGCGCGAGACCCTGGCGGTCACTTTCATGATTTTCGTCCTCGCGCTGCTCTTGATCCCGCGCATCGGTGCCGAGTTCATGCCGCCCGCGGACGAGAGCGAAGTGCGCATCGATGTCGAGATGGAGCCTGGAACCCGGCTCGAGGTGCTCGACCGGACCATGCGTCAAGTCGAAGACATCGTCCTGCCGAACATTCCGGAATTGACTTCCAGCTATACCCAGTTCGGCCAATCCGGATTCCGCGGCGGCAGCAATCGCGGCCAGCTACGGGTGTCGCTGGTGGGCGTCACCGAGCGCACCCGCAGCAGTGAGGAAATTGCCGCGGATCTGCGGCCACTGCTGGCGGAGATACCCGGTGCAAATATCCGCTCTCGTGCGGGAGGCGGACTGTTCCTTTTGCGCATGGGTACGGCAGGCCAGGATGCGGAACCGCTCGAGATCGAGGTGCGTGGCTTCGACCTTCAGCGCCTCGAAGCCATTGCCGCAGACGTGCGCGCGCGAGTGGAGGAGATCGATGGCGTCACCGACACGCGCGTCAGTCGCGACGCCGGTGTGCCGCAGGAACTTATGCTTATCGATCGCGATCGCGCAGCGGATCTGGATCTTTCGGTGCAGCGCGTCGCGCGGACGCTTGAGGCGGCGATCGGTGGCGTGCGCGCCGGCGAGTTCACCCAGGCAGGTCGCGAGTACCGCATCCGTCTGCAGGTTCGAGACGCGGAGCGTTTGACCCAGTCCCAGATCCTCAATCTCACGATACCGAGCTTGACCGATGGGCGTTCCATCGCCCTGCGCAACGTGGTGCGCATCGAGGAAGGCGTCGGGCCGCAGCGGATCGACCGCAAGAACCAGCAGCGGCTGGCGGTCGTCTACGCCAACATCAGCGGTCGCGATCTCGGGTCGGTCGCGGCGGACGTGCAATCCGCGCTGCGGGAAATCGCAATGCCCGATGGTTATGACGTTTTGGTTTCGGGCCAGTTCGAGGACCAGCAGGAGGCCTTCTCGGAGCTTGGCCTGGCCATGATCATGGCGGTGCTGCTCGTCTATATGGTGCTGGCATCGCTCTACGAGTCGCTGCGCGACCCGTTCATCGTCATGTTTACGGTGCCGATGTCCATCATCGGTGTTGCGCTGATGCTGTTCGCCACCGGTACCACGTTCAACATGCAATCCATGATCGGCATCATCATGCTGGTCGGCATCGTCGTGAATAATTCCATCCTGATCGTCGATCAGGCCGCGCGCTTGCAGGGTGACCGAGGCTTGAAGGTGCGTGATGCAGTGCTGGAGGCCGGCCGCCGGCGCCTGCGCCCAGTGCTCATGACCACGCTGACGACCACGTTCGCGATGTTGCCGCTGGCCCTCGGTATCGGGGAGGGTGCGGAGGCTCAGGCGCCCATGGCGCGTTCGGTCATCGGTGGCCTGCTGAGCGCCGTTTTCATCACCCTGCTCGTGATCCCGCTGATCTACGCCATCTTCCACCGCCGTGACGACGACCGGGTCGCTGCGCGCGTCAGCGCGGAGCGGGCTGGTACGGGGCGGCCTGCGGAAGCGACCTGACCGGGCCGAACGGGTTGCCTCAGCGGTCGGTTTCGGAGGCGTCGGCTTCGTTCTGGCGCCGGCGCTGCTGGAAGGCTTCGCTGAACGCTGCCGCGAGGATGCCCGCAGGCATGGCGACCATGCCGACTGCCGCCAAGGCGGTCATACCTGCAAACAGCTGGCCGAGTACCGTGACCGGATAGACGTCCCCGTAGCCGACCGTAGTCAGGGTGGCAACGCCCCACCAGAGCGCGCGCGGGATGCTGCCGAACGCCTCTGGCTGTGCCCTGCCTTCAACGACATAGAGTACAGTGGCGGAAAACAACAGCACGAGCAGGGCTGCGCCCAGACTGACCAACAATTCGTAGCGCCGGTCGGCGATGGCCTGCCCGAGCGAGTTCAAGGCGGCGGTGTAGCGGCTGAACTTGGCCAGCGAAATGATCCGCAGCAGCCGGAACAGCCGCAGCAGGAACGATTCCGTCATCCCCAGCGACAGATAGAACGGCAGGACGGCCAGCAGGTCGATCACTGCCCGTGGCGTCATCATGTAACGCAGGCGGCCGCGCAATCCGGCGTGCTCGATCCGCTCGCCGGACGTGCTCTGAAGATCGAGCTGCAGGAAGAGACGGCGGCGCAGTGTCATCATGGCGCAGTAATGCTCGCTTTGGACCGAACGGCTCGACAGCATAGCGCGGGCATCGATCCAGGCCGAAGTGAGGCTGTTTCTTCAGGGAGGATGGCAGGGTGAAGACGGCGGACGTGCGCCTGCTGCAGGAACTCTTGAACGAGGCCGGGTTGGCGGCTGGCGCAGTCGACGGCCTGCGCGGGCCGCGCACGAATGCGGCCGTCAGGGCCGGCCTGAAGGCAATCGGTCTTGCGTCGTCGGGGCTGGAGCTGCCCACAGGGTGGGGCGACTGGTCGGCACGCCGTCAGGCCGTGCTCTATCTTCAGTTTCGCTGTGCCGAAGCGGCGCTGCCTGTGGGCCCGCTCGATGGCCTCTGGGGACCGCAGACCGAGTACGCCACGGAACAGCTCGCCCACCTGCGCGAGCACGGCGAGCCGGAACCACCGTGGCGGGACGCAGTCGAGGCGGCGGCGTCTGGCTCGGCGTGGCCGCGGGAAGCGGAACTCGAGACAACCTTCGGCCCACCGGGCGAGCATCTGGTCATGCTCGAGCTGCCCTATCCGCTGCGCCTGTCCTGGGATCTACGTACCAGCGTGACGCGCACCCAGTGCCACGTCCGGGTTCGTGACAGTCTCCGCTCGATACTCGAAGCGGTGCTCGCGCACTACGGTCTTGATGGGATCCGCGAGTTGCGCCTGGATCGCTACGGTGGCGGCTACAATCACCGCAACAAGCGCGGCGGCAGCCGCCTGTCGACCCATGCCTGGGGGATCGCCTTCGATTTCGATCCCGCGCGCAATCGCTTGCGCTGGGGGCGCGACCGGGCAGCCTTCGCAGGCGTCGCCTACGAGACCTGGTGGCGCTGCTGGGAGAGGGAGGGCTGGATCAGCCTGGGCAGGGCGCGCAACTTCGACTGGATGCACGTGCAGGCTGCACGGCTGGACTGAATTGAGCAATTTTGGAGAGGAGAGAGTGATGACCTTGAAGATCTACGGAACGCCTGCGAGTCGTGCCGTGCGAGTGTTGTGGATGGCGGACGAACTGGGCCTCGACTACGAGAACATTCCGGTGCACTACGTGGAGGAGGCGGGACGGCCGGAATACCTGGCCGTTAATCCGAACGGCCGCATTCCCGCCATCGACGACGATGGCCTGGTGGTCTGGGAGTCGATGGCCATCAACCTCTACCTGGCCCGCAAGCATGGCGGTGAGCTCGCCGCGAAGGACCTCGCCGAGGAGGCCGGCGCCCTGCAGTGGAGTTTCTGGGCCATGACCGAGTGCGAGAAGACGCTGCTTGACGCCCTGGTGCTCAGCCTGGGCCTGTTCGGCGTGGACAAGGATCAGGGCAAGGCCCAGGCCTGCGTGAAGCATCTCGAGCGTCCGTTCGCAGTCCTCGAGGCCCATCTCGCCGACCGCGACTGGCTCCTCGGCGATCGCTTCACCGTCGCCGATCTCAATGTGGCGGCGATTCTGGCGTGGATCCGCATGGCCCGGCTCGACGTGTCGGCTTGGCCGCGCATGCGGTCATGGCTGGACCTTTGTCTGACACGGCCGGCAGCTGCGAAGCGGTTGGGCTGATCCCGCGGGCCTCAGGCCCGCGGCGTGAATCCGATCCAGAGGTGCTCGAGCCCGCGCAGCAGCATGTTCGGGTAGTGGTGGAAGTCGTTGCGCCCGGGCAGGAAGTGCAGGTCGTCCATGCGTGCGAGGATGTGCTCGAAGGCGCTGTTCATCTCCTCCCGCGCCAAGGCGGCCCCGAGGCAGTGGTGGATGCCGGCACCGAAAGCGAGATGGGTTCCCGCATTGCGGCGGCAGACGTCGAGCTGGTCGGGCTCGGCGTACTGCTCCGGGTCCCGGTTGGCGGCCGCGAAGCGAAGCATGATGCGTGCACCTTTGGGAATGTCGACGCCAGCGAGCTGCACGTCCTCGGTCACCACGCGGAACAGGCCCTGCACCGGCGATTCCACGCGCAGCACCTCCTCGACGAAAATACGGATCCGAGACGGGTCCTCGCGCAGCATGCGCTGCTGATCGGGATGCTCGATCAGCAGCTGCATGCCGGCGGCCAGACCGTTGGTGGTGGTCTCGTTGCCGGCGACCAGCAGCTGCTGGGTGATGGAGATGATCTCCTCGGTACTGAACGGTTCCATTCCATCTTCCCGAACCGCGAGCAGGTGGGTCAGCAGATCGTCCCTCGGTTCCCTGCGACGCTCTTCTAGCGCCGCCAGAAAGTAGTCCTGCATCGCCTTCACCTGCCGCGTGCACTCGACGTGCTCTTCCGGCGTGATCATCATGCCGAGCGGTGCCACGGAGGCGTCGGACCACTGCTTGAACTTCGGCGCGTCTGCGCGCGGTACGCCGAGCTGGTCTGCGATCACGAGCAGCGGCACCGGTTCCGCAAACGCTTTCACGAAGTCGCACTCACCGGCATCGATGAAGCGATCGAGCGTGGTGGCTACGATCTCGTCGATGGACGGGCGCAGCTCGCTGCGCACCCTGCGCGGCGTGAACGGATTGTCGATCATTTGCCGGCAGCGGGTGTGCGCGGGTGGGTCGTTGGTCACCAGCGTGTCCACCTGCCGGACCATTGCCTTGCGCAGGGTCGCCACCTCCGGAGGCGGCGCCTTCATGCTATCCATGGTCTGGCTGCCGACGTTGGAGAACACCTTCGTGTCGCGCAGGATCTGCCGCATCAGGTCGTAGCGCGAGCAGATGAAGAATCCGAGCCGCTCGTCGAAGAAGATCGGCTGCTCGTGCAGGGCGTGATAGTAATCGTAAGGCTGTTCCTGAACTTCCGGCTGCGCCAGGCTCTGTTCCCACAGAATGGACATCGAAACCTCTCCCTTGCCGCGTCCTTAGAGGACCCTACCGCATCAGCCGGCACAAAAGAATCACCTCATCCGGTTTTCGGTTCGACTGATTCGAAGGGTTTGCCCGGAACTTTCCGCTGGAAGCGACGACCTTGCCGCGCGACGCTTGCCCACGCTGATTCGCAAAGGAGCCGAACATGGGACGACTGGTTGAGGGCGAGTGGGTCGATGAGTGGTACGACACCGAAAGCAATGACGGCGAATTCGTCCGCGAGGATGCGGCCTGGCGTAACTGGGTGACCGCCGACGGTTCCGCAGGACCGACCGGCGAAGGTGGGTTTCGCGCTGCGAGCGGCCGCTACCATTTGTACGTCTCGCTGGCCTGTCCCTGGGCCCATCGGACCCTGATCCTGCGCAAGCTCAAGGGCCTCGAGCAGCACATAGGCGTTTCTGTAGTGCATCCGCACATGCTCGAGGATGGCTGGACCTTCGCGACCGACTTCCGTAACGCGACGGGGGACCGTCTCCACGGAGCGGACTTTCTGCGTGAGGTTTACACGCGCGCGCAACCCGACTGCACCGGCCGGGTGACTGTGCCCGTGCTCTGGGACAGCGAGCGCGACACCATCGTCTCCAACGAGTCGGCCGACATCCTGCGTATGTTCGACGCCTCTTTCGAGGCGTTCAGCGACGTGGACGCATGCTTCTCGCCACCTGATCTGCGCGAGGCGATCGAGGAGGTCAATGCCGAGGTCTACGACAACATCAATAATGGTGTTTACCGTGCGGGTTTCGCTACCAGCCAGGAAGCATACGAGCAGGCATTCGATGCGCTGTTCGCGACCCTCGATCGCCTGGAACGGCGCCTGTTGCAGTCGCGGTTTCTCGTCAATGGCGTCCTCACCGAGGCGGACTGGAGGTTGTTCACCACGCTGGTGCGCTTCGATCCGGTCTACGTCGGCCACTTCAAGTGCAACCTCCGACGCATCCGGGATTACCCGGCACTTTCCGGTTATCTGCGGGATCTCTATCAATATCCTGGCGTGGCAGAGACAGTCGATCTCGGCCACATCAAGGCGCACTACCACTACAGCCACGACATGATCAATCCGACCCGGATCGTTCCCAAGGGGCCCGCGCTCGATCTGACGGCGGAGCACGACCGGGATGCACTTGGGCCGCTGACGATACGGTCGCGGTCATGACCTCGTCACGGTCCGCTCCCACCATTGGTAGTGTTTGAATTTCGCCGCGCCCTCGGAGAAGATGGTTTCACCGTGTTGATCGGAACCACGCGTATGTTGCAGGCGCACGGGAGTGGTGAGCTTTTACCGCGTATCCTGAGGGTGAATGTGGGTGGCCAGCCGGTGGAGTGGCTGAGTTGGCAGGATGCGGTATGCCTGTACGCCCGCGAATTGGTCGTCTGGACCTTGGGCGACCCGGTTTTGCGTATTCGCGGTGGCTTTTCGCGCCTTCACCAGTGTCGCACCGTGCTCGAGCTGCACAGCATCATCGCCTGCGACGGTCAGGTGGTACCCCGAGCGAATCCCGTGCCTCCGCTCACGAACCGCGCTCTGTTCCGCAGGGATCAGAACCTCTGCCTCTACTGTGGCGGCGAGTTCCAGGACCTTCAGCTCACGCGCGATCATGTGGTGCCGCGCTCCCGGGGCGGAACCGACGTCTGGGACAACGTCGTGGCCGCCTGCAAGCGTTGCAACCACCACAAGGGCAATCGCCTGCTCGAGGAGATTGATCTCGATATCAAGGCGCTGCCCTATACGCCGAACTTCGCCGAGTACCTTGCGTTGATCAATTCCGGCCGAATCCTCGGCGATCAGATGGCGTTCCTGAAGGCACAGTTCGGTCGCGACAGCCGCCTGAAGCACTGACTGCGTGACGAGCGTTCACGACAGCGGGCAGTCGCAGCTGACCCCGCGGGTTTACGCGGGCTGGTCCATGGTGGGCCTGGCATTTGGCCTGGGTTTCCTCACCAACGCGTTTTACGCTTACTCTCGCGGCATCTGGTTGCCGCCTCTGGCCAGGGACCTGGAAGCCGACCGCTTCCAGGTATCGCTGGCATTCTCGCTGGTCAGCGTCGTCTCTGCGCTCTCGGCGCCCTGGATCGGTGGCCTGCTCGATCGGCTGCCCGTCCGGCGCATTCTGATCGTTGCGGCGCTCTGGCTCGGACTCGGCTACCTGCTGCTTTCCCAGGTGACCAGCCTGCTGATGCTTTATCTGGTCATGGGCACGTTTCTCGGCCTCGCTTTCGTCGCCCTGGCGGACGCAGGTCCCGCGAAGCTGGTGGTGAATTGGTTCCGCTCGCGCCGCGGTCTCGCGCTTTCGATCATTTCCATGGGCGCATCCACAGCCGGCGTGCTGATGCCGCCGGTCATTGCGGCGCTTATCGAAGCCGTGGGCTGGCGCGGCCAGTTCATCGTCTTCGGTGCCATCCTGCTGCTTCTGGTCCTACCCGTGGTGGCCTACTTCGTACGCAACGATCCGGCCGAGGCCGGCGTCGAGCCGGAACCGGCGCCGGCCGGTGACGACGACGGCGAGGACGACCGGGTCTGGAGTCGGCGTGATGCCCTGCGGACAAGCGACTTCTGGGGCATCGTCGTGGTGTTCGGCATCATGCTTGCGACCTTTGGCGCGACGTCCACGCATCTGTTCGCACACATGACCGACATCGGCCACGCCCCAGGCAGGGCCGCCGTGGTGCTTTCGTTCATGGCGGCTGCCGCTCTGCTGGCCAAGCCGATGTTCGGGTACATGATCGACCACTACGATCCGCGCCTGTCGGTGGCGCTGGCGGTGGGCTGTCAGGGCATCGCGCTCGGATTGCTGCTGCTGACCCACGCGTTCCTTCCGCTGATCTGCGCCGCGCTGCTGTTCGGCCTGGGTTATGGCGGCATGGTGCCGTTGCGCAATGCCATCACGGCGCTGTCCTTCGGCCGCTCCTCTTTCGGCACCGTGTCCGGCACCCTGCGCCCGTTTCAGCTGCCGCTGATGGTGACATCGATCCCTTTCGCAGGTTGGGTGTTCGACCGCTTCGGCAACTACGATCTCGCCTTCGGTCTGTTCTGTGCGCTGCAGCTTGGCAGCGGCATCGCCATCCTGCTGCTGGTCCGGGCCACCCAGCGCTCGGCGCGCCTGCGGGGGATTTCAGGGAGCGGCTGACGAACCCGCTGGTGAACAGCCGAGCCGCTCGGCGTCGGCATACAGGCGTTCGTCGGCGCCGAAGCGGAAGCTGCTGTGGAAGACGCGACAGCGCTCTTCAGAATCTTCGAAGCGATCATCGTTCGCGAGCCTGTCGATGACGTCGGCGTGGCTCAGGTGCTCTTCGCTCATGCGGATGCCGCCGCCCGCCTCGGTATCGAGATGGATGAACGTGGCTCCATCCTGCCCCTGCCAGGGCTGCCAGAGGGGACCTCCTCCATCGGTACCACGGCCCGGGTCCAGGTACCGCGCGAATCCTGCCCAGTACGCCATCATGCGTGCGGAGAGAGCCTCGCGACCCTCGCGGTTGCGGTTGTGGAACAGCAGGCCGGAAAGTCGGCCGACGTCCCAGTGGCCGAACACGAAGGGAATCTCGAGGCCGTGGGCGGCACCCAGAAGGGCAGAGAGGTTGATCCCGAAGCGGCGTCCCTGCTCGTCCCAGTCCCAGCGGTAGGCCCAGACCGGAATCTCCGCGTCGCGCAGGCGCATGGCCGGTTCTGTGACGCCCCGCAGTTGCCATGCCAGCGCGCCGTATTCGGCCTGAAGTTCGTAGCGCCGTGCATCGCGACGCCACAGCGGCAGGCCGGCAAGGCGCACCACGTTCTCCGGCGCGAACACCATGAAGATCTTCGGCTCATCCCGATTCGTGCCGAGGATCATGGGCACGTTCACGAAGGCGTCCGGATCGTCGAGAACTTCTAGGAAGTCCCGTTCGGGCAGGACGTAGCCGTCGCGGATGACGGTCGGCGACGCGGGTCCGAGCAGACTCTCTCCGTCCCGGTAGAGTGCGAACAGTTCCGCGGCGTCCAGCGAGCGCAGGCGTGCAGCGATCGTTTCGCTGTCTTCGCGCTCGGCGCGTTCGCGGGCGCAGCTGCGGTCGCAGGTGGCGTCGAGGAACGTGCGCAGGACGATCTCGCGGCTGCTGAAGTTCGCTCCGGGTTCTTCCGGATCGTCCCGGTAGTTCAACGCCTGCGCCACACTCGCGCTTGCGGTGCCGCCGCTCTGGACAATGGCACCGTGGAAGAGTCCTGGGGCGAGCGGTGAGACCAGCAGCGAGAAGATGTTGGTGCCGCCGGCGGATTCTCCGAAAACCACGACGCGCTCGGAGTCGCCGCCGAAGGCGGCAATGTTGTCCCTGATCCACGCGAGCGCGTGCAGCAGGTCCAGGGTGCCGTAGTTGCCTGACGCATCACGCACATCGGTATCGTCAAGCGCTGGATGCAGGAACCAGCCCAGCGGCCCGAGCCGGTAGTTCAGGGTCACCACCACGACGTCCTGTGTGGCCGCCAGCGGTGCACCGTTATAGAAGCCGCTGTGGCCCACCGTATTGCCCCCGCCGTGGATCCACACCAGTACCGGAAAGCGCTCGTTGTCGCTGCGGAGAGCCTCCTGCGAGCGCTGCGGGGCGTAGACGTTGAGAAACAGGCAGTCCTCGTCGCCCCACAGTTCGCCGGTCAGGTCTTCGGGTGCGCCGCCGAGGGGTGAGGCGATCTGCGGACAGGCGTTGCCGAAGTGCAGGGCTTCGCGGGTGCCGGCCCAGGATTCCGCCGGTCTCGGCGCGCGCCAGCGGAGATCATCGCGCGGTGGCGCCGCGAAGGGGATGCCACGCCAAGCATGTGCGTCGCCCAGCGCAAAACCGATCAGCTCACCCTGTGCGACCTGCCGCAGACTGTCGGGATCGGCCTGCGGCGTCGGAGCGTCCTCTCTGGACGCGCAGCCTGCGAGAGCCAGTGCCAAGAACATGACCAGCGTGCAACGCCCAGTGCTTTGAGTCATCTGCATCCTCCCCGGCAACGCGCCCAGCATAAACGAAGTTTCGCATCGCGAACGAAGCTGCAGCATGCCCGCGGCGGCTGCGCCGCCGATCGGCGCGCAGCTTCGCTGCACACCTTCCCACAAGAAGTGCTTTCGATTTCGCTGTACCCCTGTGGGAAGCCGTGGCCGCGCAGCGGGCGCGCCGATCGAGGACCGCGCTCCAGTCTTGGCGTTACGCTCGCGGCGGCTGCGCCGCCGATCGGCGCGCAGCTTCGCTGCACACCTTCCCACAGGAAGCGCCTTCGATTTCGCTGTACCCCTGTGGGAAGGCGTGGCCGCGTAGCGGGCGCGCCGATCGAGGACCGCGCTCCGGTCTTGGCGTTACGCTTGCGGCGGCTGCGCCGCCGATCGGCGCGCAGCTTCGCTGCACACCTTCCCACAGGAAGCGCCTTCGATTTCGCTGTACCCCTGTGGGAAGGCG
>SLQW01000177.1 GCA_007131295.1 Pseudomonadales bacterium | reverse complement strand
CTCTACGTGGCGCTGGGCGAGCCCCTGGGCGGGCAGGCCTGGGCGGTGCGGGTCCACTACAAACCATTCGTGCGCTGGATCTGGCTCGGTGCGTTGCTGATGGCGCTCGGTGGCGTGGTCGCCGCCGTCGACCGCCGCTATCGCCGGCTCGCCGAGCGGGCGCTGGAGCGACGCCGCGTCGCCGAAACGGAGCCCGCGCGTGAACCTCTGGCGGAGGGCACGTCGTGAGCGAGCATGCGGGTAGCATGGCCAAGCCGGGCATGAGCCGGGCCAGCCTGTTCATTCCCCTAGTCGTCTTTCTGGTGATTCTCGGCGTGCTCTGGCGTGGCTTCAGTCTTGGCGATCCGCACGCGCTGCCTTCGGCGTTGCTGAACCAGCCGCTGCCGGAGTTCGCCCTGCCGGTGCTGCACGAGCCCGGCCGGGTCGTCAGCTCCGAGGCGATGCACGGTGAGCCGTTCCTGCTCAACGTCTGGGCGACCTGGTGCCCCACCTGCCGGGCGGAGCATAAGGAGCTGGCGCGAATCGCTGAAACCTATGGCGTGCCGATCTATGGCATCAACTACAAAGATAACCCGACGGAAGCGCGACGCTGGCTCGCTCGCTTCGGCGATCCCTACATCTTTTCCGTCGTGGATGCGGATGGCAGCCTCGGTATCGACCTCGGCGTATACGGTGCGCCGGAGACTTTCCTCGTCGATGGCGACGGCATTATCCGTTACAAGCGGGTCGGCGCCGTCGATCAACGCGTGTGGGAACGAGATCTCGCACCCATACTCGCGGAGCTACGCGATGCTTCCTAAGGTCTTCCTCATCGGCCTGCTCGGCGCCTTGCTGCTGTTGGCTGGGGCGGTTTCCGCATCGTCCATCGACGTCTACGAATTCGAGACGCGGGAGCAGGAAGCCCGCTTCCACGCGCTGAATGCTGAGCTGCGCTGTCCGAAGTGCCTCAACACGAACCTGTGGGGCTCGGATGCGCCCATCGCACAAGACCTGCGCCGCACGGTGGCGAACATGGTGCGGGAAGGACACAGCGATGCGGAGATCCGCAGCTATCTGGTCTCGCGCTACGGCGACTTCATCCTCTACAACCCCCGCTTCACGGCTCGGACCGCAGTGTTGTGGGTGGGTCCATTCCTGCTGCTGTTCCTCGGCATCGGCATCATCGCCGTGATGATCCGCAACCAGCGGCGGGCCGCGCGCGCCAGCCGTGAGGGCATTTCGGCGGAGGAGGCGGAACGCCTGGCGCGGCTCCGGGCCGAACTCATGCGCGAGGCGAGTGGGGCAGCGCCACGCTCATGACCGCATTCTGGCTAACGGTGGTGCCGATGGTGGCGCTGGCGGTTGCGTTCGCCGTCTGGCCGCTGTTCCGAGGCCGCAGTGAAGACCGCGCCGCACGCATCCGTGCCCATTCCAATCTGGCCATCTTCGAAGACAGGCTCGCCGAACTCGAGGCGGATCTTCGGGAAGGTCGCATCGACAGCGCAGAGTTCGACATCCTGCGCGGCGAACTCGAACTATCGCTGCTCGGCGACGTAAGCGATGCGCGCGACGATGCCGAGGCTGCACCGAGGGCTCAGAGTGGCCGCGGCGGGGCCGTGCTGGTGGGTGGGGCAGTGCTCGTGCCGCTGCTCGCCTTGGTTCTGTATGCGGACTGGGGCCTTTCCCTGGGCTACCTCGAAGAGCTGGCGCTGGCCCGGGATCTCCGAGAGGTGGAAGGCCTGGCAGCGGGTGCCCACGACACGGCTCAGGTCGGCGAACTCCTTACCCGGCTGGAGACGCGCCTGCAGGCGAATCCTGATGATGCCGACGGGTGGTTCCTGCTCGGGCGCACGGCGTTGAATCAGGGTGAGTTCGAGCGCGCCGCGGGGGCCTTCGATCGTGTCGCGGAGCTTCTGCCGGAAGAGCCGGCGCCGATGGTGTTCCAGGCCCAGGCGCTGTACCTGGCGGACGACCGGCAGGTGACGTCACGGGTCCGGCGGGTCATCGATCGGGTGCTCGAACTCGTTCCCGGCCAGCCCATCATGCTCGAAATTCTCGCCATGGACGCCTTCCAGAATGCGCGCTTTGCCGAGGCCGCGGAGCTGTTCCAACAGGTGCTTGCCAGCGGTATTCCCGAAGGCGAGCGACGTGACTTCCTGCGCGACGGGCTGAACCGTTCCCGGGAGCTGGCTGGTCTGCCGGCGACGTTGCCGGAGCCCTCAGCAGATGGCATACGCGTGCGGGTGCGTATCGCCGAGGCCGTGCTCGACGAGCTGCCGGCGAACGCTGCGGTCTTCGTCATTGCGCGCCCGGTGGGTGGTCCGCCGATGCCGCTGGCGGTGCAGCGATTGCGCCCGGCAGCGAGGCTTGATGTCAATCTCACCGTCGACGATGCCATGGCGCCGGAGATGGCCTTGGACAGTGTTGATGAGGTGGAGGTCATCGCCCGCCTGTCCCGGTCCGGTACTGCGGAACGGGGACCGGGTGATCTCGAACGCAGCTATGGTCCGGTGGCGAGTCGTGGCGGGGCCGCCGTGGATCTCTGGCTCGGGGCCGGCGATCCGCCGACGGCGGCGGCAGCCGAAGCTGAGCCTGTTGCTCCTGCCTCCGAGGCGGCGGGTGGCCGGGTCCGCGCCCTGGTAGAGCTCTCGCCCGAAGTCGGGCTGACACCCGGGGCAACGCTGTACGTGTTCGCACGCGAAGTCGGGGGGGCGCCGGCGCCGCTCGCGATTTCCCAGCACTCGGCGGACGAGCTGCCGCTGCTGGTTGCCCTCGATGATTCCATGGCCATGACTCCGGAGCGCCCGCTGTCGGCGGCTGAGCGCGTCGAGATCGTCGCCCGGGTGTCCGTGGACGGCGGCGTCGCTGCCCGCCCCGGCGATCTCGAAGGCGTCAGCGCAACCCTCGATCCGAAGGTTCCCGGGCGGGTCGTCAACGTGCTCATCGACCGCGTTATCGAGGAGTGATCGCCGCAGGTGATCGTGACCTGTTCCGGAAACCTCGATAGACTGTCCCTCCCATAGCGAAACGACATTCCGCATGCTGTGGGACCACCCTTGGGGCACGCTGCCGATCCATGCGCCTGAAGCACATCAAGCTCGCGGGCTTCAAGTCCTTCGTCGACCCGACCACCGTGTCGTTACCCGGCAACCTGACCGCAATCGTCGGCCCCAACGGCTGCGGCAAGTCCAACGTGATCGACGCCGTGCGCTGGGTGATGGGGGAGAGTTCTGCCAAGCAGCTGCGCGGCGAGTCCATCACGGACGTCATCTTCAACGGCTCGAACACGCGTAAGCCTACGGCGCAGGCCAGCATCGAGCTGGTGTTCGATAACTCCGACGGGCGCCTGGGTGGCCCGCACGCGAACTTCGCCGAAATCTCGATCCGCCGCCAGGTGACGCGCGACAGTCAGTCCCTCTATTTCCTCAACAACACCCGCTGCCGGCGGCGCGACATCCAGGACGTGTTCCTTGGTACCGGTCTCGGCCCGCGCAGCTACTCGATCATCGAGCAGGGCATGATCTCGAATCTGATCGAGGCGCGCCCCGAAGACCTGCGGATCTATCTCGAGGAAGCGGCTGGAATCTCCCGCTACAAGGAGCGGAGGCGGGAAACCGAGAATCGCATCCGCCATACCCGCGAGAATCTCGACCGCCTCGAGGACCTGCGTGAGGAACTCGAGCGGCAGCTCGCGCGTCTGCAGCGGCAGGCGAAAGCCGCGGAAAAGTATCGGGAATACAAGACCGAGGAACGGCGCCTGAAGGCGGAACTGCTGGCGCTGCGCTGGCAGGCGATGACCGCCGAGATGGAAGCCCACGCGGCCAGCGTCACCCGTTGCGAACTGGGGCTGGAAGAGGCCCGGACGGCCCGGCAGTCGGTGGCGACGCAGATCGAGCAGGAGCGCAGCCGTCACGCCGAACTTGCGGACTCCACTGGCGAAGTGCAGCAGCGCTTCTATGAGCTCGGCGCGGCCATCGCGCGTCTGGAAGAGAATCTGCGCGCCCGCGATCAGCGTCTGCGACAGCTGGAGAGCGACCGTGACGCAGCCCGCAGTCGGCGTGAGGAAGCGGTTCGTCACCTCGAGCTGGACGCCCGGCGCATCGAGGAACTCGGCAGCGCGCTGGCCGCCATCGAACCGGAACGGGAAGCCATCGTCGCCGGCGAAGAGACTGCTCAGGCCGAACTCGAAGCGGCGGAAGCGTCGATGCAGGCCTGGCAGCAGGAGTGGGATACCTTCAACCAGGCCGCGGCGGAACCACGGCGTCGGGCGGAAGTGGAGGCCTCTCGGATCGCCCAGCTCGAACAGTCGTTAGGCCGGATCGGTCAGCGCCTGGAGCGCTTGGAGACGGATGCGGATGCCGCTGGCGCCGATCTCGACGCCAGTGAGCTCGGTGATCTCGATGCGCGTATCGAGAGCATCGAGCAGACCATGTCCGGACACGAGTCTGAACTCGAGACCCTGGCTGCGCGGATCGCCGAGCATCGCAACGAGCTCGAGGAGGCGGAACGGGAACTCGCGGAGAGCCGCGGTCGCGTGCAGGTGCTGACCGGGCGCAAGGCGTCGCTCGAAGCGCTGCAGGAGTCCGCGCTGGGGCGCAACGACGAAGCGGCGCGGGCCTGGCTCGCGGAGCGGGGGCTGGACCGTAAGCCGCGCCTCGGCGAGCGACTGCAAGTGCAGACAGGCTGGGAGACCGCGGTTGAAGCAGCTCTCGGCGGGGTCCTGCAGGCGGTGGTTGTGGATGTGCTTGATGCGCCCGCGGAAGCGGCCATGGCTCTCGATGACGTCGAACTGACCCTGTTCGAAGGGGGTGGAACGGCGGCCGTGCCGGCCCAGGCAGATGGTCAGGGACGGCAGCGGCTGCTCGATCTGGTGGAGGCGGACGACGATCTTGCCTCTCTGCTGGATGGTTTTTGGGTGGCCGAGAATCTGGCCGCGGCTCTGACCCTCCGCGAACGCCTGGAACCTCGCGAAGCCATCGTCACCCGTGACGGAACCCTGCTCGGGCGGCGCTGGCTGCGTCTTGCTCGCGGCGATGCCGCCGGTCGCGGCGTCCTGCGCCGGGCGCATGAGATCGAGGAGCTCGAGGCCGAGATTGTGGCCGGGGCAGAGCAGGTGCAGACCAGCGAAGACCGGGTCACACGCCTGCGCAGCGCGCTTGCGGACATGGAGCGCGCCCGTCAGGACGCCCAGCAGACATTGAGTGAGGCGAGCCGGCAGCATGGCAGCCTGCGGGCCGAGCGCAGTGCCGCGCAGGCCCGGCTCGAGGCGGCATCCGCGCGTCAGGAGCGGCTGGTGCGGGAGCGGGCAGAGCTCGATGAGCTGCTGGCCGCGGAACGGCAGCAGATCGAGGCAGCGCGTACGGCCCGGAGCGAGGCCGAGGCGGCAATGACGGAACTCGAAGGGCGCCGGAGCGATCTGCTCGCGCGCCGCGATGCGGCCAGGCTCGCCCTGGACGAGGCCCGGCAGCAGGCGCGCGCGCGCCGCGACGCCGCCTACGAACTCGAGCTGCGCCGGCAGAACCTGGATAACCAACTCGAATCCACGCGTACCGCGGCCGAACGCCTGCGCAGCCAGCAACAGGAGCTCGTCGAGCGTCTGGACGGTCTCGATGGCGCCATCTCCGAAGCACGCGAGCCGCTGGCAGACCTGCGCCAGGAGCTGGATGCGGAGCTCGCCCGACGCCTCGCGGTC
The DNA here is from genome assembly GCA_007131295.1 of Pseudomonadales bacterium. Classification (GTDB taxonomy): domain Bacteria; phylum Pseudomonadota; class Gammaproteobacteria; order Pseudomonadales; family Azotimanducaceae; genus SLTB01. The sequence goes on along the minus strand of SLQW01000177.1, from coordinate 4,211 downwards.
GAACAGGAGCTGACCGCCGCGCGCGAAGCCCAGGCCCAGGCCGAGAGCAACCTGCGAGAGCTGGAGCAGGCGCGCTCGACTGCCGAGGAGCGGGTGCAAACGGAACAGAGCGCCCTGGAAGCGGCTCGTCTCGAGCGCCAGGCCGTGGAGGTACGCCGGCGCACCTTGGAGGAGCAGCTCGCGGAAGCCGGCGCCCAGGCCGAGACGGTACTCGCAACCCTCGAAGAGGGTGCCACGGAAAGCGCATGGCAGGAGGCGCTCGATCGTCTCGATGCGCGCATCGCGCGCCTCGGCCCCATCAACCTGGCGGCCATCGAGGAGTTTGAGCAGGAGTCCGAGCGCAAGGCCTATCTGGATGCCCAGAATGCGGACCTGGTCGAGGCGCTGGGTACTCTGGAAGAGGCCATCAGGAAAATCGACCGGGAGACCCGGGCGCGCTTCAAGGAGACCTTCGATCGGGTCAACCACGGACTTCAGGAGTTGTTCCCGAAGGTGTTCGGCGGTGGCCATGCCTATCTGGAACTGACCGGCGATGATCTGCTCGATACCGGCGTGTCGATCATGGCGCGACCACCGGGCAAGCGGAACTCGTCGATCCATCTGCTGTCAGGGGGCGAGAAGGCGCTCACGGCCATCGCCCTGGTATTCTCGATCTTTCAGCTCAATCCGGCGCCGTTCTGCATGCTCGACGAAGTCGATGCTCCGCTGGATGATGCCAATGTGGGTCGCTTCTGCCGGCTGCTTACGGAAATGTCCCGGGATGTGCAGTTCATTTTCATCACCCACAACAAGATCACCATGGAGATGGCAGAGCGCCTGATGGGTGTGACCATGCAGGAAGCCGGCGTGTCCCGGCTGGTATCGGTGGACGTGGAGCAGGCGGCCGCCATGGCCGGCTGACGAGTGCGGGCTGGCGCCGAGTGACAAGCGAGGGTGGATCTGGCCATGCGTGACTGGTTACTGATCGGGGGCGGGCTGCTGATCATCGGCGTGCTTGCGCACGGTCTGTGGATCGCCTGGCGTTCCAAGCGCGAGGATCTGCGCATCCGCTACGACAAGAACATTCCCGATCTCGATCTCGATGACATCGATTTGCTGCGGGCGGAGCTGCCGAGCGGTCCAGCGCGCGTGGTCGACGGTTCGGAGACGTCTGCCGATACGCCGAAAGCTCAGCGCATTGCCCGGCCGAGTGGCGCCCAGCGCACGCGTCCTGCGACCGGGAGGCGCGGCGAGACGGAGAAGCGCCAGGGTCATGAGCAGCCGCTCGATCCCATCGATGCGGACCTCGCGCGCGAGGTCGAAGCCGGCGCTCAGGAGGAGAACGTTCCCGAGGTTGTAGTAACGCCCGTGCGCAGGGTACGCACGGCGCGCAGGGCCGATGAGGAGCCCGCTCCGGAGCGCAGCCCCGATCCGGACCCTGCAGTTCCGGAGCAGGCGCCGCTGTTCGCCGGTGATCCGATCGTTTCCCGTGAACGTGGAGGCGCGCGCGGGAGCCGCCGGCGCAACGAAAGCGAGCCGCGTAAGACCGGCCGCGAGAAACGTGCGGAGCCGGATCCGGTCCCCGAGGAGGAGACTGGGGAAGATTTCGAGGACATCCTGGTGATCAACGTTCTGCGTCGCGACGGTGGGCAGATGCCCGGTACCGACGTGCTCGAGGTGGTCACGGAACATGGCTTGCGCTATGGCGACATGAACATCTTCCATCGCTACGGGGCGGGTCAGCGCATCGAATTCTCCATGGCCAATGCGGTGAAGCCCGGCACCTTCGATCTCGGAGCGATCGACAAGCTGCGAACGCCCGGCGTCAGTTTTTTCATGCGCCTGCCCGGGCCGGATCAGCCGCTGGAGGCCTTCGACGACATGGCGAAGGTCGCGCGCGACATGGCCACGCGTCTGCATGCAGACCTCAAGGACGAACGCCACAGCGTGATGACGGCCCAGACTCTGGAACACTGCCGCCAGCGCATTCGTGAGTTCCGGCGTCGGCAGATGTCGCGACGGAGCTGACCGGGTGGCGGAGACCGAACGCCCGAGCGCCGTTGTTGCCGCAGCGGAGATCGAACGCCTGCGGGATCTCATTGACCAGCACAACCACGCCTATCACGTCCTCGACGCGCCGACGATTTCCGACGCCGAGTTCGACGTCCTCTTCGATCGTCTTGCTGCGCTCGAGGCCGAGCATCCCGCACTGGTGACGCCGGAATCACCGACGCAACGGATCGGTGCCGCGCCCTCGGAACGTTTTCCGAGCGTGCAGCATCCGCTGCCCATGCTGAGTCTGGGCAAGTGCACCACGTTCGAGGAACTGCGCGAGTTCGATGCGCGCATCCGGCGCTTGCTGGAGCGGCAGGAAGCGGTTGCTTACGCCTGTGAACCCAAGATCGACGGGGTCGCGGTGCGCCTGTTCTACGCCGACGGACGGTTGCAGCTCGGTGCCACCCGTGGCGACGGCGAGACCGGCGAAGACATCACCGCCAACGTACGCACCCTGGAGTCGGTGCCACTGCGCCTGCGCGGCGACGACATTCCGGCGCAGCTCGAGGTGCGCGGTGAGGTCTACATGCCGCGCTCAGCGTTTCAGGCCTTCAATGAACGGAGCCGGGCTGCCGGTGAGCGCGAACTGGTTAATCCGCGCAATGGTGCCGCCGGCAGCCTGAGGCAGCTGGACCCGCGCGTTACGGCGCGGCGACCGCTGACCATGTACTGCTACGGCATCGGTCGGATCGATGCCGACTGGCCCATTTCCAGTCACGTGGAATCGCTCGAGCGACTGGCGGCCTGGGGCTTCCGGACGAATCCGCTCACCCGCTGCGTGACCGGCATCGACGCGGTGATCGAATACGTCGAAGGCGTGCTCGCGCAGCGCGGTGAGCTCGACTATGACATCGACGGGGTCGTGATCAAGGTGGACGACTTCGCCGCTCAGGATGCGCTGGGCGTCCTCACCCGGACGCCCCGTTATGCCATCGCGTTCAAGCCGGCGGCAGAGGAGGCGCTCACCCGGGTCGTCGGTGTCGACTTCCAGGTCGGTCGCACTGGAGCGGTGACGCCGGTGGCGCGCCTCGAGCCGGTGTTCGTCGGGGGCGTGACCGTCTCCAACGCGACGTTGCACAACGCTGATGAGATTGCCCGGCTCGAGCTGCGTATCGGCGATCTGGTCTGGGTGCGGCGTGCGGGCGACGTGATTCCGCAGGTGGTTCGGGTGGAGCACGAGCAGCGGCCTGACGACGCGCGCACAATCAGCTTTCCCGAACGCTGTCCCGTGTGCGCGGCGGCGGTGGAACGTGCCGAGGGCGAGGTTGTCGCACGCTGCAGCGCCCGCCGAACCTGCCCGGCCCAGCTGGTGCACGGGCTGCTGCACTTCGCGTCCCGGGGCGCGATGGACATTCAGGGCCTCGGCGAGAAGCTCGTCGCGCAACTTGTCGAGCGGGAACTGGTCCGCGACGCTGCGGACTTGTACGAACTCGATGTGGACCTGCTTGCCGGGCTCGAACGGATGGCGGAAAAGTCCGCCCGCAATCTGCACGCTGCGATTCAGGGCTCCAGGCAGCGGCCGCTGGCTCGGGTGATCTACGCACTCGGGATCCGTGAAGTGGGCGAAGCGACCGCGGCGGCGCTGGCGCGCCACTTTCGCAGCCTCGATGCGCTCGAGAAGGCGGACGAAGAGAGTCTGCAGGCGGTGCGCGACGTGGGACCGGTCGTGGCCAGGGAGATTGCGGAGTTCTTCGTTCAGGAAGAGAACAGGGAGCTGGTGGCACGCCTGCTGGCCGCCGGTGTCGATCCGGAACCGCCGCCCGCACAACCCGCCCGGGCGCCACTGGAAGATCAGACCTGGGTGCTCACCGGCACCCTGGAAGCACTCACCCGCAAGGAAGCCAAGGCCCGCCTCGAAGCCCTCGGAGCGCGCGTTTCGGGCTCGGTTTCGGCCCAGACTGATTGTGTCGTGGCCGGCCCCGGAGCCGGTCAGAAGCTTACCGATGCGCGCCGGCATGAGGTTCCGGTGCTCGATGAGGCGGCTTTTCTGGAGCGCCTCGAGGAGTTGGAAGCATGACCCGGATGTCCGCCGTACTATGCCTCGGGCTGCTCGCGGGTGCCCTCCTGCTCAGTGGCTGCGCCACGTCGCCGCCCTCCCAGGTGGATGATGTCTGTGAGATTTTCAGCGAGCAGCGCGGCTGGTATCGGGATGCGAAACGGGCCGAGGACCGCTGGGG
>SLQW01000055.1 GCA_007131295.1 Pseudomonadales bacterium | reverse complement strand
TTCGCGGCATCTCCGCAGCCGGACGTGTGCCTGTGCTGCGCGACGGCGATCGCGTAGTCTGGGACTCGCTGGCGATCTGCGAGTACGCGGCCGAGCGCGCGGCGCACGGCAGCTGGCCGGAGGACGAGCGGCTGCGCGCGCACGCCCGGTGTGCGGTGTCCGAGATGCATTCCGGTTTCGGCGCGCTGCGCAGCGCGTTGCCCATGAACATCCGCGCCCGCAGACGGGTGGAACGCGATGCCGAGGTCGAGCGCGACATCGAGCGCATGGTGGGGCTCTGGTGCGAGGCGCTGACCATGCATACCGGCCGAGCGGGCTGGCTCTACGGCGAGCGCAGCATTGCCGATGCGTTCTTCGCGCCGGTGCTGTTGCGCTTCGTCACTTATGGCGTGCCGGTCCCGGAACTGTGCCAGCCCTGGATGCAGCAACTGCTCGCCGATGCGGACCTGCAGGCCTGGTGCGACGAGGCGCGCGCGGAAACCGAAATCGTCGAGGCGGACGAGGCAGGCGAGCCGTTGGAGACCGGGACATGATCGAGCATCGCGGCGGCTGCCATTACGGCCGCGTGCGCTTCCGGGTTCTGGCGCCGGCTCGGCTGCCGGTACACGAATGCAACTGCAGCATCTGCGCGAAGGCCGGTTACCTGCACCTCATCGTTCCGCGGGAGCGCTTCACGCTGGAAGCCGGTGAGGATGCGCTCGTCGATTACACGTTCAACACAGGCACCGCGCACCACTACTTCTGCGGCCATTGCGGCATCAAGTCCTTCTATCGACCGCGCTCGCATCCGGACGGCATCAGCGTCAACGCCCGTTGCCTCGACGCCGGCACCGTCGAGGGCATGGACATCACGCCCATGGACGGCCACAACTGGGAGCAGCAGTACCCGGCAGGGCGGGCGAAGCACTTTCCGGCCTGAAGAGCCAGACCCGCCGGGCGCCCGTCACCTCCCCATCAGCGCGCCAGCGACTGGAGTATGCGCGTGATCAGGTACGAGCGGCCCGCCGGATTCGTCGGGAAGGCACCCTCGTGTGAGAATTCGGAGCTTCCTTCGTTGGTACCGACGGCCGTGTAGACCCACATGCCGTCGGGACTGATCTGCAAGGTCGTCGGTCGTTGCTGGTCCGTGAACTTCGTGACCCGCGTGCTCTGCAGAATCTCGGTGAGATCGGGCGTGAACCGCGCGAAGAACGCACCGGTGCCGGTGCCCTGCAACGACTCCAGCAGTCCCCCGTCGACTCCGGGTAGTTCGGTCACCACGGTGGCCTCACCGGTCACGTAGACCTCGCCGCTGTCTGGGTGGACCTGTAGCGCCTTGATCGCCTGAACCGTGCCAGAGGGACTGTTGAGCGCCCCGAAATAGCTGGACTGGCGTACGGTGGTGAGGTCCGGGCTGAGGCGCGAGACGAAGCCGGCAGCTGCGCCGAAGGGGAAGCCCGGCTGCGCCCCGCCCTCGCGTCCCGGCAGCGTGTTGCCGATGGCGCGGCCGCCGATGTACAGATCGCCGTCGGCGGCGATGGCGATGCTGGTGACCGACCATTGCGAATTGCCGCCAAAGTAGGTTGATGACAGCAGTTCGGTCAGGTCACCGCTGAGCCGCGCCACGATGCCGTTGCTGCTGCTTCCAGGTACTGCTTCCTGCAGCGCGCCTGGGGTCGTCGGAAAGTCCGTGGAGGAAACCGAGCTCACCACGTAGACGTCGCCGCTGTCCGGATGCACGATGATGGCGGGGAAGCCGTCGTAATTCGACGCCCCCCAGTCGGTGCCGCTGCCGCCGAGGTAGGTCGCCTGACGCAGGTCGTGGAGCTGCGGGCTGAAGCGGGCGATCAGGAGGTCGTTGTTGCCGCCGGCGTAGCTCTCCTGGGCTCCGCCCGGGATGCCGGGGGCAGGCGAGCCGGCGCTGCCGAACTGAAATCCGAGCGCGTACAGGTCGCCATCGACGGGGCTGATGACCAGACTGCGGAAGGACTCGATTCCTGATCCGCCGTAGTTGGTCGCGGCCAGACGCGCGGAGAGATCCGCCTTCAGGCGCAGCAATACGCCGTCGGCGTTGCCCCCACTACTGGCCTGGTAGGGCACGTAGGCGCTGCCGGTGTCCGGGTCGATGACCGGCTCGCCATCCTCGTTCCGCAAGCCGGCACCGGTCAGGAGTGATCCGCTCCCGGCCACGAAGATGTCGCCGCTTACCGGATCCGCGACCATGGCAGAGAGGATGGCGCTCACGTTCCCCGGCGGCAGATAGGTCGCCGCGATGAGCTCGCCCAGGTCTGGCGTGAAACGGGCCAGCGCGCTGCGGCAGATGTTGGCGCCGATCGGACCGCAACTGAAGCGATCCGTGATCCACGCCCCCTCGGTCACCGGAGCTTCACCACCGATCCCGCCGAGCACGTAAACGTCCCCGTTGATGGGGTGGACCAGCATGCTGAACGGGCGGCCGTCGCTCGCGGTCGAGCCAAAGAAGGTGGACACCGCACCTGCGAACGGCGTCGCCGCGACTTCGGCGCTGGCCGGTGATTCCACCGGTCCGGC
>SLQW01000077.1 GCA_007131295.1 Pseudomonadales bacterium | reverse complement strand
GGACGATCAGCGTCGAGCGGTGGTCGAGGGCGCCTCCGGCGAGACGCTCGAAGTCCTCGAAGGCCTGGCCGTAGTCGGTGGAGCCGCCGCCGTAGTCCTTCAGGGTCAGGGCGATGGCGTCGTCGATGTCCTCGCGGCGGAACAGGTCGGTGACCTCTCCGAGGTCGGAGGAGAACGCGAACGCGCGCACGTTCGGCAGCACCTCCTCCAGGCTGTAGAGCAGCATCAGCATGAAGCGGGCGTAGGTGGTCATGGAGCCGGAGACGTCGCAGATCGCGTAGACCTTGGGGCGGTCGATCTTCGTCGACTTCCAGGCCAGCTCCACCAGCTCGCCGCCGTGGCGCATGTTGCGGCGGAGCATCTTGGGGACGTTGAGCTGGCCCCGCTTGGTGACGCGGCGGCGGCGCGAGTGGGCGGCGGCGAGCTGCTTCGCCATTTTCTGCACGAGCACGCGCAGGTGGCGGAAATTGCGCTGTTCGACGTTGGAGAGCTTGACCTTGCGCAGCATCTCCTCGCGCAGGCGATCGCCGCGGGCGTCGGCGTGGAGCAGGAACTGCCGCTCGACGTGGTCGCGGATCTGTTCGCGCAGGCGATCGCGCCGGCGGCGCAGCTCCTGCCCGAGACGCCGGTCGGGCAGTTCGCTGCTGGCACCGAGCTCGCTGAGTTCCTCCTGCAGTTCCGAAAGCCCCATGGCCTCCATGATGCGGCGCGTATAAAGGCCCTTCTGGGTGAAGACCTTGATGTCTTCGAGGCGGGTTTCCCGGGCGGCGTTGGCGATGGCGAGGGAGAGCTGCGTGCCGTCGTCGTTCATGAGGAGTTGGCCGAGTTCCGAGCGCGGATCGCTCATCTCGCCCGGATGAATCAGTTCCTCGAGTTCCGCCTCGTCGCTGTCGCTGCTGCGGCCACCGCCGCCACCGCCACGGGCCTTGCCGCCGGAGCCTTCTTCCTCGGCGCTGCCGTCGCTGCCTTCCTCGCGCGAACCGCCCTCGCGCGAGTCGTCGTCCGCGGTGAGCTGCTCGGGACGGTCACTGCGGAAGTCGTCGAAACGGAAGAACTGCTCGAAGCAGGCGTCGAAGGCATCCTTTTCCTCGGCGGTCTTCGGCAGCGCCAGCGCCAGGGCCTGTTTCAGTGCGCTGCGGTCGCGCCAGCCGGTGATTTCCGCGGTACGGAAGGCGTCGAGGGTCTCCGAGGTGGAGACCCGGACGTCCGCCATGCGCAAGGCACGGATGAAGTTGGCGAGGGTGCGTTCCATCGGGCGCGCCTCGGAGGGTTCACGAACGCTCAACGGCGGTTGAGCGCCCGTCCGGTGATGCTGTAGAGCTCCGCCTCCACCGTGTCGATGTCGTCCTGGAATTTCAGGATGACGTTGAGCGTGTCCTTGATCAGGTCCGCTTCCAGCGCCTCGGAGTGGAGCAGGAGCAGGGTCCGGGCCCAGTCGATGGTTTCGCTGATGGCGGGGACTTTCTTCAGATCCAGCTCGCGCAACTCCTGCACGAATGCCACCAGCTGCCGCCGCAGCTCCTCGGTGATCTCCGGAACCCGGGCGCGGATGATCGACTCCTCGAGCTTGGGCTCGGGGAACGGAATGTACAGATGCAGGCAGCGGCGCTTGAGCGCGTCGGAGATCTCGCGGGTGTTGTTCGAGGTGAGGAACACCAGCGGCTTCCTGGCGCCGGCCTTCACCGTGCCGATCTCCGGGATCGACACCTGAAAGTCCGAGAGAATCTCGAGCAGCAGCGACTCGAATTCCTGGTCGGCCTTGTCCACCTCGTCGATCAGCAGCACGCTGCCCTCGTCCTCGCGCAGGGCGCGCAGGAGCGGCCGCGGCTCGAGGAATTCCTCGGAGAAGAAGATGTCGCCGAACTCGTGCAGGCGCGCCACCGAGGCCTTCAGCCCCACCGCACCCTGGAGGATTTCGCCGAGCTGCTCCTTGAGCACCTGGATGTAGAGCAGCTGCTTGCCGTACTTCCACTCGTACAGTGCCTTGGCCTCGTCGAGACCCTCGTAGCACTGCAGACGGATCAGCGGCAGCTCCAGCATGCGCGCGGTGGTCTTGGCCAGCTCGGTCTTGCCGACGCCGGGTGGACCCTCGATCAGCACCGGCTTGCCGAGCTGCCAGGCGAGGTAGACGGCGGTGGCGATCTGGCTCGAGCAGATGTAGCGCTCGGCTTCCAGCGCCTTCTTGACGCTGTCCACCGAGGCGATGACGGCGCCCGGGTCGGGACGGGTGGCAGTTTCGGTCACGGGCGAGCCTCAGCGGCCGGTGAAGCGCGGCTCGCGCTTCTCGAGGTAGTGGGCGAGGCCCTCCTTGAAATCCTCGGAATCGAAACTGGCCACCATCTCCCGCTTGCCACGCTCGACGGCGTCCGTGAGGCTCGAGAAGACGTCGTTCCAGAGCTGCCGCTTCATGACCCGCAAGGAGCGCGGCGATACGGTGTTCGCCATCTGCTTGGCATAGCCGAGCGCGTCCTGCTCGAAGCTGGCAGCGGGATAAACCGCATTGGCGAGTCCGATCGCGAGCGCTTCCTCTGCGTGGATG
>SLQW01000104.1 GCA_007131295.1 Pseudomonadales bacterium | reverse complement strand
TCTCGCGGGCGGTGCTCCATCCCACCCATCCCCATGACCTGCTCGAGGCCACCGTCGCCCTGCATTGTGCTCTACACGGAGACATCGAGCCATTGCGCCCGCTGCACGGCTGTCTCGATGTGCTGGCACAGGTGATCCTGGCCACTCTGCTGGCCGCGCCCGCGGCGCCCGATGAGTTGTACGACGAGATTCGCCGCGCGGCGCCCTACCGCAACCTGCCGCGGTCAGCGTTCGATGCCGTCGTGGAAATGCTGAGCGGCCGCTTCGCCAAGGCGCGCATCCGCGAGCTGCAGCCGCGGATCACCCTCGATCCGGACAGCGGACGCCTACAGGCCCGACGCGGCGCCGCCCTCGCGCTCTACGCCAGCGGCGGCATGATCCCTGACCGCGGCTACTTCCAGCTCCGGCATGCCCACACCCGGACGAAGATCGGAGAACTCGACGAGGAATTCGTTTGGGAAAACGGACCCGGACGCGCATTCAGTCTCGGTTCCCAGCAGTGGCGCGTCCAGCGTGTGACTCACAACGACGTCTTCGTTCTGCCTGCACCGGACGCAACCCATGCGCCCCCCTTCTGGCGCGCGGAAGAACGCGATCGGGATGCGCACCTCTCGGCACGGCTTGCGGAAGTGCTAGAGCGCTGGGAATTGGCGCTGGCACAGGGTGGCACGCTGCTCCCGTCCACGACGGAGCTCGCGCCCCTGAATCCGGCGGCGCGCGAAATGCTCGCCGACTACCTGTCTCGTCAGCGCCGGCATACCGGCGTGGCGCTTCCACACGCGCGCCACATCGTCATCGAGCGGGTGCGTGCCCTGGCCGGCTCCACCGGCTCGCCTCGCACGCCGGATGCAGCGGGTCAGCTGGTGCTGCACACCATGGCGGGCGCGACGGTCAATCGGCCTTGGGCCCTCGCCCTGGAGGCGGCCTGGGAGGAGAGATTCGGCGATCGCCCGGAAATCCATGCTGGCAACGATGCACTGATCGTACAGCTGGAAGCGGATGTCGATCCCGACACCGTCCTCGGCATGGTCGATCCGGAAAACCTGCAACGACTTCTGGAGCAGCGGCTGACCGGAAGCGGCTTCTTCGGAGCCCGATTTCGCGAGTGCGCCGGCCGCGCACTGCTGTTGCCGCGGCGGCGCTTCGGCGAACGCCAGCCGTTGTGGCTGAGTCGTCTGCACGCGCAGCGCCTCCTCGGACGTCTCCAAGCCACGCCTGACGGGGCCACCAATGGCGGGGCCGCATCCGGCCGAGCCGCACCCGGCCGGGCCGCATCCGGCCGAGCCGCACCCGGCCGGGCCGCATCCGGCCGAGCCGCACCCGACTTCCCCATCGTTGTCGAAGCCTGGCGTAGCTGTCTCGAGGACAGCTTCGAGCTGCCCGCGCTGCGCGCCCGGCTCACAGAGCTTGCCGCTGGCAGCATCCAGGTCTCGGTCTGCGATACCGCAAGCCCTTCGCCGTTCGCTGCCCAGCTCGCTCGGGCGCAGATCAACCAGTACATGTACGCGGACGACCGGCCCCGCCAGGGCGGCAACACCACCCGCCCGACGCTGCTCGATGCAGTGCTCGACGACCCCGCGCACCGACCGCGAGTGGCAGGGAGCACGGTAGCCGCTTTCATGCGCCGCAGGCGCCGCCTCGAGCCCGGCTGGGCGCCGCAGGATGCGCTGGAGTTGCGAGATTGGCTGTCAGAGCGACGCTTCCTCCCGATTGCAGAGTTCATCGAGATCTGTGCCAGCCTACCTGAGGCAGAGATCACGCGCGCAGGGACTTGGATCGAAGAGATCGCGTGCGGGAACGGCAGCGTCGTCGTCCTCTCGGAAGATGCTGCCACACTGCGGCGCGTCTTCACGGCCGACTCGGAAGCGCATCTGCCCGCTGCAACGCGGTTAGCCTGGATCTCGGACTGGCTCGCCACCGAACCGCCGGGCACGGCCGACGAGTTGCGCACCGCATGGCCCGGCTCTCCCAACGTGCTCGCGCAGGCGCTCGCCGAGCTCGAGGCTCGTGGCGATATGCTGCGGGGCACGCTGCTCGAAGATGACGAATGCGAACGTCTGTGCCTGCGCAGCAGCTTCGAGGCCATGCTTCGACAGCAGCGAGCTAACCGCCGCCATCTGCAACCGCTGACCGAAGGTGATGTCTGCGACTTCTTTCTCGACTGGCAGCGCGTCGGAACCGCGCGCAGCCTGCTCGAAGCGCTCGAGCCTCTGCGTGGCCTGCCGCTCGCCGCAGATCGTTGGGAGCGTTTCGTGCTCCCGGCCCGGGTGGACGACTACCGGCCCGACGAACTCGACCGGATTCTGCAGGCGGGCGAACTGACGCTGTACGGTGCCGGTGAACGACAACTGGCGTTTGCACTCGAAGAAGAGCTCGCATATCTCGAGCCCGGAGAGGAAAGTGCCAACGTGACCGACGACAGCCTTGCAGCCGTCCCCGCGGGAGCCCGCCTGCCCTTCGATTACTTCGTCGACGCTACCGGCGACCCACAGACTGCAGCTGAACGGTTGTGGGGAGACGTCTGGGCGGGTCGGCTGACAGTCGACACTTTCGAGGCGGTTCGGCGGGGCCTTAACTGGCGCTTCAGCCTGCCCCGACTTGCCTCGGGCGACCGCTCCGGCGAGCGACGCCCGGGGCGACGACTGCGCCTCGAGCAGCGGGTGCAAGCACGCGTGCGCGGCTACCCCGGCCACTTCGCGCGGCTGCCCGTACGCCGGGCAACTTCAGGTGACAGCCTCGAAGCCCTGGAGTGCGCACGGGAACGCGCACGCATCCTGCTCGATCGCTGGGGCGTGGTCTGTCCCGATCTCTGCCGGCGCGAAGCCCGCCAGTTATCCTGGAGCATGGTATTCCGTGCATTACGCTGGATGGAGCTTTCCGGCGAGGTGGTGGGCGGCTGGTTCCTGGAAGGACTTTCGGGACCCCAGTTCGCGCTCCCGGAGGCCCTGGAAGCAATCCACGCCTGGCCAGGGCATACCGCTCCGCCCCGCTGGCTGCACGCCCAGGACCCCGCTTCGCCCTGCGGGCTCGGCCTCTCGTTGGCCGGCCTCCCGCTGCCCGCGGCACGTTCCGGCAATGAGCTGGTCATCGGCGGAGGGCGCGTGTTGCTCACCTGGTGCGCCGGTTCCGGTGCCCTCGCTATCGACCCGCCAGCCGGTGACGCAGCGTTTGCCGAGACGGTCGCGACCTTCGCACAGGCGCTGGCGCGCCGACCCGCGCGACGGCAGCAGCTCGATGTGCGAACGCTCAACGGTGAGCCCGGGCGCGAGAGCCCTTGCCTTGCCGCGCTCGAACCCCATTTCCGCATCAGCGCCGATCACCGCGGGCTGATACTGCATCCCGCACTCGCGGAGGCTTCATGAGTCGGGACGAGAGCCAGCAAACCCTGCACCTGCTCTGCCTGGCGGAGAGCACCTCGAAGCGCAACCGCCTCGAGGCCTGCGCGGGAGCGCTGACCTTTGCCCCGGGCGAGGGCCCCGACTGGCACACGAGCACGGCACCGAACACGGACCGCGCACTCGCGATTCTGAACGCGGGCTGGGTCGATGCCGCCGTGATCGATCTCGAAGCGGAGCAGGCAGAGCACTTTCTTCAGCAGGCGCGCGACGCAGGTATTGTCACGCCGCTGCTCGTCGTCACAGCTGACAGCGAAACGTCTACTGTCACCCCGCTGCTGGCAGCCGGCGCCGACGAGTTCCTGCCCGCAGACGAACTGACGCCGCTCCTGCTCGAACGCAGCCTGCGTCTTTGCACCAGGGACCAGGCGGTGGATAGCCGCCTCGAGTACCTGGCACAGCACGACATGCTCACCGGACTTCCGAACGCCCGCCTGTTCGAGCGGCAACTCGACCTCGCGCTGCACACGGCCGAGCGTCATGGTCGTTGCATGGCGCTCATGTGTGTACACCTCGACGCCTTCCAGGAGCGGGTGCGTAAAGGCGGGCAGGATGCCGCCGAGGCACTCTTGACCCAGTCCGCCAGACGCCTGCGGGCGCTGTTGCGCCGCTCGGACCTGGTCGCACGCAGTCACAACGAGGAATTCCTGCTCCTGCTCGAGTGTTCAGCGGAGCTCTCAGATCTGGCACTGACCGCCAGCCGGATCCTGGAAACGCTGGCGGAAGACGAAGACAGCGGCAAGGGCAGCTGCGCCAGCATCGGCATCGCGGTCTTTCCCCACAGCAGCAGCGTACCGCGTCAGCTCCTCGAGCACGCACGCATGGCCCTGAATCAGGTGCGCGATGCCGGCGGCAACGACTTCCGCCTCTACGATGAGGCTCTGGAGGTGGTCTCGCACCGGCGAGTCCTGATGGAGCGCGCCCTCCCGGGCGCGATCCAGCGTTCCGAGTTCAGCGTCCGCTTTCAGCCACGCTTCGACCTGCGTACCCGAAGCATCACTGCTGCAGAGGTCCTGTTGCGCTGGAATTCACCCGATTTCGGTGCGGTCAGTCCTGATCAGTTCATTCCCGCCGCGGAAAGCACCGGGGCCATCAATCGCATCGGCACCTGGGTGCTCGAGCAAGCCGTCCGTGCCGGCCGCCGCTGGCTCGATGCCGGTCACCGGCTGCGGCTTGCCGTAAACGTCTCCGCCGGACAGTTCCGCGGCGGCGAATTCGCCGACGACCTCGCCCGGCTGCTGAAGATCCACGGTTTGCCTGCCGAACTGTTGGAGCTGGAGCTCACCGAGCGAGTGTTCGTAGCCAACGTGGCCGAACATCGGGATCTGTTCACCAGCCTGACCGATCTTGGCGTCGGTCTTGCCGTGGACGATTTCGGCACCGGCTATTCCGCGCTGGCCTACCTGCGGCATTTCCCGGTCCATGCCCTGAAGATCGACCGGACCTTCATCGCCCCACTGCCGGCTTCCGAGGACGATAGCGCCATCGTCCGCGCCATTATCGCGCTGGGCCACGCGCTCGACCTGCGCGTGGTTGCCGAGGGCGTGGACGATCAAGCGCAGATCCGCTTCCTCGAGGCAATCGGCTGCGACGAGATCCAGGGCTTCCTGGTGGGCAGGCCGATGACCGCAGAGGAACTGAATGACCTGCTCACCGGACAGGACGCCGCGAGCGACGCCTGGCCCGCGTGAAGGCACCCTGATACATTGCCGCCGCCCGTATCCAGAGACAGGCCTATGCGCACAGCCCTGCTGCAGCATCCAGATGCCGCGCGCCACGTGATGCAGCCGCGTCATCCAGAATCGCCCGAGCGCATCGAGGCCGTTCTGGCGCGCCTCGAGGCAAGCGGCCTGGCCGCCGACCTGTTGCGCCAGGAACCCGCAGCGCCTGCAACCGACGAAGACCTGGCGCGCGTACATCCTTCGGAACACCTGGCTCTGCTCGAGCGCCAGGAACCCTGCTCCGGACTTTTGGCCTTGGACGCCGACACCTTCATGGGGCCCGGTACCCTCACCGCCGCTCGCGCGGCCGCGGGCACTGCCGTAGCCGCGGTAGACGGGGTGTTCGAGGGTGTATTCGAGCGCGCGTTCTGCGCCGTCCGGCCCCCGGGTCACCACGCGGAAACGCGCATCGCGATGGGATTCTGCTTCTTCAACAGCGTCGCCGTCGCCGCCCGCCGGGCACTGGACGTGCACGGCATCGAACGCGTTGCCATCCTCGATTTCGATGTACACCACGGGAACGGTACCGTGGAAGTGTTCCGCGAGGATCCTCGCGTGCTCGTGTGCTCGAGCTTTCAGCATCCCTACTATCCGAATCGAATGACCGAGCCGGTCGCGGAGCATCTGGTTTTCACGCCGCTCGCCGCTGGTACCGGCTCCACCGCTTTCCGCCAGGCCATCGAGCGCGACTGGACACCGGCTCTGGACGCCCACCGGCCTGAGCTGATCCTGGTCTCGGCAGGCTTCGACGCCCATCGCGACGACCCCCTCGGCGGTCTTGCCCTGACCTGCGACGACTTTCGCTGGGTCACCGAACTGATCTCCGACGCGGCACGCCGCCACGCCAACGATCGCATCGTGGCGCTGCTCGAAGGTGGCTACGACCTCGAGGCCCTGGCCGACTGCGTCGAGACGCATATCGCGGCCCTCGCCGCCCGCTGACAGGCGGCGACGCACTCACACTCCTGGAGGTCATTGCTGCAGCCGAATTGAGCCCGCTGGCTCGGGCAGGGCAAAACGGTACGACAGGAAAGGTGACCAAGACGTCCCGCAGCACTTCATCACAGCGCCGGCAACTCGAACTTGTGGCGCTCGGTGTGCTCGACGAGGAAGTCCCAGATCGCTCGGTCGAGGGCGGAGTCCTCGCCCTCGCACCAGGCATGCAGCTCGATCAATGCCGCGAGGCCTTCGGCGTGAAAGCGGTCGAGGTCGGACAGGAGCAGGCTCTTCGGCTCGCGCTCACAGAACGAAGCCCGCTTTCCGGCACCGGGCGCGTCAGGATGGGCTGATTCGGCCTGCCGGAACAAGACTTTGATGGCATCGATGTCTGCCATCCGGACCGCGGCCGCACGCTCGTGCTCCTGCGCCAGGGCCAACAGGAGCATGGCCATGAGGCCCGCATTTACGCCAGCATATTCTGTGGCTGCGGCCGGCGCGATGTCAGCGGCGAGTTTCATCGCCAGGTCGGCCAGCGAGCGTCCTCCAGCCGGGATCACAGCAGCGCCTCCGCGTAGCGGGCCGGGCGCTCCGGATGCAGCCGATCCACGAGAATCCGGTTCTGGCGATCGGTCATGACCCACCCCGCCACCGCCAGAATCGGCTCTTTTGCCTCGCCGTTCGCAAAGTCCTCCGTGGAGGAGATCCAGATCGCGAGCGCCTTAACCGAGGCGAACACCTGCCACCAGCGAAACACCTCCCGGTCCAACTTCATGCCACTCGCAGCTTCCCAGATCGCCACTGCGTCATGCCGCGGGAGCAGGCCGCCGGCCAGGTGTCGCTCTGGCCAGGGCCAAAGCGGATCAAGCGACCAAGCGAGATCCTCCAACGGATCGCCTATGTGAGCCATTTCCCAGTCGAGCACCGCCCGGATCGAAGCATCCGGTGCGAACAGGAAGTTCCCCGAGCGATAGTCGCCGTGCACCAAAGCCAACCGCTCAGACGGCGGCGGCAGGTGGGCGCGCAGCCAACGAATGGCGGCCGCCGCCACCGGCTGCGGATGCAGGGCGTCGGCCTCGATCACGTCTGCCCAGTAGTCGAGCTCGTGCAGAGCAGGATGCACCGGCACCGACATGAATCCGGTAACGCCAAGCTCTGCCGGGTCCATTGCCGAGAGCCGTCCGAGCAGACTCCATTTCTGCCGGCCGAGCGCAGCCCGCAGCTCGGTATGCTCGTCACCGGCAAGATCGGCAACCCGACTCGAACAGCCTGGCACCTCCGCCATGACCGAAAACGGACGCTCGAGCCATGCTCCGTCCTCTTCCAGGAAGAGCGGTTCGGGAACCGGAAAACCTGCCCGCCATACCGCCTGGTAGGTGCGGTACTCATGAGCGCGCTCGGTATCGATCAAGCTGGTCTTGGGATCACGGCGCAGGATCACCGTACGCTCGTCCGAATCGACACGCAGTACGACCCGATACGTTTCCCGCGATGCACCACCAGGAATCTGCTGAATGGCAACAAATTGCACGGGTTTCTGCCACTGCCTTTCCAGGTAGCGACACAGCTGCTCGCCAAGTGGTACCAACGCAATCGGCATGGCGCACCTCGATCAGTTCAGGCGTGCACGGCGAGCACGTCACAAGGTGCCTCGGACAGGATCCGTTCGGAACTGTTGCCGACGAGCATGCTGCCGATCCGGCCGCGAGCACCGGTCCCGACCACCATGAGGGAAGCGTCCAGTTCCCGCGCCAGATCCGCGACCGCCGGACCGACGTGGCCCACCCGCAGATGCACGTTGGCGGCTTCCATACCGTAGGGCTTGAGCAGCGCCTCGAGCAGATCCCGGGAGCGCAACTCTGCATCCGCGGCGAGCACATCCACCTCATAGCCGTCGAGACTGTCGGGGAAGCCGGTGGTCTCCACCACGTGCATCCCGTGCAGCGGCACCCCGAGACGCTCGGCGACCTGCTGCGCCGTTTCCAGAACCCGATGGTTCATGAGCTGATGAGTTTCGTCGGTATGTCCTAGATCCACGGTTGCCAGAACGGGGCCGACGTTGATGGGCTTTACCGACAGCAACAGAGGAACCTTGCACGTGCGCAGGAGCTGCCAGTCCAACGGCGTATGCAGGATCGAGGCTGTGCCTCGGTGCACCGTCTTGGCGACCAACTCCACGCTCTTGCCTTCGGTCCACTCGTTAACCCAATCCGCAATGTCCCGGGCCCAGACCACCTCAGTGGAGACATCCGCCGCCCGCAGCCCGGCATCGAGAATGAGACCGTCGAGCCAGCGCTGGCGCTCGTTGATCGCTCCCTTCTGCAAAGCGAGCCGCTGATGGGTGTCGAACACGCGATCATCGTCCACCATCGGCAGCCAGCAAAACGACGCCAGATGCAGATGGGCGCCGGTCGCCTTCGCCAGTTGACGGGCCCGGTCGAGTGCGAACTGCGGCCCGCCGGGACGGTCGAGGATCACCAGAATGGAACGCTTCGAGGTCATGCTCTCTCCCTGTGTTAGCTGAACTCCGCCATCACTCGATGGCGGCATTGACCAAAATTCGGAAGGTCTCGCGTATCGGCTCCGCCGCATAGCGCTGAATCATCAGAATCGCGATGACCTCGTAAGTCGGATCGACCCAGAAGAAGGTGCCCGCAGCGCCGCCCCACCAATACTCGCCCGGGGCAGCAGCGACGCCGGACCAACGCGCGGGGTCCTCGATGACAGCGAAACCAAGCCCGAAACCTATGCTGTTGCCGCGGCCGGAGACGCCATCTTCCGCCGCGTCATACTCGGGCAGGTGGTTACGTGTCATCCATTCCACAGTCTTCGGACTGAGCACGCGAATGCCATCGAGGGAACCGCCGTTGGCCAACATGCGGGCAAAGCGCATGTAGTCCTCCGCCGTCGAGACGAGCCCCCCGCCGCCGGACAGCAGACTCACGTCCGACCAGCGTATGCCGGCGAGGGTGCCTTCCGGGACCTCCTCGAGCTCGCCGCTATCGGCATCGAGTCGGTAGAGCGCCGGCAACCGATCGCGCTTCTCGGGCGGGACCTCGAAGAAGGTATCCACCATGCCCAGAGGCTCGAACAGGCGCTCGCTAAGGAACGCGTCCAGCGGTTCGCCGGAGAGCACTTCGACCAGGCGCCCGAGGATGTCGGTGGAAACTCCGTAGTGCCAGCGGTCCCCAGGCTCCATGACGAGGGGCAGGGTCGCGAGCCGTTCACTGAAGGCTGTGAGGTTCTCGCTCGCGAACAGCTCCGCCTCACGGTACAGCGCATCCACACCCTCGTCGGTAAAGCCATAAGCGAAGCCGGCACTGTGCGTGAAGAGATGGCGAATCGTGATCGCCCGCTCGGCCGGGACCGCTTCACCCTCCCTCCAGACGGTCATCTGTGCGAACTCGGGCAGATGATCCGCCAGCGCATCATCGAGGGTGAAAAGGCCTTCTTCATACAGCAACATGGCTGCCACGGAGGTGACAGGCTTGGTCATGGAGTAGATGCGCCAGAGCGTGTCGTGAGTCACTGGCGCCTGAGTCTCCAGGTCGCGGACACCGAACACCTCGTTGTGCACGACCAGGTTCTGACGTGCGAGCAGCACCTGCGCGCCAGCAATCTGACCGGATTCGATCAAGTCCTCGATGTAGGCATCGAGGCGCGCGAGCCGCTCCGGATCGAGCCCTGCAGCTGCAGGCGCAGCCGCGTCGGGATCGAGAGCAGGGACGTCCAGAGGAGCCTGCTCGCAGGCAGCGAGCAGCAGCAGGACGGCTCCGAGACCGACGCGTAACATCCGGGAGACCAGCTCGAACATACGCACACTCACTCGGCGATCTTGCGGCCGCTGAGCGGCCCGCCACCATCGCAAAAGATCTTCTCGCCAGTGACATAGCTGTTCTGATCCGAGACCAGAAAGCGAACCACGTTGGCCACGTCCTCGGGCTGACATACATGCCCGAAAGGCATGTCCGCATCCAGCTTGCGAAGATCGTCGACCCCGGCCGTAGCGCGCATCAAGCGGCGACCCATCTCCGTTTCGACGAGACCCGGGGCCACTATGTTGACGCGAATCCCGTGCACGCGCTCCTCTTTGAACAGCGTCAGCGCCAGCGCCTCCAGCGCCGCCTTGCCCATGTTGTAGGGTGCCCCGAACGGACCCATACCGCGCGTCGCCGCCGAGGAGATCATGATCACATCGCCGCGCGGAAGCTCGCGCATGGCCGGCACGATCAGGCGACAGAGGTAGTGGGCTCCGAATGCGTGGGTGGCAACCACCCGCTGCAACTCATCAGGTTCGGTATCAGCCACAGCGCCGCCGCGACTGGCAATGCCAGCGTTGTTGACGAGGATACCCACAGGTCCGAGTTCGGACTCGATCCTCGCCACCATATCGCGGTCGGCCTCGAAGTCGTCGATGGACGCAGCATAGGCCTCGGCGCGCCGGCCCATGCCGCGAATTTCCTCCACCACGGCAGCGGCCGCCGCCTCGTCCCGGCGATAGTTGACCGCCACGTCGGCACCATCGGCGGCCAGCGCCAACGCGATGCCGCGGCCGACGCCGCGACTCGCCCCCGTGACCAGTGCCACCCTCCCCGTCAACGTCATCGTGCGCTCCTCAACTGCCCTGAAACTTCGCGTCCCGTTTCTCGAGGAAGGCCGCTACGCCTTCCTTGAAATCGGCACTGCGGCCGGCCTCATTCTGCAGCTGCGCCTCCAGATCCAGCTGGCTTTCGTAGCTGTTACTCCAGGTGTTCCAGTAGGCCTTGCGGATCAGAGCCAGCGACCGCGGGCCGTCTGCGAGCCGCTGGGCAATGCCCATGGCCTCGTCCATGAGCGCATCGTCCGCCACCACCCGATTGATCAGCCCCCACTCTAGCGCCTGGCGTGCAGACAGCCGGTCCGCGAGCAGCGACAGCTCCATCGCCCGGCTCCAACCGATCATCCGCGGCAGCATGAACGTGGCGCCACCATCGGGGATGAGACCGATGCGAGCGAAGGCCTGAAGAAAGAAGGCGCTCTCTCCAGCGACCACGATGTCGCCCATCAGTGCGAAGCTCATGCCGACACCGGCAGCAGCACCGTTGACCGCGGTAACGATCGGCAGATCGAGATCACGCATGGCGCACAGCAGCGGATGGTAACCACTGCGCAGGCCGTCTCCGGCGCCCTGGGTCTCTCGCTGGCGGGTGCGATCCTCGTCCGCCAGGTTGGCACCGGCACAGAACCCGGCACCTTCACCGGTGATAAGCAGGCAGCGGACCTCGGTGCCGCGATTGCGGACTTCGCGCACCGCGGTGCCCAGTTCCGTCAACATCTGCGCACCCACGGCGTTGCGGACTTCGGGGTGGTTGAACTTGAGGACCGCGATCTTGCCTTCGTAGTCCAGGCGAATACGCTCGTAACTCATGGTGACTCCCGGTTCTGGTGATTCGTGACCGGCGAACCATACCGCACCCGCCGCACCTGCGGCACCGGCTCTGCTCCCGCACGGCAGATTCCGTGCGGCATCTCTGGCAGACTCGGCCCAGGGTGAGGTCGAAGGGGACTACGTCATGAAGTTCGGAATCTTCTATGAGCACCAGCTGCCGCGACCGTGGGACGACGACTCGGAGTACCGGCTGTTCCAGAACAGTCTCGACCAGATCGAACTCGCGGATCGCCTCGGCTACGACTATGCCTGGGAAGTGGAGCATCACTTCCTGGAGGAGTACTCACACTCGTCGGCCCCGGAAGTTTTCCTCGCTGCCGCCAGCCAGCGCACCCGCAGCATTCGGCTCGGGCACGGCATCGTTCAGCTCACCACCAACCATCCGGCACGGGTCGCGGAACGGGTCTCGACGCTCGACCTTCTGTCCCATGGGCGGGTGGAACTCGGCCTCGGTGAAGGGTCTTCGGTGACCGAACTGCACCCGTTCAATCTCCGCTTCCGCGACAAGCGTCTGGTCTGGGAAGACGCGGTGCGCTGTACGCTGCCGATGTTCTGGAACCACGGCTGGGAGTACGACGGACCATTCTTCAAGTTTCCGCTGCGCGCCGTGCTGCCGAAGCCGCGCCAGAAACCCCATCCGCCGCTCTGGGTCGCCTGCTCCCAGCTGCAGACCATCAAGTATGCCGCTCACCGCGGCATGGGTGCCCTGTGCTTCAAGTTCGTAGACCTCGAGTCGGCGCGGGCCTGGGTCAACGCTTACTACAACACCTTCGTCAACGACCAGGACAAGCTCGCCGACTACCAGACCAATCCGAATCTGGCGGTAGTCGGCGGTTTCATGTGTGCCGAAACAGACGAGGAAGCCTGGGAAAAGGCGGACGGCTGGACCTTCTTCCAGTTCGCGCTGGGCCTCTACAACAAGGAAGGACCGTTCGCACCCGGCGAGGTCGATCTCTGGGAGCGCTATCAGGCCTGGAAGGCCACTCCGGCCGGGCAGCGGCGGACGGGCAGCGAGTTGATCGGCTCTCCCGCGACCATTCGTGCCCGGCTCCAGGAACTAAGGGCCGCACACGTAGACCAGGTCATTCTGCTCAATCAGGCGGGACGCAACAGCCACGAGGACATCTGCGACAGCCTGGAGCTGTTCGCCCGTGAGGTCATGCCCGAGTTTCAGGCCGACGAAGCCGAGCACCAGGCCTGGAAACAGGCGGTACTGTCCGGCGAACTCGAACTCGAGGCCATCGACACCGACCCCTACGACGTCACCAGTCGCCAGGCGCCAACGCAGGCCCCGAGCGCCGAACTCAAGGACATGGTGTCGGCTACGGCCGGCCGCCCTGATGCGAGAAGCGTGAGCTGATGCCTCGCGGCCAGCTGATCCTGATCGAAGGGCCGCCCGGGACCGGCCGGACGCGGCTCACCCAGGAGCTTGCCCTGCAGTGCGAGGCCCAGGGTCGGGCACACCAGTGGTGGCCGGAGCAGCGCAATGGTCACCCCCTGCTGCGACCCTATGATCCGGCGGCCTATCCCAGCGCAGACAGCTACGGCGGTGTCCTTGAAGTGCAATGGCAGAACTTCGCGACGCGAAGCGCGGCCGAAGATGTGGTCTACCTCTTCGATAGCGCGCTTCTGCAGCCTGGTTTCCGGGCGTTGCTCGCCGCCGGATGCGAGACGGAAAGGATTGCGGAGATCAGCGCACGCCTGCTAACGGCACTCGAACCCCTCGACCCTCGCCTGCTCTATCTGTCACGGGTCGACGCCCCAGAGGGCGCGGCTGCCGACTGGCATGCCTGGCGCGATTGCTGTGATCATTGCTTCGCCGGTTTGTCCTTGCACCGGCTGCTGGTCAATGCCAGTCGCGCCGGGCCGGAAGAGCGGCTCGCAGAGGCGCTCGATTTCGTCGAACTGGAGCATTGCCCGCTGGAACTGGACTCGGAACGCGGCGAACGCGTCCGCGGTCGCTATGGTGACGGCCAGGTCGATATCGCCATCAGCCTCGACCCAGCCGGCGCCGAGGCTCGCTTTTCCGACCGACTTGGAATCGGTGACCGCCGTACGCTGTTGGCGAGCGCCGACGGCAGCTTTCTGGTCGCTGGCGTGGACCTTCGGATCACTCCGCGCGAGCAATCCGGGTCGATTGATGGCCTTTTGCTGATGACTGGGGATCCCCGTCTCGCTGCATTGCCCACGTGGCTGCCACGGATCGATGATTGAAAGCAGTCCAGGTCCGATGCCACAGAACCAATTAGGGAGTGCCTGCATGAGTACGTTCGCGGCCGCGGTGACGGCCATCGCGGTGGAGGCCCGGGAGCGTTCCGACGAGATCGAGGCCAAACGCTCGCTGCCGGAGGATTTGGGCCAACGCATGGCCAGTGGCGGCGTGTTCCGCATGCTGGTCCCGCAATGCCACGCGGGCCTGGAAGTGCATCCCAGCACCTTCGCCAGGGCACTCGCCGAGCTCGGCTATGCGGATGGTGCGACCGGCTGGTGTGCCATGGTGGGTTCAACCACCGGCCTGCTCGCGGCATCCCTGCCCGAACACTGGTCGCAGATGATTTACGGCGAGCACCCGGACACCATCACCTGCGGGGTGACTGCGCCGCTGGGCAAAGCTGTCGCCGCTGGTGAACATTGGCGCGTAAACGGCCGCTGGCCATTCGGCAGTGCCTCGCGCAACGCCGAATGGATCTGCGGCGGCTGCCTCGTTCTCGATGACGAGGGCAAGCCCGTAGCGGGACGCCACGGCGTCCCGGACATTACCCTGATGTACTTTCACCGCGACGAGATCCGCATCCACGACAACTGGCACGTATCCGGTCTCCAAGGGACCGGCTCCAGCGACTTCGAAGTCTGCGACGTTCTCGTGCCGCGAGACCGATGTGTGACCATGGGTAGCCGCCCCAGAGTGGCCAAGCCACTCTATCAGTTTCCCACGCTCGGCCTGCTCGCCATTGGCGTCGCAAGCGTGGCGCTGGGTATCGGTCGCCGCGCCGTGGACGAACTGGTGGATCTAGCCGGCGGCAAGGTCCCCACGGGAAGCCGACGCCGGCTCGCGGACCGCGCCACTGTGCAGGCGGACGTAGGCAGGGCCGATGCAGCCCTGAAGGCGGCAGACGCCTTCATTCATGCCGCCATCGACCGGGCCTGGGCGGTAGCGGAAACCGGCGCGGGACTCGGCACCGAGCACAAGGCCGAACTGCGAGCCGCGGCGGCACACGCCACATGGGCGGCAGTGGATGCCGTGGACCGCGCGTACCACGCCGGCGGCGGCAGTGCGATCTATCGGGAATCGGCGCTGCAGCGCTGTTTCCGCGACGTCCACGTCGCCACTCAGCACATCATGGTCGCGCAGCCCATTTTCGAGGTGACCGGCCGCATCCGCCTCGGCCTGGAGCCGGGAGGCCCGCTTTGAGCACAGGGACCACCCTCAAGGTCGGGACTCTCGGCAGCGACGCCCTGCTGACGGGTCCGCAGCGGCGGCGCCATGAGCTGGCGCAGCGGGTGCAGGCGGCAGGCATCGACCACGTCTTCATCGCCGACCACATCAGTTTCCATACCGGCATCGGCATGGACGGCCTGATCAATGCTGGCGTACTGGCCACGCTGTTGCCAGAAACGGAAGTCTGCATAGGTGTCTATCTGCTGGCGCTGCGGCACCCGGTTCCGGTGGCGCGCCAGCTCTCTTCGCTCTCCGCGACCGCCCCCGGGCGCATCGTGCTAGGCGTCGGCGTCGGCGGTGAAGACCGGCATGAGGTAGAAATCTGCGGCGTCGACCCCGCCCGCCGTGGAGCGCGTACGGACCATTGTCTGGCAGCGCTCGAAGGCCTGCTCAGCGGCAAAGCCACCGATTACGAGTGTGAATTCTTCGACTACCGCGCTGCCCGGATCCTGCCGCCACCGGAACCGCGGATCCCGATTCTGGTGGGCGGCAGGGCCGACGCTGCCCTGCGGCGAGCGGCACGTTTCGGCGACGGATGGCTGGGTGTCTGGTCTTCTCCCAAGCGCTTTGCCGCGGCCGTTGCCGAAATCCAGGCGCAGGCCCGGGCCCTCGGACGCCAGGCTCCAGCTGCCCACGGCATGCAAATCTGGTGTGGCTTCGATGACGATCAGAACAAGGCGCGTCAGCGTCTTGCCGAGAGCATGGAGGCCTTCTATCAGGTGCCCTTCGAGCGCTTCGAGCGCTACGCCCCTTTCGGCAACCCGGAAGCAGTAGCGAAGGCGCTCGAGCCCTATCTGGAGGCAGGCTGCAGGCGCTTCAATCTGATGCCCGTTGCTGCGAGCGAGGAGGCGGGCATCGAAGCGATCGCCGAGGTGGCGAGCCACCTGCGGACGGTGGATGAGCGTCAGACGCCGCCCTGACGGGTTGGCGCTGGCGCGTCACTGCTGTCGGGATCCAGCTCGAGCAGGAGCCTTTCTACACGAGCCAGGAGATCCGCCGTATTGCCGGCATCGACCTGCGGCTCCATGTTTTCGTCCGTCGCAACCATGAGCTCGCGCAGTTCGTAGGACCACTGTCGCAGAACACGGCACTTCTGATCCTGGTCCAGATCCGCAGCCTTCAAGACGTCCTCAGGTTGCGCGAAGACGGTAGCGGGCGCGGTTATTGCCTTGTCGAGGTCTGTCATCGTGACTCCAAGCGGATGGCGGGATTCAGGAGGTTACCGCATCTAGTTCGCTGCTTCAGATTCCTTTGCCAATGCCGCTTTTGCGAGAGCTGTAAACAGGCGTCGCTGCGGACGCTGCCAGGCCAGATACTCGGGGTGCCACTGGACGCCGATCCGGAATCGAGCCGACACATCCTCAATGCCCTGGGGAATGCCGTCGAGATCATAGGCGACCACGGCAAGTCCGTGACCGGGACGATCTACGGCCTGTCGGTGCAGCGAATTAACCTTGCAGCGCTCCAGGGCGATCACGTCGGCAAGCCTGGATCCACGCGCGAGGTCCACGGAGCGCGTTGGCAGTACGGTCGAGCGGTTGTGGCTGGGCCGCCGCATGCCGCGGACGTCACGTAACAGGTTGCCACCCATGACCACGTTCAAGAGCTGCGCTCCACGGCATATGCCGAGCAATGGAACGTTCTCTTCGATGGCGTGCTCGATGACTTCGATCTCGTAGGCATCGCGTTCCGGATCCGGCGGTACCACCTCCACCTCCAGCGGATCGTAGAGCGTCACCGCAATATCGGCGCCGCCACCGATGATGACGCCATCAAGCCCGTGCGGGCGCCAGGGATCACCCGGGCGCAGACGCATCGGGCGTGCGCCCACGGCCCTCAGCGCGGCCCGAGTCGCCCACCACGCAAACGGAATGCCGCCGGCAGGCCCGGTCACGCCTATCAGCGGGGCGGGCGTGGCCGCAGCAGGCGACGTCACAACCACTCTGCCGTCGCCTTCGCCCAGCCGTCATCGAAGGGCACGCGCAGCCGCGCCAGCCAACGACCGTAGGCCGCACCCATGCGCTCCAGGCGGTCGGGGTCCGCGGCAAGGCGTTCGACCTCCAGCCAGTCGTTCCAGAGCGGCTCCAGGCTCCAATCGGGATCGTCGATCTCGCAGTTGGGCAGGCGGTAGTGCAAAGCCGGCCGTGCCTTGATGAGTGGATCGTCTACCTTGCGGCGGACCCGATCAGCGTCGACCTCGGCAAATACCGGCAGCATATCGAGGCTGCGGTTGCGGGTCGGATTCCACTCCAGATAGTCGTCGATCAGCGTCGCCCGGCTCGGCTGATACGAGGGTGCCACCACCTTCCGCACGTAGGCGCTGTCGAAATCCTTGATGTAAGGCGACAGCAATCGCAGTAGATCCAGGTGACTGCGCTCCCGCAGCCAATCCTTGAGACACAGGTAGGCCTTCAGGTACCGGGTGAGGGTATCTGCCGCGAGATCGGGCAGTTCCGGGTTGAGATGAACCCCGAAGGCGAAGTGCGGCGCATGCCGCGTCCCGAGCGCCCCAGCCTCCCGCAGCCGCACGACCAGCGGTTCCAGGCGGTGCAGGTCCTCTATGGGCAGCGGTCCGGTGACAATTTCCCATGGCACCACCTGGCTTACGATCCGTTCCAGCAACTCCGCCGTCCAGGTGCTCACTCCCAGCAGCCACTCCGGCAGGTCCGCGATCTGCTCCGTTTCCTCCGCGGCTTTCTTGAGCAACCGAAAATCGAGCTCCAGCTCGAGCCGACCCACCTCGGTGTCGTGGACTACGTAGTCCACCTGGCTCTTGCGCTCGATCCGCCCACCAAGCGCGGCGCGGATGGCGATGAGGATCGCTTCGGGCCGCATTCCACCGAACTCGATCTCGACGCCGACCCGACGCGTACCACCATCGGCGCGCCTGGGCACCGGAGGCTGCCTGAATCCATGTTCCGCAGTCATGGTGCCTGCTCGCTCCTTTCTCGACCATCAGAACGCCGCACAGCAATGGACTTCCACCTTCAGCCGCAGAGCCGCCGCGTCCCGGAACCGCCGCCTGCGATCGGGCACATTGTCGGGACGGTGATGTTCGCATTAGCGATGTCCAAACGGCGCGAAACCCTATCAAGTTTTGCGGGCTGCTGCCGATACCTTCCAGGTGCCTTGAGGAGCTCTGTGCATGCGCGCCCTCCTGCAACGCCTGTTCTCTTCCAAACCCCAGCGCGCCCCCAGCGTGCCGCGGACCGCCAGCGTTCGAACCGAAGCGCCGGTGGCCACCAATCCGCTCTGGCCGGTGACCGACCTGCCGCTGGACGGAACACGTCCGTCCACTTCTGAACAGTACGCGATTACCGTGGTCCGCAGCCGGGTGACCGCGGAGGCCTGCCCGAGTGCGCTCATCGGCCGGGCGCCCACCGTCATTCCGAGACTCATGGCCATGCTGCGCCAGGACCACGTTTCCGCTGCGGCCATGGCGGAGCAGGTCACCCAGGATGCGACGCTCGCTGCCGCGGTACTGCGTTTGAGCCAGAGTCCGCTCTACCGCATCCGTCGGCAGGTGAACGACATAGAGACAGCAATCGCGGTGCTCGGTATCCAGGGCCTGCGCGCAGCCATCGCCACCGTCATCATGAAGCCCATCTTCCACGAACGCCCATGGGGCCTGCTTGGAGCAGCCAGCACCCGCCTGTGGGCCCACGGTGAGCTGCAGGCGACGATCGCGGGCAGCCGCGCCGCCGCGCTCGGCGCCGACCAACTCGACGGCTACCTTGCCGGACTGCTGCACAATCTCGGCTGGGCCGCCGCGCTCCGCAGTCTGGATCTGGTACGCGCCCCGCTCAATCCGCCCTTCACGGAAGGTTTCGCCCAAGCGATGGTGCACGCCCGCGCCCGCCTGTTCGGACGCCTCGCCGTCGCCTGGGACATCACTCCGGGCCTGACCGAGGTCGGCCGCGAACTCCTCCAGCGCGGCGCCGAAACGGAACCGGACACGCTGCTGCAGGTATTGCGTGAGGCAGATGCTGCCGCAACACGCGACATGTTTCCCTTCAACGAAGGGGCCGAGACAGAACCCACCCTGGTCTGATCCGCACAGTCGGTACGAGTATCCAACCTCGCCGGGGGCAAGTACGCTTACGCTAGTCGTGTGCCAGCCTCTGGCTTCCGACTATCCATCCAAGATTCCCCCGAGGAGTGATCAA
Source organism: Pseudomonadales bacterium (assembly GCA_007131295.1). Lineage (GTDB taxonomy): Bacteria > Pseudomonadota > Gammaproteobacteria > Pseudomonadales > Azotimanducaceae > SLTB01. The sequence goes on along the minus strand of SLQW01000104.1, from coordinate 10,707 downwards.
TGCGTCGCCTTGCCCTGCTCATAACCGTGTGCGCTGTCTCGTTCACGGCGAGTGCCAATTCCGTTGACCGCCTCGTCACCGTCGTCACCAGCGCCGACCCACAGACTCAGCTCATGGCGATGGTGCTGACCATGCAGGCCATTAGAGCCGGCGCGTCCGCGGATATTCTCCTGTGTGGTCCCGGTGGTGATCTGGCGCTGGCGTCGCCGCCATCCTCTGCAACGGCACCCCAGCCGCCGCGTGACGCGAGTCCGCAGGGCCTGCTGCAGGCAGCAATGGAGGCCGGTGCCGACGTAAATGTCTGTGCAATCTACTTACCGGGTCGCGGGGAAGACAGTTCGGTCCTGCTCGAAGGCATAGCGGTGGCAGCACCCGACAGAATGGCTGCGACCATGATGGATCCCACCGTCCGGGTCTGGAGTTTCTGATCGCGGTCGCAGCTCGCCCCGCACTCGCCCTCGATCGGTCAGGCTGAGCTCAAAGCCTGACCGACCGAAAAAGCGCGAAGCTCCCAGGCCCTGCCCGCGACCAGCTGCCACGCGCTCTAGTGGAGCAGCTCCAGGGCCCGGTTCACGAGCGTCTCCATAGACAGCCGGGTGGTCTCCCAAAGGGGGTCGTGCCGCTTGCCACGGCGGTGCAGCATCAGGTTGAAGCCGGTGATGGCCGCGAACTTGTATGCCGCGAGCGCCCGATACCAGCCCAGGTCCGGCAGCTTTTCTCCCCAGGCCTCTTCGTACAGCCCGACAAGGGTGTCCGGATCGAGGAAGCTCGGCCTCTCACCTTCCGCGTGCCAAGCCGCCTTGTCGCTGAAGGTACAGATCCAGCCGACGTCGTTGAGCGTTGCACCGATCCCGGTAAGTTCCCAATCGATAACCGCCTTGAGATGTCCATCCTTCGAGCAAAAAAGATTCGCGGTCTGGAAATCGCCATGAAAGACGCCGATCGGTGCACCTTCTGGCAGCGTGTCAAGGAGTCGCTGGCGTACTTCGGGAGCACGCGCCAACCGTTCCGGATCAGCAGCCCGCTCCACGAGTCGATCCCAGCGGGTAACGTCCTCGGCGAAGGGCACTGGTTCACCCAGGTAAGGCACCTGACGCCAATCCAGGCGATGAATACCCGCTAGCGCCGTCATCACTTCACGGCCGAGTTCGAGCAGGGTTTCCTGCGCAAGCTTGCTGCCCCACTCTCCCGGCCCGAGGCGCAGCACGTCCCCTTCCAGCTTGGGAACCACGAAATAGGGTCGGTCGAACCACTCCAGCTCGGTGCCCTCGCCGCCGCTCCAGCGCACGCTGCAGTGCGGCACGTCCGTGCCATCGAGCGCGTTCAAAACGGCTACTTGCCGCAGTACGTCCGCAGTTCCACGCCACTGCACGTTCGGCGGTGGCAGACGCAGGAACCAGGCCTCTTCCCGACCTCCGCTCCGGACGCTGAAACCATAAGCGAAGCCGGCGTGGCCAGGCATCTTGTGGACCCCGAAAACCTCTGCCTGCGGATCCCCGTACTTGCTGCGCACAAAGGGCAGCAGCCTCTCCTCCAGTTCGATCAGTTCCACGTACGTCTCCTCGAGCTCTCGGCAGGAGCAGCGTATACCGTCTCGTCCGACCGGGCGAACGGCGGCTGATCCGGATCAAGATCCACCTCCCTCGCCTGTGCGATCATCCTCACGTAAGGAGGAGTCAGATGATCAGGACGCTCGAAGCCAGCCAGGTTCGCCTCGAAACACCCGTGTCGCTGTTCGAGTTCGCAACTACTGCCGATCTGCCGCCGCTGCAGGACGGCATCGGTCAGGAGCGGGCATCCAGGGCGCTGCGTTTCGGCCTCGACATGCGCGCCAGCGGCTACAACCTGTTCGTACTCGGCGACCCCGCCACCGACCGGAGGCATCTGGTCGACGGGCTCGTTCGCGAGGCCGCCGCTGAGCGTTCCAGCCCGGCAGACTGGTGCTACCTCAACGACTTCGACCATCCCGATCGGCCCAGGGCATTGCGCCTGCCAGCGGGCGAAGGCCACCGCCTCGCCCGTGATGCCGATCAGTTCGTCGACGATCTGCGCTCGGTCATTCCTTCTCTGTTCCGCGAGGAAGCCTTCCAGCGCCGCATGGGCGAGCTGCAGCAGGGTTTCGAGAAGCAGCAGAAGGAAGCTCTCGCAACGCTCCAGGAAGAGGCGGAGAGCCATGGATTGACCCTGCTGCAGACACCGCAGGGCTTCGCCTTCGCGCCAGTCCGCGACGGCAAGGTGCTCGACAACGATGCGTTCCAGGCCCTGCCAGAAGAGGAACAGGAAGCCATCGGCAAGGCCATCGAGACCATGTCCGAACGGCTCATGGAACAGCTTCAGGACCTGCCCGCTCGGCAGCAGCGGCTGGTTCGCGAGCAGAAGGCGACCGCGCGGGAGTTCATCGAGACTGCCGTGGATCGGCTGATCGCCCCACTGCGCCGTCGTTGGCAGGGTTGGGCTGCGATCGTTGCCTGGCTGAAGGGCGTCGCCGGTGACGTGATCGACAACGCTCAGACGATCCTCGCCCTCGAGCATGAGCAGGGCCCCTCCCAAGGTAATCTGCCTTTCCGATCGCCCGAACATTTCTACAGCCGCTACCGGGTCAATCTCCTCATCGACCACAGCGACGGGGGCGGCGCCCCGGTAGTGTTCGAGAACCATCCGACCCTGGAAAACCTCGTCGGGCGACTGGAGTACCGCAGCGAGCTGGGGTCGCTGGTCACTGACTTCACCCTGATCAAGCCAGGCGCCCTGCACAAGGCCAACGGCGGCTATCTCGTGATCGAGGCCGAGAGACTCCTGAGCAAGCCTTTCGCCTGGGATGCGCTCAAGCGGGCGCTGTTCGACGGTGAAGCGAGGATCGAGACGGCAGCGGAGTACCTGAGCTTCGGTCATGCCCTGAGCCTCGACCCGGAGCCGATCAAACTCGACGTCAAAGTCATCCTGCTCGGCGCACGCTATATCTATCATCTGCTGTCGGCCTACGACCCGGATTTTCCCCAGCTCTTCAAGGTGCCCGCGGATCTGTCCGATCGCGTGGATCGCAGCGACGACAATGCCCTGCGTCTGGCACACCTGCTCGGCAGCATCGCGCGCGACGAAAAACTGCACCCACTCGCACCGGACGCAGTCGCCCGCATCGTCGATCACAGCGCGCGCCTTGTCGGCGATGCGGAAAAGCTCTCGGCGCACACCAGGCGCCTGGCGGACCTGGTTCGCGAATCCGATCACATCGCCCGCAGCGTCGACGCGGAAGTGATCGATGCAAGTCACGTGCAGGCCGCGATCGATGCGCACGTCGAGCGCTTGGAGCGCATCCGCGACGACGTTCTTGAGCGCATCGTCCGCGGCACCGTGGTCATTGCCACCGAAGGCAAACAGCTTGCCCAGGTAAATGGTCTGTCGGTGCTGCAGATCGGCGACTTCGCTTTCGGCCAGCCATCACGCATTACTGCCACCGCGCGTCTCGGCCGCGGTGAAATCGTCGACATCGAACGCGAGGCCAGGCTCGGCGGCAACATTCACAGCAAGGCGGTCATGATCCTCGCCGCTTTCGTTGGCCAACGCTACGCTCCCCGCAACCCGCTCTCGCTGCATGCATCCATTGCCTTCGAGCAGTCCTATGGCGGTATCGAAGGAGACAGCGCCACGGTGGCAGAAGTTTGCGCCCTGCTTTCCGCACTCGGGGAGGTCCCTCTGCGCCAGGACATCGCCGTCACTGGATCCATGGATCAGTACGGGCGGGTTCAGGCAATCGGTGGGGCCAACGAGAAAATAGAGGGTTTCTACGATGTTTGCGTCGCCCGCGGTCTGAACGGCTCCCAGGGTGTACTGATCCCGGCCGACAATCTCCGTCACCTGATGTTGCGTACGGACGTCGTCGCCGCCATCGCCGATGGAAGCTTCACTGTCTGGACCATGGAAACTATCGATGACGCACTGGCCCTGCTTTCCGGGCTCGAAGCCGGCACCCGCGATGATAGCGGCCGCTGGCCGGAACAGTCCTTCAATGGCCGGGTCCAGCAGCGGATCGAGGAGCTCTCGGAGTTGACCCGCCGCCTCGGCCGCGAAACCGTCGTCCAGACCACCGCACCTGGCGAGCCGGTGCCGCCGGCCTCGGGCCCCCCACCCGCACCGGAGGATAATCCGTGAACCGCCGCCGTATCCTCATCGCGCTCGACCCAGCAGCCCCGCGCAGGGATGCGCTCGAGGCAGTTGCGACCCTGTGCCGCCGGGGCCAGGCCGAACTCACCGCCGTTTTCATCGAGGACGCCAATCTCAGCCGCCTGGCCACCCTGCCGTTCGCCCGCGAGATCCGCGTGACGGGTTTCGCCAGCCGTGCCCTGGACAGCAACCTGCTGCGGCTGCAGCTCGATGCCTGCGCCCGGGAGTTCGAGCAGGCCTTCGAACAGGCCAGGAACCGGTTGCGCACTCAGGTGCGCTTCCGACGCCTGCGCGGCGACGTCCTCACGGAGCTGCGCCGCGCGCTGGCGGATGCGGATCTACTGGTGGTGGGCCGCTCGCTGCAGAGCGCGGGCCTGCGCACCTGGCTCGGCGTCGCGCCGGAGCAACTGGTGGATGCCGTGGCCCAGAGCCCCGCGCCGGTTAGCCTGCTGTTCGTGGACGAGCCGTGGGCGACCGGACGCTCGGTGCTGGTACTCGATGACGGTAGCGAGGTCGCACAGCGTGCGGCTGAGCAGGGCGCCGCCATCGCGGAGGCCGATGATCTGCCGCTGGAAGTCTGTGGCCTGCACATCAGCGAAGAGGATTACGACGAACCCGATCCCATACCCCGCATCACCGACCTTGCCGAGCTTCGCAGGCTCTGCGCACAACGCAGTCCGCGACTCCTGCTGCTACCCGACACGCCCAAGGTTCGCGAGCATGTCGACCTGCGGGAGCTGCTCGGCGACCTCCCGGCGTCGGTAGCGATCATCCGCTGAGTGCCGCCGCAGGCGCGTACTCGAATCACTCCGACGCCGGTCCTGGGAACTGTTCGCGCAGGACGCGCTTCAAGATCTTGCCACTCGGATTGCGCGGGATTTCGTCGACGAAGATCAAGCCCCGTGGCAGCTTGTAACGGGCGAGATGTTCCCCGCACCAGCGCATGACGACCGCTTCGTCCACCTTCGGATCCGCGCGGACCACGACCGCGAACGGCGACTCGCCCCAGCGTTGCGACGGCTGACCGATCACGGCCGCCTCACGAATCCCTTCATGTGCCATGAGCACGTTTTCGATCTCCGCAGGATAGATGTTCTCACCGCCGGAGATGATCATGTCCTTGATGCGATCCTGGATGAAGACATAGCCGTCCTCGTCCATGATCGCCCCGTCGCCGGTACGCAACCAGCCATCGACGATGGTCTCCGCAGTCGCGTCAGGACGATTCCAATAGCCGGTCATCACGTGCGCACCCCGCACCCACACCTCACCGGGCACGTTCGGCGGGCAGGTCTCGCCGTTCTCGCCGACGATCTTCACTTCAGTGTGGAAGAACGCCTTGCCCGTTGAGCCGATCCGCTCCAGCGCGCTGTCCGGATCGCTCAAGCAGGCGGGCCCGCAGGATTCGGTGAGCCCGTAGACCTGATGAATCTCGATACCGAGCTTGGCATAGCTCTCGATGAGCGATGTCGGCACAGGCGCCGCCCCCGACATGCACCAGCGCAGGCTGTCGTGGTTGTACTGCTCGCGCTCCGGCACCTGCAGCATGAAGTTCAACATGGCGGGCACCGCAAGCGCGGTAGTGATGGCCTCGCTTTCGATCAGTGCCCAGGCCTGCTTAGGGTCGAAAGCCCGCAGGACGATGCTGCTTACGCCGAGGTAGATGTTGAGCGTCGCCGGCGTCAATGCCCCGACGTGGAACATGGGCAGCGCCATGAGGTAGCGATCACCCAGCCGCAGATCCGCGGTGGCGGCGATGGTGAGCACACCCCACATGGCCGTGCTATGGGTGTGCATCACACCCTTGGGAAGCCCGGTCGTCCCTGAGGTGTACATGATGTAGAGCAGATCGTCATCGCTGGCACCTACCGGCGGCGGCCGGGTTGGCGCCGCATCCCGCCAGGCCATATAGGGCGTCGCGAATGCAGCCGGCGCGTCCCGGCCCACTTCGATCCAGCGCTCGACCGCCGTCGCCCCGCTGCGACCGTGAATGTCCGTAACCGTATCGCGAAACTCTTCTCCGAACAGCAGCGTCGTGGTGCCGCTGTCGTCGAGGATGAAGGTGAGCTCATCCGCCACCAGCCGCCAGTTCAAGGGCACGACGACGGCCCCGATCCTGGCGATGGCGAAGAAGCTCTCTAGGAACTCTGCACCGTTCATCAACAGCAATGCGACCCGATCACCGGGCTTGACGCCGGACTCGAGCAGCGCATTGCCCACTTGGTGTGAACGCTCGGCCAGCTCGGCGAATGTCAGACGCGTATTCTCGCCGTCGAAGAAGGCTTCCCGCTTCGGGCTCAGGAAGGCCCGCTTCTCGAGGAAAAGTCCAATGTTCCGCTGCATCCTCGGCTCCCCCGCCCGATGCGAAGCTGCCTGCCTCGCTGCGTTCAGAATGTGTCCGGTCAAATATTGAACAAATCCTGTACGAAAGTAAAAAATCCTCTATACTGCGCCGGTTTAGCTAAACGGGTACCGTGCCAAAACCTGCCATAAGAGAACTATCCCATGACTCGAAACGCTCCGCCGGATGACGATACCCATACCTACCGCATCGGCGCAGTTGCCCGCCTGACCGGAATATCCGTCGATCGCCTGCGCGCCTGGGAGCGCCGGTACGGTGTCGTCGAAACCCGCCGGACCGAAGCGCTCGGACGCATCTACAACCGCGCCGACGTCGAGCGGCTGACCATGATCAAGCAGCTCGTTGACCTTGGCAACGCCATAAGCTCCGTTGCCAACCTTACCGACGAACAGCTCAGAGAGCGATTGCAGCAGGACAGTCGCAGCAGCCAGCGCAGCGATCATTTCGCGACCCATCCGGTACGGGTCGCTGCCTACGGCGAATCGCTGACGAGCATGCTGCAGGCATCCCTGGACCGCCTGCCGGGCATTCAGCTGGCGGGCGCATATCAGCACTTCGACTCCTTCCAGCGCCAGCTGACATCGCTCGCACCCGAGGTCATTGTCATGGAATACGCTGGAGTCTATCCGGATACCGTGGACGAGCTGGGAGAGCTGCTGGATGCGTCCGGAGCCCGACACGCCGTGCTCGTATGCGGTTTCGGTCGCCACGACGTCTTCAAGGCCTTGCGCGAACGCGGCGCGGTGATCCTGCGCTCACCGGTCTCGCTCGAGGAACTCGAGCTCGCCTGCCTCTACGATCGCACTGACCGCGACGAAGAACCGCAAACGGCGACCAACCTGTCCTCAGATCTCGGCGAGGGCATCCCTCCGCGCCGGTTTCGGGACGAAGAGCTGGTTCAGCTGGCCAGTGTCTCTCGCTCCGTAGAGTGCGAATGTCCGGAGCACCTGATCACCCTCATCGGTAGCCTCACAGCGTTCGAGGCCTATAGCGCCAACTGCAAACATCGCAATCCGGACGATGCCGCACTGCATGCTTATCTCCATCGGATCAGCGCGCATGCTCGAGCGCTTATCGAAGAAGCGCTGGAAAACGTTGCCGAGATGGAAGGACTGACCGACTGAGCGTTTAGAACAAAACCTGCACATCATATGACGCAACAGTCTTGACCTGAACAATACCTTGACATAATGTAGACAAAGTCGAGTGAGGGACTTGGTATTTTAGTTTCGGCGTGGCGCAGCACTCCCTCCCCTCCCCGACTTTTGCTGCATACGACTTGAGTTCCGCGACTCGTCGCCCACGCCTTTTTCATGTCGCGACAGCGAGGCAGTGACAGGTGAAGACTGAACTCGGACGACGGCCCCAAACATATCTGCTTCGCTTCCTTGGTGCGCTTGCGCGTCAGGATCTGGACGCAGCCGTGAATGTTCTGGCGGAAGCAGGGCAGCGTCAGGCCCTGCCTCGGCGACTGGTTTTCGGGCCGCGCTTCGATCGAACCTGCCAGCCTCAGGCGTCCGCGTGCACGTTACCGCCATCCAAAGTGGCTTGAGGCGTCGCCAGCGCGCGAGCTGATGTCACGGAATAGGGCTCGCGGCGCCGACCTCTCTTTCCTTTCACTTATTCACTTAACAGGGAGCGGCGGATCGGCAACCTTGAGCAGCTGTTTGCCGATGTTCTGGCCGCGAAACAAGCGCAGGAATGTCGCCGGAGCCATATCGAAGCCCTGCTGAATATCCTCCCGCCCCTTAAGTTCCCCACTGGCGAGCCACTCCGACAGGTCGCTCCGTGCCCTATTCGCATCCTGCATGTGGTCGATGAGGATGAAGCCTCGCACCGTAAGCCTCCGAATCACGATCTGCATGTAGTTGCGCGGCCCCGGCGGTAACTCGGTCTCGTTGTAGGCGGAGATCCCACCACAGATCACGATGCGGCCGAACTGGGCCATGTTCAGCAGTGCATCGTCGAGAATGCTGCCGCCGACATTGTCGAAGAACAGATCCACACCGTCCGGAAACAGCTCCTTGAGCTGTGCGTTGACGTTTTCACTGCGGTAGTCGATCGCGGCGTCGAAGCCCAGCTCATCCGTGAGCCACCCGCACTTCTCGGGGCCACCGGCGATACCCACCACCTTAGTCGCGCCCTTGATCCGGGCGATCTGCCCGGCAACAGACCCGGTGGCACCTGCGGCACCGGATACGAGAACGGCATCCCCGGCCTTGACGCCGCCGATGTCCAGCATGCCGAAGTACGCGGTGAGGCCGGTTCCGCCGAGCACGCTCAGCGTCCGCTCCGGGCGTATGCCTGCTGGCACCTTCACCACCGGCCTGCGCAGCAGCGAGTCCTGGCCATCGGTCACGGTGTAGTCCTGCCAGCCGAACAGTCCGGAAACGAGCTCTCCCGGCTGGAAGTCAGGATGCCTGGATTCCACGACCTGGCCGACGCAGGTAGCCCGCATGACCTCGCCGAGCGCCACAGGAGGCACATAGCTCTTGACGTCGTTGAGCCAACCTCGCATGGCCGGCTCGAAGGCGAAAAACAGGTTGCGGACCAGGAACTCGCCCTCGCCCGGCGTCGGTACCGGATCCTCGACCCGCTCGAAATCGGATTCTGTGACCATACCCACAGGTCGGCTCTTGAGACGCCACTGGCGATTGCTTTCACTTCCCCGTTCCGTCATTTTCGACTCTCCTTTCGTTTGTCTCGACCCGGCGCACAAGGCTAGGCGGGCGCAGGATAGCACCGATGTTCGATGCCTTCGGGAACGCGCGGCTTGCCAGGTGCCCGGCCCGCCGACCTCCGACCGCGAGCGCCGTGATGCTCCTGGCGCTGGCGTTCCTGCTCTCCGCCTGCAGTGGGGGCGGCGGCCCCGGCCCACAGCAGCAACCTCCGCCGGCGCCCACCGCCAGCTTCACCGTCTCCCCGCAACAGGGTGAGGCTCCGCTGACAGTCACTTTCGATGCCTCCGCCTCGCAGGCCGGCTCCGGCGTCATCACGAGCTACAGCTGGCAGTTCGGCGATGGCGCTACGGGCAGCGGCGTCCAGGTCGAGCACACCTATGCTGAGCCCGGAGACTTTCAGCCCCGGCTCACGGTAACGAACACGGCCGACCGGACCGGCACCGCTACCCGCAGCGTCACGGCCGAATCACCGCCGGGAACCTTCACGGTGAGCGGCACGCTGCTCATCGGCAGCGCCAGTGCCGTCGACGGAAGCACCAACGACCCCAATGTGCCGTCGCCGATCAGCTCCGATAACAGCGACCTCGATTTGGCCCAGGCGGTGACGCCCCCGATTGTCATTGGCGGCTATCTGGCCCGAGCGGGGGCCGGCCCAGAGGGCGCAACGCAGCCGCTCGGCGACGCATCCGACTTCTACCGCTTCCAGGCGGCAGGCGGCGAGCGGGTCGAGCTGGTCATCGGCAATCCCAATCTGGACAGCAACAACATCGCCCGTAACGATCTCGACCTGTACCTCTACGATGCCAGCGGCGCACTGGTCGCCCAGTCACTGGGAACCGGGCCTACGGACAGCCTCGACGTCCCGGAAGCAGGCTCGTTCACGCTCGAGGTCGCGGCCTTCAGCGGCGCCAGTACCTACGTGGTCACCATCGGCGGCAGCAGCAGCGGCATGGCCGGCCACGGTCGCGATGCCACGGCGGTGATTCCCGGCGAGATCATTCTCGGCCCTGAGCGCATCCAGGCCGCTGCGGTGCCAGCTCCGGTCGCCTACCAGATGGTTGCCGGCCGTGACCCCGCGCAAATGCGCCTGGCGCGCCTGGAGCAGACCTCCGCGGGCACTGGCCTGCGGCGCCAGGGCGGGCAAGAGCCTTCCGGGCGGCTGGCGGCACTGGATCGCTCGCCCCTGCCAAAGGCGCGGGAGCGCTACGCCACCCTGGAGGCAGTCAAGCTTCTCCGCCACAGCGGGCGCTACGAGTGGGTGGAGCCCAACTACCTGCGTGAGGCGCAACAGGTCAACGAGCCGAACGACCCGCTGTTTCAGGATCAGTGGCACTACGGCAACATCCAGCTGCCCCTGGCCTGGGAGCGGACCGAGGGCAGCCCGGACGTCCACGTGGCCGTACTCGACACCGGCGTTCTCAGCGGCCACCCTGACCTGCAGGGCCAGCTCCTGCCCGGCTACGACTTCGTCGCCAACGTTCCAGGCGCCGAAGACCCGGGCGA
>SLQW01000157.1 GCA_007131295.1 Pseudomonadales bacterium | reverse complement strand
TACACGATGATGGGCGATGCGGTGAATCTCGCCGCGCGGCTCGAAGGTGCGAACAAATTCTACGGTACCTACGCGATGATCTCGGAGAACACCTACGAACAGGCCCGGGACGTCGTCGAGGCGCGGGAGCTGGACCTCATCCGGGTGGTGGGGCGGCGAGAACCGGTTCGGGTGTACGAACTGCTGGGCCGTAAGGGAGAGCTCGATCCAGGCCGAGCCGAGTTGGCCGAGCGCTATCGCGATGCCCTTGCAGCCTACCGCGCGCAGCGTTTCGAGGCTGCTCTGGAGGGTTTCCAGCAGGTGTTGGAACTTGACCCGGACGACGGTCCCGCCCTGACTTACGTCGATCGCTGCCGGGTGTTTCTCGAGGCGCCTCCCGCCACCGACTGGGATGGTGTCTACCAGCTCACCGGCAAGGGGTGAGCCGCACCGCTTGCCGAGTGCCAGTGGCACTCGGCGGTGCGGCGAACGCCCGGCCAAGGATGGCCGGGCAGGGGGTCAATCCTAAACAAGCTCCCGCCATGGACGGCAAGAACACCAACAGCGACGCGAGGAGTGCCAGTGGCACTCGGCGGTGCGGCGAACGCCCGGCTTGCTCGCCGTAGCTGAAGCTGTGCCCCCGCTCGGAGTACAATCTGCATCCGCAGCGAAACGGAGGCGGCATGTCCCTGCAGACGTCCATCGAGGAAAAACTCATCGCGGCCCTGTCGCCGGCGTATCTCGACGTCAGCAACGAGAGCGGTAGCCATAACGTCCCGCCAGGCTCGGAAACCCACTTCAAGGTAGTCCTGGTAGCCGACGCCTTCGCCGGTGAACGCTTGATCGCGCGCCATCGCCGCATAAACGGCTTGCTCGCGGAAGAGCTGGCTGGAGGCGTCCACGCGCTGGCACTGCACACCTATACCCCGAACGAATGGGAGAGTCGCTTCGGCGAGGTTCCGGAGTCTCCTGCCTGTCTCGGTGGCGGTGGGCGTGGCTGAGCAGCTCTGGGTCGCCACCGGCTATCGCTTCTTTCCGGTTGCCGAACCGGCGGCCCTGAGTGCGGAACTCGAAGCCCTGGCTGCCGCTACGGAGCTTCTCGGCACCATTCTGGTCGCGTCGGAGGGCATCAATCTGAGCGTGGCCGGTACGACCAAGGGCCTCGATGCGTTCGAAGCAGGTCTATCGTCGTATTGCGGGACGCTGCCTTTGCAGCGCAGTCCGGCCGGGGAGCGAAGGCCGTTTCGACGGCTGCGGGTTCGAATCAGGGAGGAGATCGTCACGCTCGGGCGTAGCTGCAGTGAGCTCGACTTCGAAGCGAGCAACCCGGTGGGCCCCGACAGGTGGGATGCCTTGCTCGATGACCCGGATATTCCCGTGGTCGATGTACGCAATCGCTATGAAGTGGCGGTGGGCCGTTTCGATGGTGCGGTCGAGCCAGAAACCGAGAGCTTTCGCGATTTCCCTGCCTGGGTCGAGGCGCACCTGGACCCGGAGCAGCTGCCTGCGGTAGCCATTTACTGCACCGGGGGGATTCGCTGTACCAAGGCGGCGGCCTGGATGCGGTCGCAAGGATTCCGCACGGTGTACGAACTCGACGGCGGTGTTCTCGCCTATCTCGCTGCGCGGCCGGAAGGCGCCAGCCGCTGGCGGGGTGATTGTTTCGTTTTTGACGATCGGGTCGGGCTTGCTGCTGGTCTGAAGCCAGGTGATCTGCGCCTCTGCAGGGCCTGCGGCGAACCTTTCAGCGTGGCGCATGGCGAGCGAGATCAAGCAGATGGGCAGCGCTTGCCCGAAGCGTTACCCGACCTTGGCGGTTGTGGCCGGGCCGATTGTCCGGCGGTGCAAGACGGTGCCCTCAGCAAGGAGCAGCATGCATGACGAGCGAGCAGTTTTCCCTGGCAGGTCAGAACGTATTGATCACCGGTGCCTCGAGTGGGCTCGGCCACCACTTCGCCGGGGTGCTGGCCGCGAGTGGTGCTCGCGTGATCCTGGCTGCGCGGCGCATGGACAAGCTGCGTCAGCGCATCGACGAGCTCCGCGATGCGGGTCACGATGCCATGTGCATCGAGATGGACGTGCGCAGCAGCGCAAGTGTCAGCCAGGGCTTCGAGCAGGCGGCGGAGGGCCTTGGTCTACCCGACGTCATCATCAACAATGCCGGGATGGAGCCGGGCGTCTTCACCTACATTACGCTGGAAGAAGATGATTGGGATGCGGTACTCGAAACGAATCTAAAGGGGGTGTGGCTGGTTTCGCGAGAAGCCTCCCGCCGGTGGATCGAGGCTGGGCGCGGCGGCAATATCGTGAACATCGCCAGCATTCTTGCATACCGCCAGCAGAAGGGCGTCACGCCGTATGCCGTATCCAAAGCCGGCGTGCTGCAGCTCACGCGACAGATCGCGCTCGAAGGCGCCCGTTTTGGCATCCGCTGCAACGCCCTCGCGCCGGGATACTTCCTCAGTCCGGTCAGCGCTACGTTGCTGGAGAGCGACGCCCGCGAAGCATTCGTGAAGGCCATTCCGCAGCGACGTACCGGGGAAATGGGCGACTACGATGGTGCGTTGCTGTTGCTTGCATC
>SLQW01000008.1 GCA_007131295.1 Pseudomonadales bacterium | reverse complement strand
GCGCAGCCGCCGTCTGAATCAGGACGAGGACCCCGAGTACCGATGAACCTCGACCCCGATCTCGAAGCACTCGTCAGCGACCTCGCCGAACACCTCCTCGCCCGCGGCTGGTGGCTCGCTACCGCGGAGTCCTGCTCAGGTGGAGGCATCGCCGCCGCCTGCACGGCCCTCGCCGGCAGCTCGGGCTGGTTCGCCGCCGGCCTCGTCACCTACACCGAGGCCATGAAGCAGCGCCTGCTCGGAGTCGATGCGGAACTTCTCGCCCGTCATGGCGCCGTCAGTGAGCCCGTAGCGCGCGCCATGGCCGAGGGCGCGCGCGAACGCACCGGCGCCGACATGGCCCTCGCGGTCACCGGCATCGCCGGGCCTGGTGGCGGAGAGGTCCTCCAGCCAGTCGGCACGGTCTGGTTCGCCTGGGCCAGCCGCGGTAACCGCACGGAGACTGCGGTGGAGCGCTTCCAAGGCGATCGCTCTGCAGTCCGCGGCGCAACGGTGCGACGCAGTCTCGATGGCGCCGTCGGTCTGCTTGCGACCTGACTACGGCTGATCCGGGCCGAATGCTCACGCTAGAATCCGCCAGATCTGCCAGCCGGGGGCTGGCGTACCGCAGACGCACGTGGTACTGTTCAAGCATCCAGTTAGCCTTATTGCGGCTGCATTCGTATCACGCCACCAGACGGGGAGCCGAGCAGATGGCCCAGGACGCGAACAAGGACAAGGCACTCAGTGCCGCCCTCTCCCAGATCGAGCGCCAGTTCGGCAAAGGCTCCATGATGCGGCTCGGCGATCGCCAGCAGGTCAGCGTGCCGGCCATCTCCACCGGGTCGCTCGGGCTCGACGTCGCCCTCGGTGTCGGCGGTCTCCCCCGCGGCCGAGTTGTGGAGATCTACGGTCCGGAGTCCTCGGGCAAGACCACTTTGACGCTGCAGGTCATTGCCGAAGCACAGAAAATGGGCGGCACCTGCGCCTTCATCGATGCCGAGCACGCGCTCGACCCGGTCTACGCCGAACGCCTTGGCGTCAATACCGACGATCTGCTCGTGTCCCAGCCCGACACCGGTGAGCAGGCGCTCGAGATCTGCGACATGGTGGTGCGCTCCGGCGCCGTCGACGTGGTGGTGGTGGACTCCGTCGCGGCGCTGACACCCAAGGCCGAGATCGAAGGCGAAATGGGCGACTCCCATGTCGGCCTGCAGGCGCGGTTGATGAGCCAGGCCCTGCGCAAGATGACCGGCAACATCAAGAACTCCAACACCCTGGTGATTTTCATCAACCAGATCCGCATGAAAATCGGCGTCATGTTCGGTTCGCCGGAGACCACTACCGGCGGCAATGCGCTGAAGTTCTACGCCTCGGTACGCCTCGACATTCGCCGCATCGGCGCGGTGAAGGAGGGCGACGAGGTCACCGGCAACGAAACCCGGGTCAAGGTGGTCAAGAACAAAGTCGCGCCACCCTTCAAGCAGGCCGAGTTCCAGATCCTCTATGGCAAGGGTATTTTCCGCCTTGGCGAAGTGATCGATCTCGGCGTCAAGCAGGGCCTGATCGAGAAGTCCGGCGCCTGGTACGCCTACAAAGGCGACAAGATCGGCCAGGGCAAGAAGAACGCGGCGGACTTCCTGGCCGAGCACCCGGACATGTGGGCGGAGATCGAAGGCGAGATCCGGCGCCAGCTTCTGCCGGGCTCCACCCGCCCGGCGAGCGATGCCGGCACTGGTGACAAAGCCGAGCTCGCGTCTGCGGACGCTTCCGCGGAAGCGGAGGAGAGTGCCTGACCCGCGGTCAGGCCTCGGCAGGCATGACCGACGGTCGGCAAGGGGAGCCGGGTCCCCCGGGCGGGGAGGGTGACGATGGCGCTGCGGCGAGCGGCGAAGTCCTGCGGACGCTGCGTCGCTACGCCATGGATCTGCTCGCCCGCCGCGAGCACAGCCGCCTCGAACTGACCGAGAAACTCCGCCGTCACTGTGGGAGAGCCCAGGCGGCGCAAAGCGCCGACGGGCCGACGACGCCCGCGGACCCAGGCACCACCGAGGCCCTCATCCAACGCACCCTCGATCAGCTCGAGGCGGACGGACTGCAGTCCGACGCCCGTTATGCCGAAGTGCTCGTCCGCAGCCGCTGCAATCGCGGCCAGGGTCCGCTGCGGATCCGCGCAGACCTCCGCCAGCGCGGGCTCGATGCCACGGCCGTCGACAGCCTGCTCGAAGCCTACGAAGACAGCTGGCCTGAGCTGGCGCTGGAGGCAGTGAGCAAGCGCTTCGGCGACGCACCCGCGGCCGATCGGCGCGAGTGGGCGCGCCGGGCCCGCTTCCTCGCCGGGCGTGGTTTCCCCGAAGGTCTCGTCATGCGCGTACTCGGACCACTGCCCTGACTTCTTGTATCTTGTATATTATGAACATATACAAGTATGCTTGACTGGTCACGTATCGAAGGATTCGATTGGGACGGCGGCAATGCGCGCAAGAACCGCGACAAGCACGACGTCACCCAGTCGGAGGCAGAGCAGGTTTTTCTGAACGAGCCGCTGCTCGTTGTGGATGATCCTCGCCACAGTGCGACGGAATCGAGGTTTCATGCGCTCGGGGTCACTGACGCAGGCCGCCGGCTGCATGTCACCTTCACACTGCGACATGGCGCTACGCGCATCCGCGTAATCTCTGCCCGAGACATGCACAGGCGGGAACGAGGTATCTATGGCAGAGCGACGCAAGAAGATCCCGACGTTTCGCAGTGAAGCAGAGGAACGCGAGTTCTGGGAGCAGCACGACTCGTCGGACCTGATTGACTGGGGGCGGGCTGAAAAGGTGCGCCTCGCGAACCTGAAGCCGTCGACTCAGGCCGTGTCCATGCGTTTCCCGGTCGGGTTGCTGGAGCGAATCAAGCTCGAAGCAAACAAACGTGACGTACCCTACCAGTCGCTCATCAAGGTCTGGCTTGCCGAACGTCTGGCAGATGAGGAAGTCCGCAGGCTACGTTGAATTCGGATCCGTGCGGCCTGCACCCTGCGTCACCTCTCGGCTCTGGCAGGCATCTTCGCTATAATTTGCGCCCTTTCGACCACGGGTCGCCTGCGCCGTTGGGCGCTGCGGCAAATGTGATCGTGGCGCGACCCGCGCCGCACGACCGCGACAACAGGGAATCCTCCTGACCGGGAACGAGATGAAAAGCGCCGAGATCCGCAAGGCCTTTCTGGACTACTTCGCCGAGCACGACCATGAGGTGGTGCCGTCGAGCCCGCTCGTCCCCGGCAATGACCCGACGCTGCTGTTCACCAATGCGGGCATGGTGCAGTTCAAGGACGTCTTCACCGGACGTGAGCAGCGGCCGTATACCCGTGCCGCCAGCTCCCAGCGCTGCGTGCGCGCCGGCGGTAAGCACAACGATCTCGAGAACGTCGGTTACACGGCCCGGCATCACACGTTTTTCGAGATGCTCGGAAACTTCAGCTTCGGCGACTACTTCAAGCAGGATGCCATCACCCTGGCGTGGAACTTCCTCACCGAGCGGCTCGAGCTGCCCGCCGACCGGCTCTGGGTGACCGTGCACGAGAGCGACGACGAAGCCGCGCGTTTGTGGACCGACGTAGTGGGCGTGCCCGCCGAGCGGGTCACCCGTCTCGGCGACGCCGACAATTTCTGGGCCATGGGCGACACCGGCCCCTGCGGTCCCTGTTCCGAGATCTTCTACGACCATGGGCCTGAGGTCGCAGGTGGCCCGCCGGGCTCGCCTGACGAGGACGGCGATCGCTACGTCGAGATCTGGAATCTCGTGTTCATGCAGTTCGAGCGCGCCGAGGACGGGACGCTCTCCGAACTGCCGCGCCCGAGCGTGGACACGGGCATGGGGCTGGAGCGGATCGCGGCGGTGCTGCAGGGCGTACACAGCAATTACGACATCGACCTGTTCCGTTCCCTGATTGCCGCCGTGGCGCAGGAAACCGGGGCCAAGGGCGACAACGAACCGGCGGCTGCGTCTCTCAGGGTCATTGCCGATCACATTCGCGCCGCGGCCTTCCTCATCACGGATGGTGTGGTCCCGGGCAACGAAGGCCGTGGCTACGTGCTGCGGCGGATCATCCGCCGCGCCCTGCGCCACGGTCACAAGCTCGGTCGCAGCGAGCCGTTCTTCCATCGCCTGGTGGCGTCGCTCAGCCGGGAAATGGGCGAGGCCTACCCGGAGCTCTCGGCGGCCTCCGAACGCGTTGCCCGCATCCTGTTGCAGGAAGAGGAACAGTTCGCCCGCACGCTCGGCACCGGCATGGAAGTCTTCGAGCAGGAAGTGGCCCGCCTCGAAGGCAGCGAGATTCCGGGTGAGGTGGTGTTCCGCCTTTACGATACCTATGGCTTCCCCGTAGACCTGACGGCGGACGTGGCGCGGGAGCGCGGGCTCGAGCTGGACCTCGAAGGCTTCGAGCGCGAGATGGCAGCCCAGCGCGCGCGAGCGCGGGCGGCCAGCCGCTTCGCCGTCACCGGCGATGGGGGCCTGGATGTCCGCGGCGAAGTGGACTTCACCGGCTACCACGCGCTGGCCGGCGAAGCCGAGGTCGTGGCGCTTTTCGCGACCAGCGACGATCGCCACCAGGCTGTAGATACGCTCGAGTCCGGTCAGAGCGGCATCGTTGTCCTGGACCGGACGCCGTTCTATGCAGAAGCGGGTGGCCAGGTGGGCGACACTGGACAGCTCGAAGGCGATGGCTGCAGCTTTGCGGTTACCGATACGCGCCCGGGCGCAGCCCAGCATCTGCACATCGGTCGTCTCGAGGCGGGGCAGCTTGCGGTCGGCGATCGCGTCCGCTGCAGCGTCGATGCCGCGCGCCGCGCGCGCGTCGCCCGCAACCACAGCGCCACGCACCTGCTGCACGCTGCGCTGCGCGAAGTCCTCGGTACGCACGTTGAGCAGAAAGGCTCGCTGGTGGCGGAGGACCGGCTGCGCTTCGACTTCTCCCACTTCCAGCCGGTGACGGATGCCGAGCTTGCGGCCATCGAGCGGCGGGTCAACGAGAAGATCTGGGAAAACAGCGAAGTCGGCACCGAGCTGATGGACTTTGATGCGGCGCGTGAACGCGGCGCCATGGCGCTGTTCGGCGAGAAGTACGACGACGAAGTTCGCGTTCTGAGCATGGGCGAGGGCTTCTCCGTGGAGCTCTGCGGTGGCACCCACGTTCGCCGCACCGGCGATATCGGTCTTCTGCGCGTCGTCTCGGAACAGGGCATCGCCAGCGGAGTGCGCCGTATCGAGGCGGTCACTGCCTCCGGTGCCCTCGAGTGGATGGATCGCCAGCAGCGGCTCGTCGACCGCCTTGCCGAGACTCTGAAGTCGACTCCGGAGGAACTCGAGCGCAAGGTGCAGACGGTCATGGAAGAGCAGCGCAGCCTCGAGAAGCGGCTGCAAGCGCTGCAGGGTCGCCTTGCCGCGGCGCAAGGTGACGAACTCGCTTCCAGTGCGGTGGACGTGGGCGACATCAAAGTTCTTGCGCGTCAGCTCGATGGCGCCGATCCGAAGACGCTTCTGAGCACCCTGGATCAGCTCAAGAACAAGCTCGGACGCGCGGTGATCGTGCTCGCTGCCGTGCACGAAGGTAAGGTGGCGCTGATCGCCGGCGTGACGTCGGATCTTACCGATCGCTTGCGGGCGGGAGACCTGATCAAGTGGGTCGGCGATCAGGTGGGCGCGCGTGGGGGCGGGCGTCCTGACATGGCGCGTGCAGGGGGCGGCGAGCGGCCGGAAGCCCTGCCGGCGGCGCTCGAGGCGGTCACGGACTGGGTTGCCCGTCAGGCGGCCTGAAGCACCGCTGCCAACACGGAACAATCGGGGTTCGGTCACATTCGGGCCAGGCACAGGCGGCTGCGCCCGATAAGGGCGCGTCGTGCTGACGCAATAGAGCCGGCTCACGCCGGCGTGATGGTTTCAGGGTTCGCGAGAAGATGGCGCTCTACGTTCAGAAATTCGGCGGTACCTCGGTGGGCAGCGTCGAGCGCATTCGAGCGGTCGCGGAACGCGTCGCGCGCTTCGTGGCCACCGGCGATCAGGTCGTGGTCGTCGTTTCCGCCATGAGCGGCGAGACGAACCGCCTGGTCGATCTCGCCCAGGCGATCCATAGCGACCCCGAAGAGCGCGAAATGGACGTCCTGCTTGCCTCCGGCGAGCAGGTCAGCATCGCCCTGACGGCTATGGCGCTGATCGACCAAGGTGTCGCCGCACGTTCCTACCTGGCGGACCAGGTGGCCATTCATACCCAGGGCCAGCACACCCGCAGTCGGATCAAGAAAATCGACACCGAGCGCCTGCGGGCGGATATCGAGGCCGGGCGGGTGCCGGTCGTGGCCGGGTTTCAGGGTGTCGACGGTGACGGCAACGTCACCACGCTCGGGCGAGGCGGTTCCGACACCACCGCGGTGGCCCTCGCTGCAGCGCTCGAGGCAGACGAATGTCAGATCTACACGGATGTGGACGGTGTCTACACTACGGACCCGAGGGTGGTCCCGGATGCGCGCCGGCTCGATCGCATCACCTTCGAGGAAATGCTGGAAATGGCGAGCCTTGGTGCCAAGGTATTGCATCCACGCTCGGTGGAGTTCGCGGGCAAGTACGGCATTGCGCTGCGGGTGCTGTCGAGTTTCGAGGACGACGGTCCGGGAACACTGATCACGGTAGAGGAGTCCAACACCATGGAGCAGCCCGTCGTTTCGGGCATCGCTTTCGCCCGCGATGAGGCCAAGATCACGGTGCAGGGTGCGCCGGACGTGCCCGGAGTGGCGTCCAAGATGATCGGGCCGGTCAGTGCCGCAGGCATCGACGTCGACATGATCGTCCAGAACGTGGGCGCGGCCGGGCAGACGGACTTCACGTTCACCGTGAAGCGAGGCGATTACGCCGACGCCATGCGCCTGGTCCGTAGCGTTGCCGACGAGATGGGTGCCGGCGAGGTCACCGGCGACAATCGGATCGTCAAGATCTCCGCGGTCGGCGTTGGCATGCGTTCTCACGCTGGCGTGGCCATGCGCATGTTCGATGCGCTGGCGGCAGAGAACATCAACATCCAGATGATCTCGACGTCCGAGATCAAGATTTCCGTTGTCGTGGACGAGAAGTACCTCGAGCTTGCGGTACGGGCAATTCACGAAGCGTTCGAGCTGTCGGGCAATGGAAAGGAGGAAGTCTGAATGGATGTTACTCTGTGCAGCTGCCCGAAATAATCCGCCGGAGATCACGTACCACACGGGTTGCAAGGAAGGAGGCCCTCACGCTCGTACAGGTGACCGATGTACGGTCCGTGCATGACGAGTAGGCACGGTGAGCGGCAGGAGCCGCTGTTGCCGTCTTGGAGGAATTCGTATGTTGATTTTGACCCGCCGGGTGGGAGAGACCCTCATGATTGGTGACGAGATTTCCGTCACCGTGCTCGGCGTCAAGGGCAATCAGGTGAGGCTCGGCGTCAATGCGCCGAAAGACGTCTCGGTCCACCGCGAAGAGATCTATCAGCGCATTCAAGGGGAACGTGACGACGCGAGCGGAACGATCGAAGGAGAAGACTGAGCCCGCGGCCCCGCGTCCTGGGAATCCGTGGGCTGCGTGCTATCATGCGCGCCTCCTGGAGAGGTGGCCGAGCGGTCGAAGGCGCTCCCCTGCTAAGGGAGTATGGGTTAAAAGCCCATCGAGGGTTCGAATCCCTCCCTCTCCGCCAAATGAAAAGGGGCCCACCGGGCCCCTTTTCATTGGGCGCAGCGGGTAGACCTGGATTCGAACCCCCGTTCGACGAATCATCCCTCCCCCCAGCCGCCGCAGCGCGCCTCTCGTGGGAAGGTGTGCCGCGCCGCAGGCGCGGCGCACCGATCGGCTGCAAAGCAGCCGCCGAGCCAAGGCAGCCCGCTCGAATCAAGCGCCTGCCCTCTGCGTGCAGGTAGGCCGGGGCCAAGTGTTGCCGTCGTCTACGCGACACCTTGACTATCAGCTGGCGCCGTCGCATTTGCGACGCGCCGATGAGGACGCAGTCCGCGATCGGCGCGCTCGCCGTTGGCGAGCACACCTTCCCACACAAAGCTGCCCCTTCGCGGCTTTGTCCCTCCCGCCCCAGCCAGAACGTTCGAGCCTGGCGCTTCTCCGCCGCAGCGATCGCATGCTGTCAACGACCAAGGCTGTCGCGCGTTGAGAGAAGTAGGTCACAGAACGCTTTCGGTTGATGCTTGATGCTCTACTTGTGCTTATACTCGTAAGTGCATGGAGGTACTCGCAAAAGCCCGTAAGGGTCGAAGCACTGGGGGCTCAGGGCATCGAAATGCTTGATCGGAACGTCGTCCAGCCCGCGTACACGGACGTCTTACATATTTTGTGGGATCGCTGATGGACGCTTCAGATCGATTGCTCCTGGGCTTCCGCCGCGCGCTCGTGGAGCTGTCCCGCCCGGTCAAACGGCGGCTCTTGGTCTGCACCGATACGGTGGTGGTCAGCCTGTCCATCTGGGGTGCATTCGCCCTCGGCATCGGCAGTCCGCTGCCGCTTCCCCTGCTCGAAAGTCCGCACCTGCTGCCCCTGGTCATCGTCAGTTCCATTGCCCTGCTGGCCATGGTGGGTCTCTACCGCTCCGTCGTGCGCTACATGGGTCTGCCGACCCTGCTCACCATCACGAAAGGTGTTGCCTGGTCCACAGTCGCGTTCCTCCTCGCGGTTCTGGCCATCCGCATCGAACCCGTACCCGTTGCCACATTTGCGCTGTTCCCTGTGCTTCTCGCCGGCGGTCTTGGCAGTTCGCGCCTGCTGGCACGCGTCTGGCTTGCCACCAACAGCCGTGGGCGCAAGCAGCCTGTTCTCATCTACGGCGCCGGCACCGCCGGTATCCAGCTTGCCGGCATGCTCGAGCACGACGAGCACGACCGCGCCATCGGCTTCGTGGACGACAACCCGGCGCGTTGGAGCACCGAGATCCGCGGCCTGCCTGTTTATCCGTCTGCCGACATCGGGCACCTGGTGCGCAGCTGCAAGGTCAAATCGGTGCTGCTCGCGATGCCTTCGGCCACCCGCCAGCGACGCCGTGAGATCGTCGAGCTGCTGGAGGCGTTACCCGTCCACGTCATGACCGTTCCAGCTCTTGCCGATATCGTCTCCGGCGCCTGCAAGGTTGACGACTTGCGCGACGTCGAAATCGACGATCTTCTCGGTCGTGAGCCGGTGCCTCCCGATGTCGCACTGCTCGACCGCTGCATCCGAGATCGCTGCGTCATGGTCACCGGCGCAGGTGGCTCCATCGGCAGCGAGCTCTGCCGGCAGATTCTCGACCGCGGCCCCAAACGCGTGCTGCTGTTCGAGCAGAGCGAGTACGGCCTCTACGGCATCGAGCGGGAGCTCCGCGCCCGTATGCTCAGTCGCGAGCTCGACTTCGAGCTGATTCCGGCGCTCGGCAGCGTCCTCGATGGCCGCCGGGTGGAGACACTGATGCGTCAGCACGGCGTCGAGACGGTCTACCATGCCGCCGCCTACAAGCACGTGCCGCTGGTGGAAGACAATCCGGTCGAGGGCGTGCGCACCAATGCCTTCGGGACCCTGCGGGTGGTGCAGGCGGCCCAGGCCGCCGGCGTCGAAACTTTCGTCCTCATCTCCACCGACAAGGCGGTCAATCCGACCAACGTGATGGGCGCGAGCAAGCGCGTGGCCGAACTCATCGTGCAGGCCAAGGCCGCGGATGCGGGCTGCGACACCCGCATGTCCATGGTCCGCTTCGGCAACGTGCTCGACTCGTCCGGCTCCGTGGTGCCGCTGTTCCGTGAGCAGATCCGCAGCGGCGGTCCGGTCACGGTCACCGACCGCGCCATCATCCGCTACTTCATGACCATCCCCGAAGCAGCCCAGCTCGTGCTCCAGGCCGGCGCGCTCGGCGGCAATGGAGATGTCTTCGTCCTCGACATGGGCAAGCCGGTGCGCATCTACGATCTTGCGCGGCGGATGATCCACTTGAGTGGCCTCACCGTGCGTGACGATGACAATCCCCGTGGCGACATCGAGATCGCGATTACGGGCTTGCGCCCCGGCGAGAAGCTCTACGAGGAATTGCTCATCGACGGCAATGTGGTACCGGCCGGCCACCCCATGATCATGCGCGCCCGCGAGCAGTGTCTGGACTGGCCGGTTCTGGACAAGCGCCTGCAGATTCTCGAGGAAAAATGTCTCGCAGGTGATCACGACGGCATTCGCCGGCAGCTGACCACTCTGGTGGATGGTTATGTCGGCACCGTCGCGGAGACGGAAGCAGAAGAATCCAACGCGGGGGTTGCACCCG